>NZ_KV787053.1:0-250743 GCF_001806995.1 Corynebacterium sp. HMSC11D10
AAAAAGGCCACATCTAACCCCCGCGACACGCCGATAGCAGACACACATTTTGTCGCTTAACCCCGTTTCGTCGTTAGGCAGAGCGCTCTACATGGGGCTGAGCACCTTGGTGGTCAGGGAGAACAGGTCCTTCGGATCATCCGGTCGGCGACCAACTCAATATAGGTCTGGAAGTCGGTGCCAGCAGTCGAGTCGCGCAGGTAGCGCAGGGCGGAGAAGTCCTCGATTGCGAAGCCGACCGAGTCGAACAGTGTGATCTCCTCATCGCTAGAGCGGCCCGGGACCTTGCCTGCGATGACCTTCCACAGTTCGACGACCTCGAAGTCCTCGCCCTTGTTTTGGATCTCGCCCTCGATGCGGGTCTGGGGAGGGAATTCGACGAACACGGTGGCGTCGTCAAGAATGCGCGGATCAAGCTCCGTCTTGCCCGGGCAGTCACCACCCACACCATTGATGTGCACACCAGGGCGAACCAGGGAGTAATCCAGGATGGTGTTTTGCGCCTTGTCGGCGGTGCAGGTCGTAATGATGTCTGCGCCTTCGAGCGCATCCTCAACGCTGTCGGCGATGTAGACCTCGATGCCGAGCGGCTCGATATTGCGGCGGAACTTCTCCATCGCGTCCGGGTCGATGTCGAAGATGCGGACCTTCTCGATACCCAATGCCGCACGGAACCCGAGCGCCTGGAACTCTGACTGGGAACCGGAGCCAATCATCGCCATGACTTCAGAGTCCTTGCGCGCGAGGTACTTTGCCGCCATTGCGGAGGTTGCAGCAGTACGAAGTGCGGTGAGCAAGGTCATCTCGGCTTCAAACGTAGGGTAGCCGTTGTCTACGTCAGCCAGGAAACCGAAAGCGGTCACAGTCTGGAAGCCACGAGCCGGGTTCGACGGGTGGCCGTTGACGTACTTGAATCCGTATTCGATTGAGTCGGAGGTGGGCATCAGTTCAATGACACCGATAGGGGTGTGGCTGGCCACGCGCGGAATCTTGTCAAATTCCTCCCAGCGGACGAAGTCCTTTTCGATGTATTCGAGGATGCCGGCGATGATCTTCTCCACACCGTGGTGGTCGATCCAGCGGCACATGTTGGTGACGTCGACAAGTTGAGTCATACGGAAACTTCCTTTCAAAGTAAGAGGGGATTAATGGGTAACGATTGGGGGATCAATGTCGGGTGCTTGTTCACCAGTGACGTGCTCGTAGTTCACGTGCGAACGCGAGATGAATTCAACGCGATCGCGGACCTTGAACCAGCCGAATGCAAGCGCCGGCCACATCAGCAGCGACACAATCAGTGTCCAGGTGCCAATTGGGTAGTCGAAGGCCATGAGCACGACAACCAGCCCAAGGAACAGCAGCGAGACAATATCGGTGAACGGCGAGAATGGTGCGCGGTAATCCGGACGGGTGTACTTGCCCTGCCGGGCCAGCCGCACAAAGCGCATGTGCGACAGGGAAATTGCCGCCCAGGACGCCATCGTGCCAAGTGCCGCGATATTCAACACAACCTCGAACGCTGCCTCCGGCACGAAGTAGTTGAGCACAACGCCGAACAGGGCGACGCCGGTGGTCATCAGAATGCCACCGTAGGGCACACCACCCTTGGTGACCTTGCCTGCCCACTGCGGTGCGGAACCGGCCTTGGACAGCGAGTACATGATGCGGCCCGTGGAGTAGAGGCCGGCGTTCAGGGAGGACAACGCAGCGGTGATGACCACCAACTGAGTGATAGGACCGGCGTACGGCACGCCGATGGAGTTGAAGAAAGTCACAAACGGTGACTCGTCACCGGAGTACTGGGTGTACGGCAGCAGCATGCACAGCAGGAGCACGGAGCCGAAGTAGAACACCAGCAGGCGGAAGACAACAGCATTAATCGCCTTCGGGATGTCCTTACGGGGGTTCTTTGCCTCACCAGAGGTCGTGCCCAGCAGCTCGATACCTGCGTAAGCGAACACGACGCCTTGGATCACGATCAGTGCCGGCAGTACGCCGTTCGGGAACCAGCCACCGTGATCGGAGATGAGCGTCAGGCCAGTCAGATCACCACTCGGATTGCCGAAGATGACCATGAAGATGCCGACCGCGAGGAACGTGAGCAGGAACGCCACCTTGATCAGGGAGAACCAGAACTCCATCTCGCCGAAGAACTTCACCGAGACGAGGTTCATGCCCGTCACAAGAGCGATGATCGCAAGTGCGATGACCCACTGCGGAATGTCGTTAATCCAACCGTAGAACTGGCCGAACCAGCGGATGTAGATAGCAAGTGCTGTCGCGTCAGCAACGGCGGTCGCTGCCCAGTTGAACCAGTACAACCAGCCCGAGACGTATGCGGCCTTCTCGCCAAAGAATTCGCGAGTGTAGGACACGAACGAACCCGAGGTTGGACGGTGGACAATGAGCTCACCCAGACTCCGCAGGATGAGGTATCCGATGAAACCGCAGAGCAGGTACATCAGGGCTAGCGACGGTCCGGCGGCCTCAAGGCGCGAACCTGCGCCAAGGAACAGACCGGTACCGATCGCCGAGCCAATTGCGATCATGTTGATCTGACGGGTGGACAGCCCTTTCTGCAAGCCGGCATCTTCGTCAGGAATGACGCCAGCTTTAGGACGAGTTGATGCTTCCGATGGTGGTGGTTTCGTAGTCATCGGGTTCTCCCAGGGTTGTGTCGGTTAGTGGGGGACTAGTTCCTGATGCCGGCCGGGTCGTGGATGACGCCGAAACGGTGCAGGGTTGCGGAGATGGCCTGCTCCAGTAGGTACGGGAGCAACTCACGTCGACCGTCGATGAGCGCCGGGCTATCAAAAACAGCGGTGGTGATGTCGCCGTAGATGTCTGCTGGGGCATCACCGATAACGCGGATGCGCGACGGGGTGCCTTCCACACGGTTCGCATCGACCGTGATCGCAGCAGCCTCCAGATCCGAGGCGATTTCCGCAGGAGCAACGACACGGATCTCGGAGCCGGTGATCGCTGCTGCGAGCAGCTGGCGGTAGACATCGCGCAAGCGGTAGTTCTCACCGACGTAGATCACGACCGGCTCGAGCGTGTTGCGGTAACGGAAGATGTTCGCCTCCGAGCGAAGACCAGAGTGGTCGTGACCACGACCGAACTCGCGGTCCCATGCGCGCTGGTCGTACTCAGCAGCACGGGAGAGCCAGCCGTAGTCCTCCGCATCGACGTTCGGGCGGAACGCCTCCAGCTGCTCCTGGATATCGGCGGAGATGCTCACGCCCGGCGACGGAGCCACACCATCGCGGTCACGCCACGTGCCCATCTGTGCCACATAGTTCGGGCCACCAGCCTTCGCGCCTGGGCCGACCGAAGACTTCTTCCAGCCACCGAACGGCTGACGCTGCACGATCGCACCGGTGATACCGCGATTGACGTAGACGTTGCCAGCTTCCACACGGTCGAGCCAGGTATTGATCTCGTCGCCGTCAAGGGTGTGAATACCCGCAGTCAAGCCGTAGCCGGTGGAGTTCTGCCACTCAATAGCCTCATCGAGGTCCTTGGCGTGCATGATGCCCAGGACCGGTCCGAAGCACTCGTTCTGGTGGTACCAGGAGCCAGGCTTAACGTTGTCGCGGATACCGGGGCTCCAGAACTTGCCTTCATCATCGAGCTTCTTCGGCTGGAGCAACCACTTCTCGCCCGGTTCGAGCTTGGTCAAACCGCGCTGCAACTTCTCTCCCGGAGCTTCAATCAAGCCGTTCATCGTGGTGGAGAGCTCGGTGCCTGGGCCGACCACGAGGGTGGATGCAGCGTCAAGGAGCTGGCCACGAATACGCTCAGACTCGGCCGCGGAGCCGACGAGAATTGCCAACGACGCAGCGGAGCATTTCTGGCCCGAGTGGCCGAACGCCGACAGGTACAGGTCGTTGATCGCCAGATCCGGGTCGGCGGACGGCGTGATGATGATGGCGTTCTTGCCCGAGGTCTCAGCCATGACGTTAAGTTGCGGGTTCCACGACTTAAACAGTTGGGCTGTCTCAGATGCGCCGGTGAGGATGATGGCGTCCACGGCGTCGTCGGTAAGCAGTGCCTTGCCCGCTTCGCCTTCGTCAGCGCGAACGTACTGCACCGTATCCGGGTCGATGCCCTTCTCTGCGAAGACTGCCTGGATGCAATCCGCGATCAGCTTGGCGCACTGCGTCACCTGCGGTGCCGGCTTCAGGATCACAGCGGAGCCTGCAGCCAACGCCGCCATGACACCGCCGGTCGGAATGGCGACCGGGAAATTCCACGGTGGAACGACCACGGTGAGCTTGTTTGGCTCAAACTCTGCCTCAATGTCGTCGAGGTGACGGGCGCTATCTGCATAGTAGTCGCAGAAGTCGATAGCCTCGGAGATCTCCGGGTCGGACTGGTCGACAGTCTTGCCAGCCTCGTGCGCAGCAACGGAGATGAACTCGCCACGGCGGCGCGCGATCTCGTCACCAATCGCCTCGAGCACTTCTGCACGCTCGTTCGCGGACAGCGCGCCCCACGCCTTCTGCGCCTCGAGTGCGCGCGCGATGTTGTCGCGGATAGCAACCGGATCGGTGATCTCCTCACCGGTGTCGATCGATGGCGGAGTGCTCAGGTGCTTGATCGCCCAAGCACGGTTGGCCTCAAGGGCAGGATCCGTATCCGGCTCGTTGAAGAAGCGGCCGGTCGTTGCGGAAGCATGTGCGACGTGGCGCTCAGTTTCCGTATTACGGTCTTGCGTGCGGTTCGGGCCATTGTGCACGTCCCAACGGTTGCCGACAGCCCAGCGGAAGACGTTCTCTTGCTCCTTAATCGGATCGCGGTCCTCAGTCTTCGGAGCGAACAGGGCATGCAGGAAGTTCTGCGGGGCAGCGTTCTCTTCGAGACGACGCACCAGGTAGCTCACCGCCACGTCGAAGTCATCGCGGCCGACAACCGGGGTGTAGAGGATCTGGTCGCCGTACACCTCGCGCACGATTTCCTGCTGCGCAGGGGACATGCCCTGCAGCATCTCAGAGTCGATCATCGCGGTGACACCGCGGCGCTGTGCCAGCTCGTATGCCAACGCAGACGTGAACAGGTTGTGCGAAGCGATACCGATAGAAACCGCATCTGCAAACTCAGGGCGCAGGATGAAATCCAGCAGGCGGTAGTAGTTTGCGTCCACCTCATCCTTGGTCAGGTACGGAGCCTGCTCCCAACCCTTGACTTCAGCGTGGTGGCGTTCCATGGACAGGTTCGCACCCTTGACCAGACGGATCTTGATCTTGGAGCCACCGTCGGCCACACGCTTCTGGGCGAAGTCGGCCAGGTACTCGAGTGCACCAAGCGTGTCCGGCAAGTACGCCTGAAGCACAATGCCGCCCTGGTAGTCCTTGAACTCCTCCTCGCTGAGCAGCTGCGTGAACACGTCCAGCGTGAGATGCAGGTCGTGGTACTCCTCCATGTCCATGTTGATGAACACCTGAGGGCTACGGTCGCGCGCAGCGCGGTACAGCGGGCGGATGCGGTCCTTGACCAATCGAACGCATTCGTCGTAATCCCAGTGGTTGAGCTGCGACACCATCGACGATGCCTTGACGGACACGTAGGTCACACGTGGGTTTTTGATCAGGTTGAGCGTGCGCTCTGCACGATCTGTTGCTTCCTTCTCGCCGAGGACGGCCTCACCGAGCAGGTTCAAGTTGAGCTGCTCGCCGCGCTGCTGCGCGTTGTCGAGCAGCTTGTTCAGTGCGTCACTTTCGGCATCGAGAACCAGGTGGCCAACGAGCTGGCGGAGACGGGCACGTGCCGCAGGAACAACTACGTTTGGCAGGAATGGGCCGACGAAAGCACCAATTCCGACGAGTAGGGAGTTGATCTGGCCGAGGAATCGGGCGTCGACACCGCGCGTGATCGCCCGCAGTGCGTGTGCTGCGACACGGTTGCTTTCCGGGCGCATGACGCGGTCAACGAAGTCCATGGTGAAGCGGACACCGTTTTCGTCGCGAAGCAACTCAGCGAGCTGCTGGGTGGAGGCGTCGTCGGCGTCTGCTTCGGCGGTAGCTTCCATCCAGTGGTAGGCGCGAGCAACAGCTGCCTCGATTACTGCCTCGAGGTCATCGCTATTCGACGGCGCGATCTGGTTGGTGCTCAGTTGTGGCATTTGTGTTCCTTATCACTCATAACTGACCAATGTGACAGGAATTAAGATAAGGCACAACTGCGATTTTCAATGCAATTAGATGCCGTCGCACGAGTCGTGCGAGGAAACCTGCAGCGCACAGCGTTGGCGGGTGGGGAAAACGGGGGATAAAAATAACCCCGCCACATGCATAGTGCAGTGACGGGGTTTGAAACGTTGGTGCGTTACAGGCCACCGAACGGGCCGCGCAGCGGGTCGAACGGCTTGATCGTCTCGTCGATCTCGCCGGTCACAATCTGCTTTGCCAGCATCTTGCCGGACAGCGGGCCCAGGATGATGCCCCACATGCCGTGACCACCGTTGGTGTACACGTTTGGCACCTTCGTCGCGCCAACCAGTGGGAGACCGTCCGGAGTGACCGGGCGGGAACCGACCCACTCGTCCTGGCGATCTTCCCAGTCGATGCCACGGAAGAACGGCTTCGTCGAGTGAATCATCGAGGTAATACGGCCTGGCTGGAACGGCTCATCCGGGCCGCGGAACTCCATCGTGCCTGCGATGCGGAAGCGACCCTGGTACGGGGTGCAGGCGATCTTTGGATCCGGCAGATACACCGGGCAGGTAGCAGGCTCAGCTGTCTCAACCGAGAAGGAGTAGCCGCGACCAGCCTGAATCATCGTGTTCACACCAAGCTGTTTAGCCAAGGACGGAAGCCACGCACCGGTTGCCAAAACAACGTTGTCGGCCTGCAGCCACTCCCCGGTGGAAAGCTTCACGGCTGGCTTGCGGGTGGAGGTGACCTCTACGACCTCAACACCCGTCGTGATCTTGCCACCGCGCTCGATAATCGAATCTGCAATGGCCCGGCAGTACGGACCCGGCTCGATGAAGCGCTGACCGCCCATGCGGTAGGTTGCGCCGACCTTCTCGGTCAGCATCGGGGCGTCAGTGCGGGCGTCGTCAAGCGTGATCTGCTCGAAAGGAATATCTTGGCCGTGACGCTGAGCGCCTTCGACTTCCTTGAGGAAGCCGGCGGCTTTGCCCTCGTTTTCGAAACCGATGATGAACGGACCCTCATGTGTGGAGGCCTTCACACCACCTGCTTCGAGCTCGTCGAAAGCAGCGAGGGAAGCAATATCTGCCTTAGTGAGGCGAGCCATGGTCTTGTCCCATGCGCGTCCCGTCGCGTGTGCCATGAAGTTGGCGCAGAAGCGCCACAGCTTCGGGTCGAAACGCACCGGCACATCCAAAGCAGCGTGCTTATCAAACAGTGCGGTCGGGCCGTATGCCCACAGGCTCGAGTTGGACAGCGGGATCGTCTTGCCCGGTGCCAACCAGCCGGCGTTGCCCCAGGAAGAACCGGCCGCAACATCGATGCGTTCGAGAACTTCCACCTCATGGCCATATTCCTGCAGATGCCATGCGGTTGACAGACCGGTCATGCCGGCGCCGACAACAATTGTGCGCGTCACGTTGTGCTCCTTGTCACGCTAGAACCAAAGTTTGCCCCACACAATCTAGCCGGGGTGGATGTGTTTTGGGGCAAATTAGAACTTTCCGTTTCATGCGAGCACTTCTACTGCCCCCGAACCTCCAACGAGGAGACCCGAACCTCACCCGCTTCATCGGATGCGTCGAGATCCACCACACCGTGAATCTGGAACGCGTTGTCGCCTTCGGGGTCGTTAATAATCTGGGTGACCTGCCAGGATCTGCCGGATTGATCACCGATGTGGAAGAATTTAGGACCGCGTGCGTCTGGGCCAAGATCGACATCGTCGTACTCGTCGAAGTAGTCGTCCATCGCCCCCGGCCAATCCACCCGCTCGTCTGTTTCTAGGTAGTCGAGCATCTCGGCCAACTCATCTTCTTTCTCATAAGCGAACAGTTCGACCATTCGGAAGAAGTAGTTGCGGACCATGATTGTGAACGCACGACGGTTGGCGGTCAGCGCGGATGGGTCCTGCACACCAAAGGCCAGTTCTCGGTCGATGGTTTCCTGGCTGACAGGTTCGTCTTCTCCGGTCATATGCGCCCATTCGTCGATGAGCGACGAGTCCACCTGACGAATCATCTCGCCGAGCCATACGACGATGTCCTCGAGCTCGTCGTTCATGTAGGCATCGGGGATGGAGTAGGAGAGCGTGCGCCAAGCATCGGTGAGGTAGCGAAGCACCACACCTTCGGAGCGCGCCAGCCCATATGTGGAAATGAGATCGGAGAACGTCATTGCGTGCTCGATCATGTCCCGCACCACAGACTTCGGCGACGGCTCGAACTCCTTCGCCCATGGGTTGCCTTGGGTGAAGGTATCGAACGCTTCGTCCAACTCGTGGGCCAATGGCTTCGGATAGGTGACATCCTCAATAATCGCCATGCGCTCGGTGTAGTCAACACCTTCAGCCTTTAGCGCAGCAATTTCTTCTCCACGAGCGGCTTTCTCTTGCGCTTGGAGGAGTTGCCTCGGGTCGTCGAGGATCGCTTCAAATGCTGAGATGACATCAAGGGTGTATGTATCCGATTCCGGATCCAGCAGGGTAAGAAACGCCAGTGCGAACGGAGCGAGAGGTTGATTTAGCGCAAAGTCGCGGTCGAGCTCCTGCGTCAGCGTGTATGGGCGAAACGCGGGAGAGTCCGGAGTACGTTCCACCACTCCAGCGTTAATCAGCCCACGGAATAGCTCCACTGCGGTGAGGATGTCCCTGTTCTGCTTCGCACGGTTGTCGTGGTTGTCGCGCAGTAACTTGCGCATGTGCTCGTAGCCGTCACCAGGGCGTGCCACCACGTTGAGCAGCATCGAGTTGCTCACCTTGAACTGGCTTGTCAGCTCTTCGGGTTCAGCGACCTTCAGACGTTCAAAAGTGTTCTCAGACCAGGAAACTTCACCGTCGCGGGCAGACTTCTTTCGTATCTTCTTGAGTTTCTTCGGATCATCACCCGCCTTGCGGCGCAGCTTTACGTTTTCTATCTCGTGTTCGGGTGCTTCCACCACTACAGTGCCTTCGGTGTCGTAGCCTGCGCGACCTGCGCGGCCTGCGATTTGGTGGAATTCACGCGACTTCAAGATGCGCTGGCGAGTTCCGTCGTATTTGGCCAACCCAGTGATGAGCACTGTACGAATCGGCACGTTAATCCCCACACCGAGCGTGTCTGTACCGCAGATGACCTTCAGTAAGCCGGTTTGGGAAAGCCGTTCGACAAGGCGACGGTACTTCGGCAACATGCCTGCGTGGTGGATTCCGATGCCACGACGCACAAGTTTGGACAGCGTCTTGCCAAACGTGGTGGTAAAGCGGAAATTGCCAATCTCTTCAGCGATCCGCTGCTTTTCCTCATCCGTAATGATTTTCATGCTGGTCAGCGCCTGCGCTCGTTCGGTGGCTTCGCGCTGAGAGAAATGCACAACGTAGATCGGTGCCTTGCCGTCGGCGAGCAGCTCCTCAATCGTCTCGTGCACCGGCGTGAACACATAGTGGAAATCCAGCGGAACGGGACGCTCAGCGCCGCCCACATAAGTGGTGGTGCGCCCGGTGCGTTTCGTCAGGTCCTCCTCGAGCCACGCAGTATCGCCTAGTGTCGCCGACATCAGCAGAAACTGTGCCTTTGGCAACTCGAGGAGCGGAACCTGCCAGGCCCATCCGCGCTCCGGCTCGGAATAGTAATGGAACTCGTCCATGACGACCTGGTCGATCCGTGCATGCTCGCCCTCTCGTAGCGCGATATTTGCGACGATCTCCGCTGTGGCTGCAATGATTGGCGCATTGGAGTTCACCGTTGCGTCACCGGTCATCATGCCGACGTTTTCAGCGCCGAAAATCTCGCACAGCGCGAAAAACCTCTCGCTTACCAGTGCCTTAATCGGCGCCGTATAAAACGATCGTTGTCCACGGGCGAGGGCAATGAAATGCGCCGCGTTGGCCACCATGGACTTCCCGGATCCAGTTGGGGTAGCCAAGATAACGTTGTCGCCAGCGAGCAACGCTAGCGAAGCTTCCTCTTGAGCAGGGTAGAGGCTGATACCGCGGGACTCGGTCCAGGAGGTAAACGAGTCCCACACCACGTCCTCGAAGAGGGACTCTGGTGCTTCGGCAATGTCGGAGAGCATGTCTGTGAGCGTCACGCTCACCACCGTAGCTGACCGCCCCGACATCCCATCAGCATTTAGGATGTTGCGCCTGTGTCACCGTCGCTGTCGCCGTCATCTACTTCAGCGTCGGGGTCGATGAAGTAGTAGTCACGCAAGCGCCGATCAGTGTCCTCATCGTGAGGCAGACTGCGCTGTTGACCACGGTTGCGGTCACGGTCCTCTATGGCGGTGAGGTAGTTCTCAAAAGCCTCGCTGATTTCCTCACCCGAGGGCATCTGTGCCTCACCGGGCATCATGGCTTGCGGGTGGTGGCGACGGTATTCCTCCATCTCCTGGTCATAGTGTTCCTCCAAGGCCTGGACCACATGGGTGATCTCAGCGGAGTTCGTCGTTTGTTCTGCAAGTTGCTGGGAGACCCGCTTCATGTCGCCTTCCAACGAACCAAGCGGGAAGGTCAACGTGGTGGAATCCTCTACCGACTGCAAGAGCTGGAAAGTTGCGTGCGGGTACGGAGAAGCAGCGACATAGTGCGGGACGTGCGCTGTGTAGCCTGCGACATTTCGCCCACGCTTGTGGAGTTCGCGCTCAATGAGAATTGCGGCGGAGCCAGGAACGCTCACCATACCGTCGAAGGTGTACATCGAGCCGACGAGGTCGGTGTCGTTGCCGTGTGCTGATACCACAAGGGGGCGAGTGTGTGGCGCGCCCATAGGGGCAGCGTAGAGGCAGATCGTTTTATCCACATTGAAACGCTCGACGAGGTCGGCGACTGCATTGCTAAACGCTTCCCAGCGAAGATCCGGTTCAGGCCCGGACAGGAGCAAGAAAGACTTGCCCTTGCTGTCGCGCAGGACCCGCATATCGAGTTGCAGGTCTGCAACGTCTGCGATTTCAGCATGGGCGAGTGTCACCGTTGGGCGTCGTGAGCGGTAGTCGATGAGCTCGTCGTTGCTAAACGTCGCCACCGTATGGGTCTCTAGCGCGGCCTTAAGATGGTCGGCTGCAGACTCAACTGCGTGACCTGCGTCGGCGTAGCCGTGCATGGCAATAATCAGCGCCGGGCCCGATTGGGAGGTGCTGTCCACGGTGGGCGAGGGGTACTCAAGCTCGTACATCTGCTGATCGTAAGTCACGGTTGTAGATCTCCTGAAATGGTATCGCTGATTCCCCCACCACAACGAAGGAAGCGAGCAAAACATTCCCCGTTATGTTTTTGGATGGAACCGAACACTGCTTCAGTGCGTCTGATATTTATGACAGACACTCAACCACAAGGAACTCATTCATCGGATGGTGCTGGCGCGGCGCACCACGACACCTACACATTGCAATCGCCCGCGCACTTGATTGCATCACTTCCTGGAACTCTCGGTTACTTTCCAACTGAAACTGTTTCGCTGATCACCTTGCAAGCGCGTCCGGGGGAACCTGACATCTTGGATGTTGGACCGTATTTGTGCTCTGATTTGGGCAGCACAGAGCAGCTTCGCAACATGCTTGAGCAACTGCCAATAACGCAACGTGTGGCGACGTTTGGCGTGATCATTAGCCGAGTCCCTGATTCGGAGATGGTCAAACAGGCCGTTAAGGAGTTGCGAGACAGTTATCAGGGGATTGTGCCACTGGTCGACGCGTGCTGGTTAGTTTCGGAAGTCGCTGATGGCACCCCGTACCGCCTCGCGTTCTCCAACGAGACGGAGAACGCACAGATCTGGGGGTGGGAGGACACATTCGCTTCGGGTACGGTCGCTTCGGTGATCGCGTCGCCGGCGATGCGGCCGTACATCGATAACGGCTTGCTGCCGGAGCTCGATCGCGCGGATACGTTCGAGCACTTCGACCCGCTATTGCTCAGCGATGCTGTGCGTTGCGACGAGGTCGCGCCCGCTGCGTATCGACGAGGCCTTGACCTAATGGATCTGGTCTCAGTGGCACCTGCTCTTGCGCGCCGGGACGTCGAGCGGGCCTGCGAGCTCTTCGTCTCAACGCCAGCGGATTCGATCATTGACGGGGATGGATACGTTGAACTGAGCGATGTGTTTCAGTCGGATGACGAAGTCGAACTTATCGCCGCGATGCTGAGCAGAAGCCGGTTGCGCGACTGCTTAATCGTCGACGCGCTTGCATACCCGTTCGGGGCATCCGCGGTGATGTTGTGTATCGCGAGGAACTTCACCGGAGCCATTCGGGCCAACGCGTTGTGTCTTTGGGCGATGGTTGCCCTTTCCCAACGCTTGTACGCATGGGCGGGCACTGCGTTGCGGTGCGCAGACGAGGAAGTTCCAGGTCATGCGCTGTCGAATCTGCTGCTGCAAGTGATGCTGGCGGGCAAGGCAGAAGAGATTCTTGAAGTGAGCAGTCGAGCATGCAGAGACACGTGGCTCGAATTCGGAGGTTAACGCGCCGAGTGCGAACGGCTTCCCAGTTCGCGGGTGAACGCCCATGCGTCCTCGACGATTCGGCGTAGATCTGTGCGGGTGGGGTTCCAACCAAGCTCACTTTTGATCTTTTCGGACGACGCGATGAGCACAGCCGGATCGCCTGCACGGCGAGGAGCTACCTCAGCTGGGATGGGATGGCCGGTGACTTCGCGACACATCTCCACAACTTCTCGCACCGAATAGCCAGCACCGGAACCAAGGTTATAGATCTTGTGTTGGCCAGGCGTGTTGTTTTCCAAAGCGAGCATGTGGGCGTCGGCGAGGTCGCGGATGTGAATGTAGTCGCGCACGCAAGTACCGTCGTTTGTTGGCCAGTCATCGCCGTACATCATGATCTTGTCGCGGTAGCCCATGGCAACCTGCAACACAATGGGGATGAGGTGGGTTTCAGTGATGTGGTTTTCACCAACACCGTTGTGTGCGCCGGCGACGTTGAAGTAGCGCAGACTCGTTGCGCCGAGGCCGTACGCATTGGCGTAGGACGTGATTGCGTGGTCAATCGCTAGCTTGGAGGCGCCATAGGGATTCGTTGGACGTGTTGGCGCATCTTCGGTAATCGGCACGGTGTCTGGTTCACCGTAGGTGGCAGCGGTCGAGGAAAACACCAGGGATTTCACGTCGTGCTTGCGCATTGCGTCGAGCAACGCGAGTGATACTCCGACATTGCCATGCCAGTACTTGGCGGGATCCTCCATCGACTCGCCGACAAGCGAGCGTGCAGCGAAATGCAGTACGCCATCGATGTCACCGTCAGCCAGTACGTCGTCGATAACATCGACAATGTTTCCCTCAACGAGCACAGCCTGCTCAGGGACAGCGTAGCGGTTTCCAGTGCTGAAATCGTCGATAACGGTGACGTCGTGGCCTGCTTCAAGCAGTGCTTGCGCGCACACACTTCCGACGTATCCTGCGCCGCCTGTGACTACAAGTTTCATGGGGTTTCTCCTCGAAGCGTTAGTTGAGCGGTTCGACGCGCAGCGCGTGTGCCAGCTCAGATGGAAGTACAACAGTTTCTCCGTTGGCGGTCTTGACTTCCAGCGCGCCGTCTTCAAATGGAGTCAACGTCACTTCTTGGCCGACGAAGTGACCGATGCCTGCAAGGGAGACACCGTCTGTCAACGGGACCTGAAGAATTTCCGAAATCTGCACAACACGCGCTCTGGTCGGCTCCTGGATTCGAAGATCGGTCGCTCGAGTTCCGCGTGTCTCGGGCACCCCCTGTGGTGCTCCCAGCTCTTCCAGTGCGGGGATCGGGTTACCAAATGGGGAGTGGGTGGGGTTATCCAACACTGCGACAAGGCGACGTTCGACCTCTTCGCTCATGACGTGTTCCCAGCGACATGCCTCGTCGTGCACTTTCTCAATATCAAGGCGCAGCACGTCGGTCAGAAGACGTTCCGCGAGACGGTGTTTGCGCATCACCGCGGTTGCGAGTGCGCGCCCTTCCTCAGTGAGGGAGAGGGAACGGTCTTGCTCAACAACGATAAGTCCGTCGCGCTCCATGCGTGCCACAGTTTGCGACACGGTGGGGCCAGACTGCTCAAGCCGTTCAGCGATGCGAGCGCGAAGGGGAGTGATGCCCTCTTCTTCCAGCTCGTAGACCGTTCGCAAGTACATTTCTGTGGTGTCGACGAGGTCACGCACGGTTGTTGGTTCCTTCCACTCGACGAGGCAGCAGCTGTTGCTGCTATAACGAACGTTCGACAAATACTGTAGCCCAGCGATAGTGACCTAAGTCCCATCACTGGGCGTAGTTGTTGTTTTTCCTAATGGCTACATTGCGTAATCGCGAAGACGGTCTGCACGTTCGCCCACACGAAGCTTCGCCATGACTTCGCGTTCGATCTGACGTACACGTTCCCGGGATAGTCCGTACTGTCGGCCAATCTGGTCCAAGGTGCGCGGCACACCGTCAGTCAGTCCATAGCGCATGCGGATGACATCCTGTTCGCGCTGCTCAAGGCCATTAATGATGTCTTGAATGTCGTCATGGCGCAGCGTAGTTACGACGGCGTCTTCGGCGTCGGTGGCTTCCGCGTCCTCGATGAAGTCACCCAAAGGCGCCTCTTCATCTGCACCGACCGGCATATCCAAGCTGACGGGGTCGCGGGATTGGCGCAGCAGCATTTCGATCTTGGACTCTTCGATGCCGGACTCTTCGGACAGTTCCTCGTTCGTCGGCTCACGGCCGAGAGATTGATACATTTCGCGACGAATACGTGAGAGCTTGTTGACCTGTTCGACAAGGTGCACAGGGAGGCGGATTGTGCGGGACTGGTCAGCCATACCTCGCGTGATTGCTTGGCGGATCCACCAGGTGGCGTAGGTGGAAAACTTAAAGCCCTTGGCGTAGTCAAACTTTTCCATCGCACGAATAAGGCCGAGGTTGCCTTCTTGGATGAGGTCCAACAGTGGCATTCCGCGGCCGGTGTAGCGCTTCGCAAGCGATACGACCAGGCGCAGGTTCGCCTCGAGGAGGTGCGCGCGCGCCTTGCGGCCTTGCTTAGCGAGGATTGTCAGGTCGCGCTTTTTTGCCCGGGTGAGTTTCACCTCCGGATCGTCGAGAAGATGCTGAGCGTAGAGGCCAACTTCGATCTGTTGGGCAAGCTCGACCTCTTCTTCAGCGTTGAGTAGGGCGGTTTTGCCGATGCCGTTGAGATAAACGCGTACAAGGTCTGCGGATGGGTTGTCGTTGGTCTGATTACGTCGGCTACCGCGGTCGACGTTCTCTTCTTTTTCTGTGGCACGATCCGGCTGGGTCATGTGACAACGCCTCCTCGGACTGGGGTGAAACACTTCATGTTGCATCGCTGCAATCTGATAGAGCAACGGTCCGAGGTGAAGAGGTGTTCCCGCGGGCACCATTTATATTCACTGAGCGTTACGTTTCTACCAACACGGTGAACGGCCCTTCGTTGACACTCTGGACTTGCATGTTGGCGCCGAATCGCCCTTCTTCGACATGAATTCCGCGTTCACGCAGTGCCGACGCGATCTTTGCGATGATTGGCTCCGCAACTTCGCCAGGGGCAGCGTCTCCCCACGATGGGCGGCGACCCTTGGCAGTGCGGCCTAAAAGCGTGAACTGGCTGACTAAAAGCACCGGAGCATTGACGTCTTCAACGGACTTTTCCCCGTCGAGAATGCGCAGTTCTGCAATTTTGCGGGCCATCTTTTGCCAGGCTTCTTCGTCGTCTTCGCGGCCAACGCCGACAAGGGCGAGGATTCCGCCTGTCTCAGCGCAATTGATAGCGCCGACAACGTCGCCGTCGACGGTGACGGAAGCCTCGGAAACGCGGGTCAGGACGGCTTTCACAGGATATTCCTCTGTTTCTGATCAGATAGCGGCGATTTCTGCGGGTAGGACAACGCCATGACGGACAAGATCAACTATGGCTGCCGAGCTGGATTGCTCAAGTTCATGTAGTGCAGCCTCGTCGTTAATACCGTTGGCAGCAGCGTAGAGCCCAGTGACGTCGCGAAGCGCAAGGCCTTGCGGGTGCAGCCCACGAATAACGGAGAGCACCCCAGCATCCACGGTATGGGTAAACCGTGGCCCGTCCGTGCGAGTCACACGGATGACCTCGGGTGCGAAGCCGATACCGGTTTCGGTGTCGGCCAAACTGACCTCCTCAAGCGCGACCCCTGGGCGCAGCATGTATTGGGCATCAAGAACTTCGGCGAAGGATTTTCCACGCAGCCAATCGCTACGCAGGAAGTATTCTTCAACCTCCGGTGCTAAGCGGTCAGTGAAATGCTGGGATAGTTCCTCAGCGGTGACCTCAGTTGCGGCATCGCCGATATCTTCCAAGACAATCCACCCGAATCCGATTCCAGTGACGTTATTTTGCGCAAAGTGCTCCAGCCACCGTTCGGTGCGTTCGATGCCTTCAGTAGAGCGGGGGTCGATGGATTCGTCGCGAAGCCACGTGGAGACGTACATCCCCGGATCCACAACATCGCGCTGCAGCACCCAGGCGTTCACTCCTGTGCTGGGCAACCACGACGCCACCCGAGACTGCCAGGACGCATCCTTGCTGTGCACCCAGGAACCCAGGATGAAAGCACGGCCACCTTCGGCAAGATGTTCCACTGCGCCGGAGACAACGAGCTCGGAGGCCGCATCAAGATCCAAGCCTGAATCGCGGTAGACATGGCCCACCTCGGGTAGTCCGACAACAAATGGGGGGTTGGCCACAATGCGGTCGAACCGTTCGCCCGCAACAGGTTCAAACCAACTTCCTTGCCTCAGTTCCACATTGTCTACACCGTTGGCAGCAAACGTCGCTCGAGCTAAGTCCAGCGCTCGACCGTGAACATCTGTCGCGACAACTCTCTTAGCAACGTGAGCCTGTGCAAGTGCCTGCACCCCCGAACCCGTTCCCAAATCCAAAACAGACGACACCGGTGTCTGAGGCGCAGCCGAAAGCAGTGATAAGGAAGCGGCGCCAACGCCGAGAACATGATCGTGTCCTGGGACGATGTCGGTCATCGACGCGTCGAGATCGGAAAAGACAAAGCGCTCCTTATCTGCGATCGCATGCGGGCGCACATCGAGTGCGATGTGAAGTTCGGCATTGTCGGTTGCAGGGGCGACCACGCAGTCGTCGATAAGCAGCTGCACAAGCTCTTGCGACAGCACATCACTGAGTTCCGCTGCGGTGCATGGCTCGCGCAAGATAAAAAACCGGATCAACCGCGACAAACGGGACCCATCCTGGCACGCGTGGCGCACTACTCCAGGCTCACCGCGAAACATCGCCTGCGTCGCGGCTGGCCCAAGGTGCTCAGCAATCCCTGCGGACGTAAAACCGGCCTTTGCCAATGCTTGGGCAAGAGTTTTCGCTGTCTCCGGGCTTACCGTTACTGAATCACTCATCGTTGTCTCCTGTTGCATCATCCCCACCGTCGTCGTGATCGATGATATCGGGCACGTTTGCCGTGCTTGACGACGAACTCTCGAGCGCCGTACGACGAGAGTTCTCCAACCGAATCTCCTCACGCACTACCGCAGGCTTGTACACGTTTTTTGAGCGTGCATCCCGCTTCTCGCCCTGTGCGTTGCCCAACACCACCGCAATCCAAGGCAGCGGTACCGAGACGACGAACAATATTGCCGCCAGCACCCACCAGCTCATCCACGCAGCCCAGATCGCGGCGAGGATGAACGGTAGGCGAAGCCCCTGCAAAATGGCGTACTGCTTCTCACGAGACTGCCGGTTTTGTTCAGGACTCGTCACCGCGTCTGTGATCAAAGCGCGGGCCATGCGACGACGCCGACGCGAGTGAGGCACAGAGGAGTCGACGACATCCTCGGCTTGAGCGTCAACCGTCTGATCGTCCTGGCTCAAACTAGAGAACAACCCGTCACGGGCTCGGTCCCGCGGATCAGAATCGGGGGAAACGTTCTCATTGGTGCTCATATGCGTCGAGGTTAGCCCTCCGGCTTAACCTCTCGCTCAATTTGGGGCATGATAGAGCGCGTGAACACGACGACGAAGACACTTGAACGCCCGGATTTGCGGGAAGATACCTCGTCGACAACCGACGACGGAACCCCGAAGTTTTTCCACTACGTCAAAAAAGACCAAATTGTCGACTCTGCGATTTCCGGCAAAATGGTCGTCGCCCTGTGTGGCGAAACCTTCCCGGTGAAAAAACAAGCAAAGCCCGGCTCTCCGGTGTGCCCGGACTGCGAGCGGATCTATAAGGGGCTGCGCCGCAAGTGACAGCCGCGTCTTCTGGGCCTTCGCTGCGCAAATGGCAGCAGGAGGCCCTCGATTCGTTTCTGAGTACCAAGCCACGCGACTTCATGGCTGTGGCAACGCCCGGCGCAGGTAAGACCACCTTCGCGCTCACGCTTGCCTCGACCCTGCTCGCTGACCGCACCGTCCAGCGCATTATCGTCGTCGTACCAACCGAGCACCTCAAGCACCAGTGGTCGGACGCCGCCAAGCGGTTCGGAATGTCGTTGGACCCAAACTTCACCAACTCTTCGGCAGTCAACGCCGCCTACGACGGCATCGTCGTCACGTATGCGCAAGTAGGTATGCACCCCTTCAAACACCATGCTGTCGCTTCAGCACGACGCACGCTGGTGATTCTCGACGAGATCCACCACGCAGGTGACTCCAAGAGCTGGGGTGATGGTGTCTACGAGGCATACAACGACGTCGAACACCGACTCGCTCTGACCGGTACACCATTTCGTTCCGACGACTCCCAGATCCCTTTCGTGCGCTACGTCGAAGACGGCGCCGGCCACCTCGTCTCAGAATCGGACTACACCTACGGCTATTCCCACGCACTGGCCGATGGCGTCGTCCGACCCGTGGTGTTCCTTGCATACTCCGGCGAAGCACAATGGAAGGACTCAGCAGGGGAGGAGTACTCAGCTCGCCTCGGCGAACCACTGAACGCCGAACAAACCGCACGTGCATGGAAGACCGCACTGGACCCGAAAGGTGACTGGGTCGCAGCCGTCCTTAATGCTGCACACACCCGCCTGATGAAAGTCCGCGCAAACATGCCAGACGCTGGCGGACTAGTCATCGCCACCAACAAAACCACCGCCCGCGCGTACGCGAAAATCCTGGAAAAACTTTCCAACACCCCAGTCACGCTCGTTCTTTCCGACGAACCAGGCGCCTCCGACCGCATTGATGAATTCTCGGCATCCCGCGACGAATGGATGGTCGCTGTCCGCATGGTGTCCGAAGGCGTCGACGTGCCGCGCCTATCCGTCGGCGTCTACGCAACCTCAGCATCCACACCATTGTTCTTCGCCCAGGCCATCGGACGCTTCGTCCGTTCCCGCATGCCCGGCGAATCGGCCTCCGTCTTCCTGCCCTCCGTCCCAGTGCTGCTGCGCCTGGCTGAGGAAATGGAAGTTTCTCGCGACCACGTCCTAGGCAAACCTCACCGCGAATCCGGCTGGTCCGACGAACTGCTCGAGCAGGCCAACCGCACCCAAAACGAACCCGACGAAACCTCCGGATACGAAACCATCGGAGCATCGGCGGAGCTCGACTCGCTGATCTTCGACGGATCCACCTACGGCACCCCAACAGTCGCCGGCTCTGCAGAGGAACAAGACTTCCTCGGACTGCCCGGCCTCCTCGACGCCGAGCAAGTACGCACCCTGCTGGCCAAACGCCAGGCCGACCAACTCGACGCACGCGATGCTGAAGAAAAAGCGCGCCGGGCAGAGGAACGACGCGCTCGTGAACGAGCAGAGATCCTCGGGGAGCCGCAGAAGGTAACACAGCCGGTGGAGGAGACTCCCCAAAGTGCAACTGCAGCTGACGAACTCCCTCAGCTACGCAGCGAACTCAACGCGCGCGTATCCATCGTCGCCAGCAAAACTGGTCGCCCACACGGTGCGATCCACACCGAGGTACGAAAGGCCTGCGGAGGTCCACCGACTGCACTGTGTAGCGCGGAACAGCTCCGAGAACGCATCGCATACCTTCGTGACTGGTGACACCGAAGTCGGTACAGTGGGCGGGCACATTACGTAAAACGAGGAGAAACGAATGACTGACCGCTACAACCCCAACGGTTACCCGAACGACCCGAACGGCCACCCTGAGGGAGTCTCGCCCTATAACCAGCCGCAGCCGGAAGGCTACGACACAGCGAACAACTACGCGGGCTATGAGGCACCAGCGGGCTATGACACGGCCCAGAGCCCCTCCGCTTACGGCGCGCCCTACGGCACAGCGCCGGTAGGGGAGCAGAAACCTAATGGCGTTGCAATGGCAGCCCTGATTTTCGGCATTCTCTCGATCCCTGCCATGTTCACGTTGTTCGGTGCCATCATTCTTGGTGTCATCGCGGTGATCCTCGGCATCGTTGGTATCCGTAAATCGAAGAACATCGTGGGGCCGGGTTCCCGCAAAGGCATGGCGGTGACCGGCCTTGTCCTAGGCGCTTTCGCAATGATCGCAACTGCGGTGATGATCTTCTGGGGTGTGTACTTTGCCAAGGACATCATCGGCGATTGTGAACAGTACCAATCGGACAACGCTGCATACCAGAAGTGCATCGAAGATGGCTTCAATGAAAAGATAAATGAAATGGAAGGGTCCTCGAACTAAAGACCGCGGTGATACTCGCCGTAAACGAGTAGCACCGAGTAAAGCGCAAGCTCAGCGCCCCGGCAGATACATGATCTGGCCGGGGCGCTGAGCTTTGTCGCGTGAAAATCTAGTCCAGGTAGTCGCGCAACACCTGGGAGCGCGACGGGTGACGCAACTTCGACATCGTCTTCGACTCGATCTGGCGGATACGTTCACGCGTGACGCCGTAGACCTGACCAATCTCATCTAAGGTGCGCGGCATGCCATCGCTCAAGCCGAAGCGCAGGCGAACGACGCCAGCCTCACGTTCGGTGAGCGTGTGCAGAACGTCTTGCAGCTGATCCTGTAGAAGCGTGAAGGACACGGCATCCACGGCAACGACTGCCTCGGAGTCTTCGATGAAGTCGCCGAGCTGGCTATCGCCCTCGTCACCAATCGTCTGGTCGAGCGAAATCGGCTCACGAGCGTACTGCTGGATCTCGAGGACCTTCTCCTCGGTGATATCCATTTCCTTTGCCAGTTCGAGCGGCGTTGGCTCGCGACCGAGGTCCTGCAGCAGCTCACGCTGAATGCGGCCAAGCTTGTTGATGACCTCGACCATGTGCACCGGAATACGAATGGTGCGGGCCTGGTCTGCCATAGCACGCGTAATTGCCTGGCGGATCCACCACGTGGCATAGGTGGAGAACTTGTAGCCCTTGGAATAGTCGAACTTCTCAACGGCACGGATGAGGCCAAGGTTTCCTTCCTGAATCAGATCCAGGAATGCCATCCCGCGGCCGGTGTAACGCTTGGCCAGCGACACGACGAGACGCAAGTTCGCCTCGAGCAGATGGTTCTTTGCCTTGCGGCCATCACGAGCAACCGCGCGGAGATCACGCTTTACCGCAGGCGTGAGCTTTGCATCCTTGTCGCCTTCTGCAGCAGCACGTGCCATCTCGTCGAGACGGTGCTGTGCGTAGAGTCCTGCCTCGATGCGCTTCGCAAGAGAGACCTCTTGCTCTGCATCGAGAAGTGCAACCTTGCCGATTTGCTTGAGGTAGGCACGAACAGAGTCCGCGGATGCGGTCAGCTGAGCATCCTTGCGTGCTTGGCGCAGGGCAGCGGATTCTTCAATGTCCCAGACAGAAGAACCGTCGTCCTCTTCTTCCTCGTCATCTTCGTCTTCGGTCTCGTCGGCGTCGTCCATGGCACCGTCGAGATCTTCGTCGAACGCGTCGTCCTCATCGTCGCCCATGTCCGGGTCGTAATCCTCGGCATCGGTCGGATCCAAGGACTCGTCGTCCGCGCTTGTTGCCTCGAGATCCTCGGTCTCGGCTTCGTCCGCCTTCGCTGCAGCGGTTTGAGCAGCCTTTGTGGTGCGCTTCGCCGCAGACTTACGGACAGTTTTCTTCGCGGACTTCTTTACCGTCTTCTTGGCTGTCTTTTTCGCGGTTTTCTTCGCAGTCTTTTTAGCAGTCTTTTTCGCGGTTTTCTTCACTGCTTTTTTGGCTGCTTTCTTCACCGTCTTCTTGGCAGGCTTCGAGTCGGTACCGGAACCGTTGCTCTCGCCACCGTTTGACGGATCCACAGGCTCGCCATGAACGGTGTTGTTGCTTGAAGCTTCGCTGGCTACCACGTACGCCCTTTCGACTCATCAGACTATCTCGGGGCCGGGACCTCGCAAGAGGTTCGGCCCACAACCACTGCGATGTGCACTTCATCGTTGTGAAGTGCAGTTGGTGCAGTGTTTGCTACCACTGGAAAACCAGGGTACGCAAGCACATAAAAATTTTCAGAACGCCCATCCTAGCAAGCAGGTGAACGTTCCATTTTTATGTGCCTACTGCACGTATGGGCGCGTAGCCCGAATATGCAGAATGTCAACACCCTACAGGATTTACCTATGAGGTGAGCCAGCGACATGACCGGCACCGGCCTTGGCAGCGCCCACGATGCCTGCTCGATTCAGTAACTTGGCCACAACTACTGGAGTGTTGACGTTCAGCAGTGGAACCCACTGGTCACTGTTTTCCGAAACACCGCCGCCAACGATGATGACATCCGGGTTGAGGAGTCGTTCGTATTCGCAAAGAACAGTTTCCACGCGCTTGGCCCAATCGTCGTAAGAAAGGCCTTCCCTCGTGCGCACGGCGGATGACGCAAGGTGTTCGGCCTCCGTGTCGTCGATAAGCAGATGCCCGAGCTCGCTATTGGCAAAGAGCTGACCGTTAGCTAGAAGCGCTGAGCCGATACCCGTGCCAAACGTCAGAAACAAGGCAGAGCCGCGCTGTGCTTCGGGGCATCCGAAAGACACCTCCGCAAGCCCGGCTGCGTCGGCATCGTTGAGCACAGTGACATCGTGCTGCCCCAGCACGGTAGAGAAGAGCTCAACCACATCCGTGCCCACCCAAGTCGGGTCAATATTCGCCGCAGTGCGAGCAATGTTGCGGACAATCACGCTCGGAAGCGCAATCCCAACCGGGCCTGACCATGCTGCTTGACGCGTTAACTGCGCGATCGCCTCTGCAATAGCGTCAGGGGTCGCCGGTTGTGGCGTAGCCACCTCAAGTCTTTCACCGTGAAATTCGCCACTGTGAAGGTCGACAACCGCAGCCTTCAGGGAGGAGCCTCCAACGTCAACTCCAAAGCCGAACCGGGATGAAGGGGAAACTGAGCGCGACACGTGCGACTCGTTGTGTGGTTGAGGTGAGGTCATGTGCGCAGTGTACAAACTTGCACCCTTGTGCGGATGATGTCGAAAAAATGAGTTTCTACCAGCAAAGATGACAGAAGCATGGACGTGCTTTAGTATTCCGCTCAAATGTCGCGTGTAGAGGCGCGATCAAGCACGACGTTGAGCTGGAGGAACATCAAGCATGGCCACCGATTACGATGCGCCGCGCCGCCGCATGGACGACGACATCGAAACCGACTCCCTCGAAGGCCTGAAGGCAGCAGAGGTTGCAGGCAGCAGCATGGACGATGATGGGGAAATCGTTGAGCCTGTCGAGCCCCCGACGCAGGACCTCTCGGGTGAGGAACTCAATGTTGAGGTCAAGCCACGCCAGGAAGACGAATTCACCTGTGCGTCCTGCTTCTTGGTGCAAAAGAACAAGCGCCTCGCCTATGTCGAGGACGACGGCTCCAAGATCTGCCTCGACTGCGAGTAATTAGTACCAGGCGGCGCAAGCCGTTATCCGCTCCTCGCGGGGATTAGGAGCGGTCCTTAAGGCCCGGAACGAATGCATCAAGCACGGCTTCCGGGTCTTTTGCTGAAATGAGCCAATACGGCGTCGGATCCTCTGGGTCATCGAGCACGAGAAGAACATGCTCGGGCACCCACGACCGCGTGATGAGGAACGCTGCCGGATCGAGTTGCCTACCCAAAGCATTCTGGCGGGCGGAAGCCGGCACAACCGTCGCGCGGTCCACGACCGTACTGGGCAAGTTCGCATCCCCGGCGAGCAACCAGCGGGTCCCGTCAGGGTCCTGCTCAACGGTTAGGGTGTAGCGCGACAGCCATACTAAAAACCAGACCGCTAACGTGCCTGCAACAACAAAGCCGCCAACAAACCACCACATGTTGCGGTTCAGTGCGAGCTCGCCTGCGAGGAGCAGCGTCAGGCCTGCAACTGCAGCCCACCAGTACCAAGGCACCCATTGGCGCTCGGTATACAGCACTTTCGCTGCATCCGGAGCGGAAGTGTCGGAAGGATTCACTGGGTTCGTAGTCACCCCTCATACCTTAGGCATTGATATCGGAGGAACCCAGCTGCCGTATGGTTGGCAGCGTGGAAGAGCAACAATCAATCGCGCGTATCGACGACACCTTCGGCCCAATCGCAGTCAAGCGACTTGACCCTGATTTGCCCTTGCCTCACCGGGCTCACCCGGAAGATGCCGGAGCTGACCTTTACTCCGCAGAGGATGTGACGCTCCAGCCAGGTGAGCGAGCGCTTATTGGCACAGGAATTGCGATTGCGCTTCCTGTAGGCACAGTGGGATTGATTCACCCGCGTTCCGGGCTCGCAGCAAAGCAGGGCTTGAGCATTGTAAATACTCCCGGAACCGTCGATGCAGGGTACCGGGGCGAGCTCAAGGTGTGCCTCATTAACACCGACCGGTCTGAGCCGATTGTCATCACACGTGGAATGCGTATCGCACAACTCGTCGTGCAACGTGTGGAACTGGCAAGCTTTCAAGAAGTGGACGAGCTCGATGAGACGGTCCGAGGCGCTGGCGGCTACGGATCGACTGGCACGAACTAACTCTGTGTCGCTCTGGGGGCTACAGTCTTTAGCGACGAAAACGTACTGAGAATTTAGAGGAGGTACCTGCAATGGCAATCTGGCCGTTCAGGAGGAAGAAGAAAGCCGAAACAACCCCGGAACCGCAGAAGGTTGTAGAGGAGTCAACCGCGGCACCGGCAGCGTCCGAGGCTGAGGCGCCCGAATCGGTTGCTGATACCCAGTCGGCATCTGCTACGGCAGATGCGCAGGTAGAGGCGCCGGAGCTTCGTGTGGCAGAAGGCGTGCAGGTCCTTACAGATTATGACCCGATCAATGGCTCCACGGGTCCGTTCGATGGCGATAACGTCAACATTGATGACTTTGACTTTTCGGACTTCTCCCAGGCCACGCTGAACCTCGGATCCATCCGGATTCCACTGCCGAAGGAATCCCAGGTCCAGGTGGAGATGGGCGAGCAGGGCCCCAAGATGGTTCACATCGTCACCCGCTTCGGCCGCCTGACCCCGGTGGCGTTTGCTGCTCCGCGAACCGGTGGTTTGTGGGAGGAATCTTCCGACGAGATCATCGAAGGTATGCGTTCTGAGGGTATGCCCGTCGAAATTGAGCAGGGGCCCTGGGGTCAAGAGATCGTAGGAACCGGCACTAACGGCGTCATTCGAATCATCGGTGTGGAGGGGCCGCGCTGGCTCTACCGCGTGACACTTGCTGCTCCGTCCGGTTCGGAAGACCAGCTTGCGCAACTTGGTCGTGAAACGGTCGCGCGCTCGTTTGTTTACCGTGGCGACGACCCGATTCTTGCTGGAAACTCTCTCCCCGTTGTGCTTCCTGAGCAGCTGGCAAAGCAGGTGCAAGAGGCTGTGGAGGCGCGTGCTCAGCAGGCTCAGGGCGCTCAGGAAGCCCCCGCGGAGGGCAACCCGAACGTGCTGAGCGACGCGTTGCAGAAGATCATCGCTCAAAATGTCGAAGGCCAAAAGCAGCTCCGCGAATTCCGTGAGGCGCAGCGCGCTCAGCGCCAAGCCGGACGCGGTAAGTCCGAGTAGCTGTGACTGACGAGATTACTGCCGGCCTCGTGCTGAAGTTGTCTGTGAGGGCAATGGCGCACGGGGGAGAAGGCATCGCCGACGCCCCAGACGGGCGCGTCGTTTTCATCGCGGGCGCAATTCCCGGCGACACGGTTGAAGCGCGACTGACCCGTGTGAAAAAACGCTGGGCACGTGCAGAGCTTGTCAAAGTAGTGGATCCATCGCCTCACCGGGTCAGATCGGCTTGTCCTGCGGCAGCAGCAGGTGCGGGGTGCTGCGACTTCGCGCACATTGACCCGGCGGTACAGGTATCGCTCAAACGCGACGTTCTTCTTGGCCAACTCGGTGCGCTTGCGAGCAAGAGTGGTGTTGTCGAGGCGGATGTCGTCGAGAAGCAATTGCGGGTTGTGGAGCTTGAACCCAGAACTGGTTGGCGCACCCGTGTCCGCATGGGTGTTGATCCGCAAGGACGAGCCGGAATGCGTGCACTGAAATCGACAGACGTTGTCGGTGGTGTCGTGTGTAGCCAGGTCGCGCCGCAAGTGCTCGACGGCATCATTGGCGACGACGCGGCTCGATACACGCCCGGCAGTGAGATTGTGGCGGTCGTGGATGCCCGCGGGAAACGTCACGTTGTGGAAACACACTCGGCGCAGCGTGGCCGACGCGTTGAGCGTATTCACAAGGTGCTTGAAGGCCCGGGGTTGGTCACCGAGGTGGTAGACGGTCACGAGTTTTCCTTTCCCCCGACAGCATTTTGGCAAGCGCACCTCAACGCGGCGCAAACCTATAGTGACCTCATTAAGGAATGGGGAAGCGACAACTACGCGCACCGCAACGGATGGGATCTGTATGGAGGCGTTGGTGCATTTGTGCCTGCGATCAATGAGGCAATCGGCGGCGGCAGGATCGACAGCGTAGATTACTCCGCTTCGGCAACGGCGAACCCACAGCCAGTGGAAGACGAGTTTGATGTGCATCGCCACAATGCGAAGGTGGAAGTTGGAATCAGCGAGCTTCCGGCTCCGGGACTTGTTGTCTTAGATCCGCCTCGGTCAGGGGCAGGGCGTGATGTCGTCGACAAGATTGCGCAAGCGGCTCCAGAACGCATCATTCACATCGGTTGTGATCCAGCAACCTTTGCGCGCGACCTCGCAGGCTTTGGCGCGCACGGATTTAGAGTCGAGCACATTGCTCTTATCGATGCTTTTCCCAATACTCACCATTTTGAGGTCATGGCATCACTTGTGCCTGACCACAATAGTGGTGCGGAGGAATAGGGCCAACCAATTTCGGAGTGTAAGCTGACCAGAACCGATTCCGCACTACGCAACTTGCGGAAACCATACGGGAACACCGCAGATGCGGACCGCATCGCGGCGAAAAACCTGAAGGAGAGCGACAGGATAGTGGGACTGCTCGAGCATATTGAGACACCGGCAGACGTGCAGAAGCTCGCGCCGAGCCAGCTCAACGCGCTCGCGGACGAGATCCGGCAGCTGCTCATCCAGAAAGTGTCAGCAACCGGAGGACACCTCGGACCGAACCTCGGCGTTGTTGAGCTGACACTGGCGCTGCATTACGTTTTCGATTCCCCGAACGACCCAATCATCTTTGACACGTCGCATCAGTCGTATGTGCACAAGATTTTGACTGGACGTGCGAACCAGTTCGATTCCTTGCGCAAGAAGGGCGGTCTTTCTGGGTACACGTCGCGATCTGAATCAGAACACGACTGGACCGAATCTTCCCACGCCAGCGCCTCGCTGTCCTATGCGGACGGTCTTGCCAAAGCGAAGGAACTCACCGGTAATTCGGACGATCACGTCATCGCAGTTGTCGGTGACGGAGCGCTCACAGGTGGCATGTGTTGGGAAGCACTCAACAACATCGCGGCTGGAAACCGCAACGTTGTCATCGTGGTTAACGACAACGGCCGTTCGTACTCTCCGACGATTGGCGGACTGGCCAATAACCTGACCAAGCTCCGTGACCAGCTTGCCGCTATTCGGATCCAGCCTGGCTACGACGAGGTCATGGAGTCTGGGAAAAAGACCCTCAAATCTATGGGGTGGGTCGGAGAGAAGACCTTTGATGCGTTGCATGCGCTCAAGGAAGGCGTGAAGTATCAGGTTCTTCCAACCGAAATGTTCCCGGACCTTGGTATGAAATATGTCGGTCCGGTCGAGGGGCATGATCTCAAGGCACTGCTCAACGCCTTTAAGTATGCCAAGCGCTACGAGGGGCCGTTGATCGTGCATGTTGTCACTGAGAAAGGCCACGGTTTCGCCCCGGCAGTCAATGACGTAGCCGACCAGATGCACTCTACCGGCGTGATCGACCCTGTAACAGGAAAAGCACTGGCCACCTCTAAGCCAGGTTGGACCGCCGCTTTCACCGAAGAGCTGCTTCGCGCAGGCCACGAACGCGATGACATCGTTGCGATCACTGCGGCAATGGCGGGGCCAACCGGTCTGCAGCCATTTGGTGAGCAGTTCCCAGACAGGTTCTTCGATGTGGGGATTGCGGAACAGCACGCAGTGACGTCTGCCGCTGGTATGGCACTCGGTGGATTGCACCCGGTTGTGGCGATTTACTCGACCTTCCTCAATCGTGCTTTTGACCAGTTGCTTATGGATGCAGGTTTGCTCCACCAGCCGGTTACGTTAGTGCTGGACCGTGCAGGCGTAACTGGCTCCGACGGCGCAAGCCATAACGGTGTTTGGGATATGGCGATCGCATCGATCGTCCCGGGTGTCCGTATCGCCGCACCTCGAGACACTCAGTCGTTGCGCGAAGAGTTCAGGGAGGCCCTTCTTGTCGACGACGCCCCGACGATCGTACGGTTCCCGAAGGGCTCTGCCGGCCCGACGATCCCGGCACTGCGAAACGTCGGCGGTGTAGATATCCTCGCCGAACCCACAGGTGATAGCAGCGATTCAGAAATCGACGTGCTACTCGTTGCCGTCGGCGCATTTGGTCAGGCCGCGCTCGAGATTGCAGATGCGCTTGTCGACGACGGTATCCGCGTAACTGTTGTCGATCCCCGTTGGATCATTCCCGTCAACGCCGCGCTGTGTGACCTGGCTGTCGAAGCTGACATGGTTGTGGTCTATGAAGACGGCATCATTCGAGGCGGCGTCGGATCTGCTATCGCTGAGGCGTTTTCGGCAGCAGAGGTGGACACACCGCTACGCCAACTCGCGTTTCCGGATGTGTTCCCCCTGCACGGGTCCCGCGACGAAATCCTCCAGGAGTACGGACTCGATGCGGAGTCTGCCACCCTGCAGATTAGAGAGTGGGCACAGCGACTCGCTGACAGCGAGTAAGGCGCTATTGAGCGCGCTTCCTGCGACGGCGACGTGCTGCAGCTCGCCCAGATGACGGGGTTTTGCCCTGCGGGATTCTTGCTGCTTTCGCTTCAGCTTGGGCCCGCGCGAGCAGCGGTGCCGTAAGGGCGATCTGCCATGGGCGTGCCCCAGCACGCTTCAGTTGCATAGCAGCAGCGTCAGTGCTCCATACGGCGTCGGAGTCTGGGGCGGTCCACATAACTTGTCGCAGCACTGCAGAAGAGAGCAGCATATCTGGACGGATGTTTTGTTGCGTCGCCACTTCAGAGACGTACTTTCGCGCCGACTGCAATGCGTGCCAGGAACGTGGGTAGTCGCGTTCCCACACAATTTTTGCGGGAGGGTCAGTCGGTGCAGGCTGCGCGGGGGTTGGCCATTGTTCGGGGTTCTCAGCGAGCGCCTGTTCGACGAGACTAAACCAGAATTTGGCTTTCGTTGTGTTGAGCGAGCGGTAGCGCAGGCAGTTTCGCAGTTCCCATGGGGAAGATGGCACAGTACGAGCGATGGTGACGATTGATTCGCTCGAGAGCATGTGACCGGGAGAGATGTCTTCTTTTCGGCAATGTTCGTCGCGGGCGGTCCACAGCGTTTTAGCGAGCTGCAGGCTCCTGGCGGAGCGTAGCCCTGACACTCCCTTCATGTCACGCCATGTCTCATTAAAGGGTGCGTTGTCCGGTCCGAGCTCGTTGACAATCCGCTCAAACTCCTGCTCGGCGAACGAAAGCTTGCCTTCGTTGTCCAATTGCTCGGCGAGAGCCTCTGCGAGATCGTGGAGGTGTGCCACATCTAGCGCTGCGTATTCTTGCCACGTCGGTGGCAGAGGTGTGGTGGACCAGTCTTCGTGGCCGTGACCTTTCTTAAGTTCTACTCCTACGAAGTGCTGCACCATCGCCGCCAAATTTGGCCTATTAAACCCTGCGAAGCGGGATGCGAGTTCTGTATCAAAGATTGTGCCTGGGTAGAGACCGAGCATTGCGAGCGACTTAAGATCATCGACGGCAGCGTGGATAATCCAGTCCTCACCGTTGATGACGGGAGCGAGGGCATCATGAAGCGCGTCCCGGTTGCCTTCCGGGGCGAACAGGTACGTATCGGTATCTCGTCGATAAATCTGCACGAGGAACGCTCGGTCGTCATAACGAAATGACGCTGCGCGCTCGGTATCGATGGCGTAAGCGCCTCGACCTTCTGCCAATGCCGCCGCTGCGCGAGAGAATTGCTCGGGAGTTTCTACGAGGTGGTACTGCACCTGGGATGTCATGTTGCGTAAGTATGCCCTAGCGTGCGTTGAGCTGTGTCACACCCTCTGGTGGAAGCCCGGCAACATGTGCCAAAACCTTGGAAAAAGCCTCGACGTGGCTCTTCAAGTCGATCCCCTCAGCAGTCCAGGAGGCGCGCATCTCCAACTGGTATGCGCGGGGAGGTCCACCGATCTCACCGAAGCGTACTGATGCGGTCGACGTAACCGTGCCGCCAAGATTGGTGAACCCAGCACTGGTCTCCGCGAGCGATTCATTGAGCCACTGCCAAGCGACGTCAGGTAGCAACGGGTCTGACGCCACAGCATCATCCATGTCCGCTTGGATATAGGCCACCAGCCGCATGGTGCCCTCCCAGGCCTCCTCGGCGGCAGGGGAGTGCAGGAGGATTAGTCGGCCGAAAGCATCGCCTTCTGAATCGACCGGGATGTTGTCACCGTCCTCGTTCGGGTGGACTACTTCGAGCCCCACAGCATGGCTAAACGGTGCTGGTCGCTGCGGCGGTCGGATAGTCCCGAGGGAAATCTCAGGACGAAGCTGGGCTGCATGCATTGACTCGACGGCCTTAGAAAAATCCGCCGGCCAGTTCTCGTTTGCGCCTTCCCCGAGCGTATCCGCACTATGTGTGGAGGTCTGGGGGGTGGTGTCCGGATTCATCACACGCATAAAGGTATCGACCCGTTGCGTGTGGTGGGGGAGGCGCGCCGACATATCGTCGAGACGCAATGTGCGACAGCGTAGACTCATTACGACTTTAGTTTGATCTGCCGTATCGGCAGGGAAGGAGCGTCATCATGGCCAAGCTTGACTTTGCGAAACTCAACGCCACGCAGCGTTATCTGCAGTTTGCAGTGTTCCGTGCAATTCCCGGTGCTCTTGGGACGGAACGTACTCGTATCATCGAAGAAGCGCAGGCTTTCTTCCGCAAGCTTGAAGAAGAGGGCGTCGTTGTTGTTCGTGGCATCTACGACAACACCGGCATTCGTGCTGATGCAGACTTCATGATCTGGTGGCACGCAGAAGAGTTTTCCGACCTACAAAAGGCACTGGCTGATTTCCGACGTGAGACTGCGTTCGGTCAGCTCGTTGAGGTGAGCTGGCTTGGCAACGGTTTGCACCGTCCTGCAGAGTTCAACAAGTCCCACCTGCCGAGTTTCATTATGGGGGAGGAACCGGGTGACTGGATCACGGTCTACCCCTTCGTTCGCTCGTATGACTGGTACATCATGGACCCCCAGAAGCGTCGCCGAATTCTTTCTGAACACGGCCAAGCCGCCCGCGACTTTGCGGACGTGCGCGCGAACACCGTCGAGGCGTTTACGCTCGGCGACTACGAGTGGATGCTGGCATTTGAGGCGCCAACGCTCGAGCGCATTGAGGCCCTGATGAAGACGATGCGCTACACCGAGGCCCGCCTGCACGTGCGCGAGGAGGTTCCGTTCCAGACCGGACGTCGCGTCAGCGACATCGCGGAGATCATCAACATCCTGCCGTAGGCCGGATGAGGCCCTAGGCCTCTTTCAGCGTCAGGCTAATGGAGTTGATGCAGTAACGCAGGTCGGTGGGGGTGTCAAAACCCTCGCCGGCAAACACGTGGCCGAGATGAGAGCCACAGTTCGCGCAGAGTACTTCCGTACGGATCATTCCGTGAGAGCGGTCTTCGCGCTCAATAATCCGATCGCCCGCCAGTGGGGAAAAGAATGCTGGCCACCCGCAGTGTGCGTCGAACTTTTCTGAGGACCGAAACAGTTCCTCACCACATGCTCTACAGCGGTAGACACCTTCAGTGGTGGTGTTGGTGTATTCGCCCACACCGGGTGCCTCGGTGCCGGCCTCCCGCAGGACCCGAAACTCTTCAGGGCTAAGTTTTTCTCGCCACTGTGCTTCGGTGAAGTCCTTGTAATTTGGTTTGGATTCGCTCATTGTCGCGTCCTCTCCTTTTGTGGCGCCGATGTGATTTGAGTAGACCATACCCACGATGCCACCGCGACAATAAACACGGCCCATCCAAATGTGGGAAGAAAAGTGTTCAGCCACCGTCCAACCAGTATCGCGTCAGGCGTAACCCAACTCAGTGGCGCGAGACATAAAATGGCGCCCAGCCACGTTGGCCAAGTGTGCAGGGGGCTGGCGCGGTGAAACACAGTAAACAGGGCGGGGAAGAGCATCATCGAGTAGTACGCCTGTCCGAGTGAGGACAGTAGGCATACGCCTGCGAGCAGGACGCCGGTGCTCAGGGTCAGCCAAAGCCATTCGTCGCTATAACGCCAGCGGGCTAAACCAATGATCGCCGCCGCAACAGCAGATGCAGCGACGACAAAGAGGATGGTGTGCGCCCAGGCAGGCATACCGAAATAGACGGCAAAACCTGCGAGCGAAGAGTTGGCATAGTCGCGTGTGATGCCTAGATACGGCACAACAACGTCGATGTAGTCGCGAGCACCTGGAGTCAGCGGCCAGGCAATGACGTTGAGGAATACAGGTACGGCGACACCGCAAGCAACTACCTTCCACCGCATTTTCATCAGTGGCAGTACGAGAAGCGGAGCGAACATTGGCTTGACGACGACCGCCAGCCCGAGCACGATACCCGCACCGACATCACGCCTAGCGAGAAACAACGCGATAAACGCAGTCAGGGCGAGAAGTAGTACACCGTTGATGTTCGAAAACACCAAGGTATTTGTCACGGCTTCCGTCACAAATGCAAGGGCTAATGCGATTGGAAGCACCGGGTGAGACATGCGGAAGCCCGCTAGCTGCGTAAGCCATGTGACTGCAGCAATAATGCAAAGCGCGTTGAACAGGATGAAAAATGGCCTCGCGCTTTCCATACTTGGAAGCATCCCAAGAGGAGAAAGTAGCAGCGTAGCACCCGGGTTATAGAGGTAGTGCGGGTCAACGTGCTCGTAAATCTCGTTGTACACAGGTACTCGGTCGACGAAGCGGCGTGCCGCCGACCAGACCGTAGTGAAGTCGTCGGTCACCGATCCGGTGCGTGCGAGGACAAAAAGCCTGTGCACGATCAAGATGACTGCCAGTGGCCAAGCCAAAGCACCTGCGCCTCGAAGCGTGGAGGTTGGTACCTCCGCGTGGGAACGCGTCGCGACGGGCGCTGGGGCGACCCAAAAATCATGGAGGCGAGTTTGCAACATCACGGGTGATACCGTACCGGCTCGATTAGCCTTTTCGGTCCCGCACCCTTCGGTAACGGCAAAACAGCAGGGAATCGCTTGTTGCTTTAACCGACTCGAGAACAAAGGGGATGTTGCGATCGTCGTCACTGTGCCCGAACAACCTCACTTCAGAAGGCTGCAGCACTGCGTGAGGGCTGATGGTGTAATGAAATACGTCTACCGCGTCTTCATTCAGCATCTGGGTGTTGAGCTGTGGACCTCCCTCGCAAACGATGCGGGACATACCGTGCATGTGCAGCGCTTCAATTGCTGTTCGCATGGAGTCATCTACGAGCGGGAGGATGCTGCCACCAGCCTCGGTGATGTCATGTGCGCGAGCAGCAACCTCAGGGGTATCGAGCATATCCTGGGGGACGGCGAATATCGGCGCTGCGAGACTATTGGAGAAGAGCTGCGAGGACGTATCAAAACCGAGGCTGCGGCTTAACACCACAATCGGAGGCGCGACAGACTGCCCGTTTTCCTTCCGTTGTTGCTGTTTCTCTGGCGAGACTCGCGCACCGAAGTAGTCTTCCTTTCGTACCGTTTCCGCACCAACGAGCACTGCATCAGACCACACGCGAAGGGCGTTGAGCAATGCGAAATCGGTCGCATTTCCCAAGCCGGCAGATGCTCCCTCGATTGCGGCAACCCCGGTGAGCGAAGCAATACCAATCAAGCGTGTCTCGCACTCCCCAGGTGGAAGAACCGGCCCAATCAATACCTGCGGGTCGATCGAGTCGGGAAGCTGGTCTGAGGTGTTGGGGGTAAGCATCGTCGTTGATTGTAAAGCGGTTTTGTTTCTGGCCTCGTGGTTTTGGAACGTGGTGGGTTGAAGCTGATCAGCTTCGGTGAAAGCGTGAGCTGATGCGTGCTCCCGTAAGCGCCAAACCAGCGCAGGTGAGCACGCCGAGCGCCATCGCAGCGGCTGGGTTTGGGCCGAGCGCAACAAGTGGTGGAACGAGTCCACCGATAATGAATTGGAAGAACCCCATGACACCGGTTCCGGCTCCGGTACCGATGTCTCGCACTTCCTCGATAGCGAGAGCGGAAGCATTCGCCATGATGAATCCCGCCATCGCGGAGAGGATTGCGATAAAAGGAATCATTGCGGTGCTTGGACCCAAAATGGAAAAGGCGAGGAGTATCGCACCTACTGTGAGATCAACTCCGAGTGCGATGGTAAGGAGCGTGCGCGGCTGGTGCCGCTTGAGCAGCCGCATATTGAGTGTGTTGCTCAGCGGAATGAGCAACGCGATACTCCCGAAGACGAGAGAGAATGTGGTTGGGCTCAGACCGAGCTGCAATTGGAGGACTAGGGGAGAAGCCGCGATGTAGGAAAAGAGCGTGCCAAAGCCCAAACCTGCAGCCACCATGTATCCAGTGAACGCGGGACGTTGTAGACAGCGCCCCATCCGCGGAAACATCTGGCGCAAGGTGCCCCTTGTCCGCTTGTGGGAGGGCAGCGTCTCGGGAACGAGCCACAAAGCGACAACGAGCTGCGCAAGATTGACTGCAGCGATTGTCCAAAAAACGCCGCGCCAGGTGAATGCGGGAATGATGAGGCCACCAAGCACCGGGGCGATTGCAGGCATAAACCCGGAGATCGCCATGAGCGCTGAAAGTCCGCGCGCGGCTTGTTTTCCGTGAGCAATGTCGGGGACGACAGCACGAGCAACGACGATCGCGCATCCACCTGCGAGGCCTTGGAAGAAGCGGGCGCAAATGAGGAATGCGATGGAATCGGCTAGCGCGCAAGCCACCGAGGCAACAAGGGCAACGGCGGAAGCCACAATAATGACAGGCTTTCGTCCGGTCCCGTCGGAAATCGCCCCAAACAAGAGATTGCCAAGGGCCATACCGAGCATGAACCCGGTAATGGTCATCTGGGCAAATGAGTGTGACGTCGACAAACTCGTCGCAAGCTCTGGCATGCCCGGGAGGTACATGTCGATGCCCAGGGGGCCAGAGGCGGTAAACAAAGCCAGCGCGGCGAGGAGGCCACCAGAAAGTTTCTGCACGCCGGTAGGATAGCCGCTCCGGATTCTGGTGAAGCGATGCCTATTGAAGTCTCGTGACCATTGCAGTGAGCGAGAACAGCAGAGGCAACAATCGGGGGAGCTGCTCGTATCGGTTTTCGTGCACGATTAGGTACATCTCCCAGAAACTAGATAAGGTTAGCCTTACTTAATAAGGATGGTGTTTGCATGGACGATAGTGCAATGGATCAGGTTGTTGAAGGTGAGTATGGGTCGGCGAAGGAAAAATCTGTCGCTGGCCAGAACGCGATTCGTCAGTTATCGCAGCCGGTGAAAGGCAAACTGTTCGTCGCGCAGGTCTTAGCGTTCGCCTCCGGGGTGTTGGCAATTGCCCCGTATGTGGCTCTGGTGGAGCTTGGCAGAGAACTTATGCAAGACCAGGTGGACCCGGCGCGAGTGAACTGGATCGTCATACTCCTCGTCAGTGCATACATGACCCGGTTGACCTTATATTTTGTTGCATTGGGCGTGACGCATTTTATTGACCTGTCGTTGCGTAACCAGATGCGCCGGCAAATTGCCGCCCGAATGTCGACTGCTCCGCTGTCGTGGTTTACCCGCGAGGGTGAGGGGAAGATCCGCAAGACCATTCAGGATGATACGGCCACGGTGCACACAGTGATCGCGCACGGGCCGATCGAGAAACTGAACGCGATCGTATCCCCGCTCGCCTTGTTGATGTATGCGTTTGTGGTGGATTGGCGACTCGCGTTGCTGTCGATTGCGACGATTCCGATTTATGTGGGCATGTATGGCATGTCGATGCGTGGGATGAATGAGAAGACCGCGCAAATGGATACCAAGCTCGCTCAGGTTTCGGCAACGATGGCCGAGTTCGTTGCCGGTATCTCAGTGGTGAAAGCGTTCGGCAAGGTTGGCCAAGCACATAAAGCCTATTTAGATGCAGCTAACGAGTTTTCTAAGTTCTACCGGGCGTGGTGTATGCCGCTGGTGTCGATGTCGGTCGCCTCATTTTCGTGGGTGTCGATCCCGGTGTTGTTGATCGTGAACCTTGGCGGTGGCGCGTTGATGATGAACGCCGGTTGGGTGAGCATCTACGAGGTGATAGCGACGACGTTGATTGCCTTGGTGTTGCCGGGCGCATTGATGACAGTCGCGACAATCGCCTGGTCTTACCAGCTCGCAGGGTCTGCGGCAGTGAGGCTGGTGAACGTCATGGAGCTACCGGCGTTGAGTCAGCCCGATGCGCCACAGACACCAAAGGGTCATGATATTGAGATTCGGGGTGTGTCGTATGCCTATGATGACACCCAGGCATTAGACGAGGTGAGCCTGAGCATTCCGGCAGGCACGGTGACCGCGCTGGTTGGCCCGTCGGGTGCGGGGAAGTCGACGTTGGCGAGTTTGATTGCCCGCTTCGATGACCCGGACGCTGGCACGATCACTATTGGCGGGGTTGATCTAAAGAGCATTTCCCAGGATGTGTTGTATTCGACGGTTGCATTCGTCCTGCAAGATGCACAGCTTATTCGTGACACCATCCACAACAACATTTCCCTGGGCGCGCCAGACGCAACCTTGGATCAGGTGCGGCAGGCGGCGCGGGCAGCGCAGATCGACGAGTTCATCATGAGCCTGCCAGATGGTTACGACACCGTGTTGGGCGAGGACACCCACGTTTCGGGCGGCCAGGCAGCCCGTATCGCAATCGCCCGGGCGCTCATGGTTGATGCCCCAGTGTTGGTGCTGGACGAGGCGACGGCGATGGCGGACCCGGAATCGGAATCGAAAATCCAACAAGCTCTCTCGACTCTTGCCAAAGGCAGAACCGTGATTGTGATCGCCCACCGACTGGCCTCGATCAGAGGGGCAGACCAAATCGTCGTCATGGAACGCGGGCGCATTGCTGTGGTCGGTAAACACGATGAGCTGTTGGGTAATGCGCACTATCAGGCACTTCTTACCCAAGGTGCATGCGAGGAGATGACACGATGAATCAACTATTGCTGCCACGCTTTAAGCGTTTGATGGAACCCGCCTCGTGGCGAGACCTTTCGGTTGGTCAAGCGTGGGGTGCGGTCTCAGGACTGTGTCACGGCTTTGCCCTGCTGACTCTGCTTCCCGCCGCAAGTGCCCTAGCAACCGGAATGCCGGTGTGGGGGCTGTCGTTTTCGGGCTGGCTCATCGCCTTGGCGGTGATCGCGATGCTGGGCGTGGGCACGGAGTTTTATGGCATGCGCACCGGCTATATCGGCGCGCTCGGATTCATTCACGACGTCCACCAAGCGGTCGGCAACAAGGTAGCCCGCCTACCGTTGGGAGTGTTCGATTCGGGTAGCTCTGGACGGCTGTCGCGCATGGTCACCCAGGAAATGATGAACTTGGGCGAGTCGGCGGCACATTTCATTTTCTCCCTCGTCCAAAAACTCTCAGCCGTGCTGGTGATCACTGTGGGAACCTGGTTCTGGGATTGGCGACTGGGACTGACCTTGACGATCGCCTTCCCGATCATGCTCGCTTTCCTCCATATCTCCCGCGTGCTTCTTGATAAAGGTAAGCAGGTTTCCGAACCAGCCGAGTCAGAGTTGGCGGCTCGCATGGTCGAATTCGCCACCTGCCAAGGCGCGCTGCGCTCCTGCCATGTCGCCGACGACTACCCGGCCCTTGATCGGGCATTCAAACAGGCTGACCGCAAGGGTCGCAAAGCATTGTGGATCGAAACATTAGCGAACCTGATTAATGGAATGTTCGTCCAAGCGCTCATTGTGGTGATGATCTGGCTGACCGCCCAACTCGCCCTCGGCGGGCAAATGAATGCGCTGAACGCCGTGGTCACAATCGGCATGTGCCTGCGGTTCACCACCATGCTCCAAGACATCGGCGGCTGCATGACCGGGCTGGAAGAACGCCGCCAGCAGATGAACCACGTCGACAAGGTCATGGATGCCCCCGAACTGTCCGAACCCGATGCCTCCACACCGATAAACGCCCCTGGTGATGTTCGTTTCGAGGACGTCACCTTCAGCTACGATCCGGACACCCCGGTTCTTTGTGATATTTCCTTCCATGTCCCGCAAGGCGGCATGTGTGCCCTGGTTGGTCCATCTGGGTGCGGGAAGACGACGATCGCCCGGTTGGTTGCACGTTTCTGGGATGTGCAGTCCGGCAGCGCGCGCGTTGGCGGAGTGGACGTGCGCGAGCAGACCATCGAAGACCTGATGCGCCAGGTGTCTCTCGTCTTCCAAGACGTCTACTTATTCAACGACACTCTCGAAGCCAACATTCGCCTTGGCAACCCAGAAGCCACCGATGAAGAAATCAGGTGGGCCGCTGACCTGTCGGGCGTGACGGAAATCGTCAACCGCCTCCCAGACGGCTGGAATTCATTGGCGGGTGCTGGCGGGCGTGCACTGTCAGGTGGGGAACGCCAACGAGTGTCCATCGCTCGCGCCTTGGTGAAGAAAGCTCCGATTGTGCTGTTCGATGAGGCCACCAGCGCGTTGGACGCGGAAAATGAAGCCAACATTGTTGCGGCGATGAATGAGCTACGCAAACACTCCACACTGATTGTCATCGCCCACAAACTGGAAACCATTCGGTCAGCTGACCAAATCATTGTGCTCTCCCACGGTGGGCGTATCGCCCAGCGCGGGTGCCACGACGAGCTGGTCAACCAGCCAGGTCAATACCGCGATTTCTGGCAAGAACGCATCAACGCCGCCGGATGGCAACTCGTCTAAAACACAGCACTGTTCACAATCATGAAAGGAAAAACTATGTCCACACCCACATCCTCGCGCCTCAACGCGCGCGACTTCATCAACATTGGCGTCTTCACCGCCTTGATGTTCGTCATCGTGTTTGCATTCGGAATGCTCGGGTTCATCCCCGCCGCCATGTATGCCGGTTTCTTGCTTTCTATCCTCGTTAACGGCATCGTCTTTGCGCTGTTCACAGCACGCACTCCGAAGATGGGGGCGTTGACAATCATGCTGATTATCATCGAAATCCTCTTTTTCGTGACCGGCCACTGGGTGGGCGGCGTCGCGGTGGCCGCTGTATTCGGCCTGCTCGCTGACTTGGTGATCACCAAGGGGCCGAAGAGCGTGAAAGTTCGCGTTCCACTGGCATATGCATTGTTTATCCTGCCGATCTACGTGTCACCGTGGATACCGCTATTTATGAACCAAGATGCATATATGTCGCAGATCGCCGAACAAATGGGTGCCGAGTATGCCGCGAAGATGGCCCAGGTAGTCACTATCCCGACTCTGTTGGGCTTCTTCGTTGTGATGCTCATCGTGGGCTGGCTTGCTGGTCTGTTAGGAACCCGGGTGGCGCGTAAGCACTTTGAACGGGCCGGTCTTGTCTAAACTTCCCGACCCGCGCACGATTATCGCAGCGCTCGTCATCGTCTCCACCACGATCTACAGCGCCTACTCGCCGTGGTTCGTGTGTACTCTGGGCGGATTCGCCGCCGTGATGCTGGCGAGCGCTGCGATCAACCCCAACACGCTCGTGCGCCCGAGCTGGGTAGCAGGCTACCTCGCCACGTTTGCGGTCCTCGGCACACTCGTTTATGTGATACCCCTGGTCTGGAAATCAACGGCCAGCGCGTTCCTCGTGCTGTTTTTGCAGTGGATGTGGCGATTCAGTGTCAGCGCAGGAATGGGAGCCTATGCGATCGGCGTAATCCGACCCGCCACCTTGCAAAAAGCACTCGCCAGCTCACGGATCCCGACCTGTTTCACGATCCCAATCTCGGTTGCCTTACGTGTGCTGCCCGTGATCGGCCACGAGGTTAAAGCGATCTCAGATGCCATGAAACTACGCGGCATGTCCGCGCTTTCCCTGCGTGCAGCCCAGTACTTCACAATCCCGCTGCTATCGACCGTGGTACGCAGCGGGGACGAACTGGCATCGGCCGCCCTCGTGCGCGGACTGGGCGGAACCGCAAAGCCCACCTCAGTCACGGTCGTGAAATTCCGGGTGGTCGACGCAGTTATTCTGCTCGTCGTTATCGGCTTCGCGATATGGAGAATCGTCCTATGACAATAGCCCAAGCAACTGGGGTCACATTCACCTATCGAGGAGCAGACCACCCCTCAATCAACGACGCAACCATCACCATCACACCTGGAACCGTCACCTTGCTGTGTGGCGCGTCAGGGTCAGGGAAAACCACCGCGTTGCGGCTGTTTAACGGGCTCATCCCACACTTTCACGACGGCGACCTTACCGGAAGCGTCACAGTCGACGACATTGACGTGGCACGAGTAGATCTATCAGAGCTTGCCCACCACTGTTCGACAGTGTTTCAAAACCCGCGCACCCAGTTCTACACCACTCACGTGCGCCAAGAACTCGCCTTCGGTCCAGAAAATCTCGGCCGCGACCCGCAGGAGATCTGTGCCCGCATTGACGAGGTTGCAGCCGAGTTAGGTATCGTCGACATGTTGGAATCCCGCGTCACACAACTATCAGGCGGACAGATGCAGCGCGTGGCCTGCGCCGTCGCCATGTGCAACAACACGTCGCTGATCGTCTTTGACGAGCCAACCGCGAACTTGTCCGCTGACGTTATCGACCAACTCGCCACACTCATCGCCAGGCTCAAAGCCGATGGACACACCATCATCATTGCTGAACACCGGCTGAGTTTCCTTGCTGGGATCGTCGACCGCGTTTACTGCTTCGACAAAGGCAAGATCGCCCTCACCGCAACCGGCGAAGAGTTCTACGCTACCTCGGATGAGGAGCGCAAACAGCTTGGACTGCGATCCCTAGTGCCCGTATCCATGCCGAGCCTGCCCGAACCAGAAGGTGAAGGGCTCACGATCGACAACCTCGCCTTTGCCTACCGCCACGGAAACACAGTCCTCAATATTAACCACGTGTTGTTTCCGGCAGGGAAAATCACGGCACTCCTTGGCCCGTGCGGTTCAGGGAAATCAACTCTGGCACGCATTGTTTGCGGACTAGAAAAAGCCAAACATGCATCCATCACACTCGGCGGACAAAAATTCACCAGCCGCGACGCCTACCTTGTGATGCAAGACCCTACCCGACAGTTGTTCTCAGATACCGTCATCGACGAAGTCACGCTCGGCACGACCAAAGCCGAAAAGCAACACATCGATGCCCACGCGATCCTTGAAGAACTCGACCTTGCCGACCACGAGACTGATCATCCCCAAGCACTTTCTGGCGGGCAACGCCAACGCCTGGTTATTGCTACAGCGCTTGCTACGAACAAGAAAGCTTATATCTTCGACGAGCCCACATCCGGTGTTGGCTACAAGCACCTGGTCGCGATTTCCCGAGTAATGCGTAAACTCGCTGACACTGGTGCCGTCGTCATTGTCATCACCCACGATGCCGAACTTGTGACCGAGGTCGCCGACCATAGCGTCCGCCTCGACCAAATCAACGCCTGCTAACGCAAACGCCCGCTCAGCCGAAAGAGAGGAAAGCGCTTCTGCAGGTAAGAGCTAACGCGCTATACACTCGCTAACGCAGGCGATTTTTCGCACCCCCCTAAGCGATACGCGCTAACGCAAACGCCGTTTTATCATTTTCAACGTCATAGTGGAGCGGATGACGAGACTCGAACTCGCGACCCTCACCTTGGCAAGGTGATGCGCTACCAACTGCGCTACATCCGCATCTTGTATTCAGTTGACGAGGGGGAAACCCTCTGTGCGCGATACTGGGATCGAACCAGTGACCCCTACCGTGTCGAGGTAGTGCTCTACCGCTGAGCTAATCGCGCTTGGCTGGTGACAGCTTGGAGGTGGATACGGGAATCGAACCCGTGTACACGGTTTTGCAGACCGTTGCCTAACCACTCGACCAATCCACCGTGGAGTTACCTCCAAAGTATTCGGGAACTCCGAAGTACTTGGAGCGGATGACGAGACTCGAACTCGCGACCCTCACCTTGGCAAGGTGATGCGCTACCAACTGCGCTACATCCGCATCTTGTATTCAGTTGACGAGGGGGAAACCCTCTGTGCGCGATACTGGGATCGAACCAGTGACCCCTACCGTGTCGAGGTAGTGCTCTACCGCTGAGCTAATCGCGCCCACGTTCCTTGATGGAACTGGAGCGGATGACGAGACTCGAACTCGCGACCCTCACCTTGGCAAGGTGATGCGCTACCAACTGCGCTACATCCGCATGCTCTCCGCGCTTACCGCGCTGATTGCGAGAACAAACCTTATCCTCATTCACCGCTTGTATCCAAATCGGCAGTTCACGGCACTTGGTGCGGGTTGGTTAATGAGGTTTCAGCGATGTAATTCTCGGGAGCCGCACGCGATTCAAGGTGTCAAACTAAGCAGGGGAAGGCTCTCTTGGGGGGAAAGTGGTTGTGGCCTGCGGATTCGTCCGTGGCGCTCCATCCGTGTAATCTAGCAATTCGTTCGGTCCTATGGCTCAGTGGAAGAGCGTTCCGTTCACACCGGAAAGGTCGCTGGTTCGATCCCAGCTAGGACCACAACGCAAACCGTCAGGAAACTGACGGTTTTTCTTTTTCTTCAGGCAGTCAGGGCGGGGGCCTGCGATTCCTAGCTGCCAATATTGGGGGTTTTGTGCCAGTGTGGGAACTATTCGGCCGTTTTAGGCGACTACTCATTTCGAGCGCGAAAATTACGCACTCAATAGTTTGAACAAGGAGACGAAATGCCCAAACCTGCACATTGCAGGCAAGTTGCACGAGTGGGCGGTATTGCTGCCGCGGCGTTGGCAACTGCTCTGGTTACCTCGGCTCCCGCGGTTGCGCATGACGTTGTTATCGGATCCAACCCCGAAAACAAGTCTGTGGTGCAGGACTTTCCTGAGCGGATCGAGCTGGAGTTTTCTGGCGAGCCCAAGGAAGGTTTCAATACCGTCGCCATCTCACGTACGGAGAATGGAAGCACGGATGTGCTGTTCACCGGCGAACCGGTAATTGAGGGCCGAAACGTCACACTCGACCTTCCGCCAGATCTGCAGCCGGAGGCCGGAGACTACAAAGTTGGCTTCCAAATCGTGTCGTCCGACGGGCACGCAACTAAGGGTATGACCTCGTTTAGCTATCAACCAGATGACGCTGGCTCGCAATCGCAACAGGATTCGACCGCTACTAACGCTGCAGAAACGAATGAAAACTCAAGCTTTTCTGCTCTCTGGCTGCTTGCTCTTGGCACCATCGTGCTTGCGGTCATCGCGGTGTTGGCCGTGACGAATCGTTCGAAGAAGAGCAAGACCATAACCGATGACGTGCGCAAAGGCGCGCAGTAAGGAAACATGATGAAGAATCGTTTGATGGCCACGGCAGTTGTCGCTGCTTTCGCTTTGACCCCGGCGCTGACCGCCTGCTCTAGCGACTCCAATGAGGCGGCAACCGACACAGCTACCTCGTCCGCTGCAACGTCGGCAAGTGAGACTGCCACGGATGCTGCCGCCACCTCGGACGTTGAACTCGTCGATGGCACTGTGCGTGCAAAGGCTGCCAAGGACGCAGAAAATGGCAGTGATATGACGGCGATCTTTGGCACCTTGAAAAATGGCACGGATGAAGACATCCACGTGATTGGCTTCACTACCTCGCTGGGTGAAGCCATGTACGAAATCCACGAGGTTGTGGATGGCGTTATGCAGGAGAAGGAGGGGGGCATCGTCATTCCGGCCGGTGGCACTTACGAGCTGAAGCCAGGCGGTGACCACTTCATGGTGATGGGCTACCCGGACGAGATTCCTGCTGGAGACACCGTTGACGTCACGCTGCTGACTGAGGGTGGCACCACGATTGACATTCCGGAAGTAGCCGTCCGTACCATGCTGCCGGGCGATGAGGACTACGGCGAGGATGGCAAGGTCATGGACCACAGCCAGCACAAGCACGGCGACGATGCAGCGCATGGCGAACACGCCGAGCACAGCGAAACCGCTGAGCACAAGCACTAGGAGGAGCGAATTCAATGGTTGAGCCACAGCGTGGCGGAGTTTCCCGCCGGGTGTTTCTGGCCGGTGCGGCTGGGGGGGCGGGGGTTGCGTCATCAAGCATGGCGCTCGTTGCGTGTAGCGGTGAGGATGATCGCGAAACTGCATCACGGGCACTCACCGAATCAACTATCGCATTCGATGGCGCTCATCAGGCAGGCATCCAAACGACGACACAAGCGAATCTCAACCTCGTTGGGTTCAACCTCAAGGACGGCGTGAAGGTTGATGGTCTTCGCCGTCTTATGCGGTTGTGGACGGAAGATGCGCGAGAGCTCGTCTCCGGCCGCAACCCTTTGTCAAGCCTTGAGCCAGAAATGGTAGACAAGCCGGCAAACCTTACAATCACATGCGGGCTAGGCGAGCGAATCTTTGACGTCGCCGCCCCCGAAAGCAAGCCGGCGTGGCTGCACGACATTGAGCCGATGCCGCGAGAAAAGCTCGTCCCAGAGTGGGGACAAACCGATATCGTTCTCCAGATCTGCTCGGATGACCCGATGGTGTGTGCATGGGTAATGCGCCACATGACCCGCGCAGGGATGGACTACGTAAAAACTGCGTGGGTGCAGCAAGGGTTCATGAACGCCTACGGCAATATTCCGAAAGGCCAAACCCCGCGCAACCTCTTCGGTCAAGTCGATGGAACCGTCAACCCACATTCGGACGATGAATTCGCGGAGCAGGTGTTTCACGAGGATGGCTCTTCCTCACTGGTAGTGCGCCGGATCGCGATGGATCTCGACGATTGGGAGCGGCTCGACCGGGCTTCACGCGAGGAGTCTGTCGGCCGCAGGTTGAGCGACGGTGCCCCGCTCACTGGCGACAGCGAATTCGACAAACCAGATCTCGATGCAATTGATGAATACGGTCTGCCCGTCATTGACAGGAACTCGCACATGGCGCGAGCAATGCCGCCGAAGGACCATCCGGAGCAGCGTTTCTTACGCAGACCGTACAACTACAACCTTCCGCCGGATCCGAACTCGAAAGGTCTCTCAAATGCAGGCTTGGTCTTTCTGACTTTTCAGAAGGACCCGGATATCCAGTTCACGCCGGTGCTTCGCCGTCTGCTGGAGATGGATCGCCTTAACGAATGGACGACTCACATTGGTTCCGCGGTGTACTGGGTGCCACCGGGCACTGTGGAGCCGGGTAGTGGTAACTCCGGTGATACGTACTGGGGCGAAGCCGTACTTTCCGGCACTCGGGGGTAGAATCCCTATCGACCGGCGTGCGTCTGCGCCGTCGGGACAGTGAACAGCACGATGGGGTTGCGTCCAGGTATGACGCAGCCGAATGACGCGCAAAGGAGCGCACGACACCTATGTCAAACGAAGCAGTAGTCGAGTTTGCAACGTTCGAGGTCCCCGCAGGCACCGCCGTGGGTGCAGCGATGCGGGAGTTGAACTTGCCAAACAAGGGCGACGACGCCGTCGTTTGCGTCTTGGATGCAGAGGGCGAACTCAAAGATCTTTCCCACGTGCCGGAGCAAACCGCCACGTTCACTCCTGTCCCGGCAAACACTGAGCTTGGTCGCTCGGTTATCCGCCACTCCTGTGCGCACGTACTTGCACAGGCTGTTCAGACGGAGTTTCCGGGAACCAAGCTGGGCATTGGCCCTGCGATTGAAGATGGCTTTTACTACGACTTTGATGTCGCCGAGCCGTTTACGCCTGAAGATCTGAAAACGCTTGAACGGCGTATGAAGAAGATCATCAAGCAAGGCCAGAAGTTTGTCCGCGGTGTCTACGCATCCGTGGAGGAAGCAGCCGAGGATCTCAAGGATGAGCCGTACAAGCTCGAACTGATCAACGACAAGGGCAACGTCGACCCAGATTCTGACGAAGCTACTGAAATCGGTGCAGGCGAGCTGACCCACTACGACAACGTCAATCCCCGCACGGGCGAGGTGGAGTGGCATGACCTTTGCCGTGGCCCGCACGTGCCAACGACGAAGTACATCCCGGCATTCGCACTGACCCGTTCGTCCGCTGCCTACTGGCGAGGCGACCAGGACAACGCTGGTCTGCAGCGTGTCTACGGCACGGCGTGGGAGTCGAAGGAAAAGCTCGACGAGTACATGACCATGCTTGAGGAGGCTGAGAAGCGCGATCACCGCCGTCTTGGCAATGAGCTGGATTTGTTCTCCTTCCCAGACGAGGTCGGTTCTGGTCTTCCGGTATTCCACCCGGACGGTGGCATCGTGCGTATGACCATGGAGCAGCACTCGCGTGAGCGTCACGTGGCAGCCGGCTACTCCTTCGTCAACACCCCGCACGTGACCAAGGGTGACCTTTTCAAGAAGTCTGGTCACCTGGATTGGTACGCGGACGGCATGTTCCCGCCGATGAAGCTCGACGGTGAGGTTGACGCTGACGGCAACGTGACTAAGCAGCCGGTGGACTACTACGCCAAGCCGATGAACTGCCCGATGCACAACCTGATCTTCGACTCTCGTGGTCGTTCCTACCGCGAACTTCCGCTGCGTTTGTTCGAGTTCGGCACGGTGTACCGCTACGAAAAGTCTGGTGTGGTGCACGGTCTGACTCGTGCTCGTGGCTTTACCCAGGATGATGCTCACATCTACTGCACTGAGGAGCAGCTGGAAGAAGAGCTCACCAGCGTTCTGGAGTTCATCATCTCGCTGCTGCAGGACTACGGTCTGGATGACTTCTACCTCGAACTGTCCACGAAGGACCCGAAGAAATACATTGGCGACGACGACATCTGGGAGCGTTCCACGAGCATTCTCGAGTCGGTGGCGAAGAAGTCTGGCCTTGAGCTGGTTCCGGACCCTGCCGGCGCCGCTTTCTATGGCCCGAAGATTTCGGTGCAGGCACGCGACGCCATCGGTCGCACCTGGCAGATGTCGACCGTCCAGTTGGACTTCAACCTTCCTGAGCGCTTTGACCTGACCTACACCGCCTCTGACGGTTCGAAGAAGCGTCCGGTGATGATCCACCGTGCACTCTTCGGCTCGATCGAGCGTTTCTTCGGCGTGCTGCTCGAGCACTACGCGGGTGCGTTCCCCGCATGGCTGGCGCCACACCAGGTTGTGGGTATTCCGGTTGCTGATGCGTTTGCCGACCACCTTGATGGGGTCGTCGCAAAGCTGCGCGAGCGCGGTATTCGTGCAGAGGTTGACCACTCGGACGACCGCATGCAGAAGAAGATCCGTACGCACACCACGAACAAGATCCCGTTCATGCTGCTTGCGGGTGAGCGTGACGTTGATGCCAACGCTGTGAGCTTCCGCTTCCTTGATGGCACGCAGATCAACGGCGTGAATGTCGATGAGGCAGTGGAGATCATCGCGGACTGGATCGCGGCGAAACGTAACGATCAGCCGAGTGAGGCAAACGTTGCAGCCCAGCGGCAGTAATCATGGCGAGGACCCCTACATCGATACCGGTGTAGGGGCTCCTGACCGTCTTGTACGTCTGTGGGCGCCCTACCGGTCGAGTTACATTGCGTCGGCGCCGAGATCGTCGAAAAGCAATGACCCGTTTCTAGAGATACCGAAACTCAGCGACGAAGACGGATTGATTATTGCCCGTGGCACGCGTGTATACGCGGTGTTGAACCTGTATCCGTACAACGCCGGACATCTCATGGTTGTGCCGTATCGCAAGGTCGCGGAGCTTGAGGCGCTTGACGACGAAGAAACAACCGAACTGATGGCGTTTGCCAAGCATGCGGTAAAGACGCTGAAGCATGTGTCGAACCCAGAGGCGATTAACGTCGGTTTGAACCTGGGCAAAGCGTCCGGAGGGTCGGTTGGAGATCACCTGCATCTGCATGTGGTTCCGCGTTGGTCCGGCGACTCGAATTTTATGACTGTGCTTTCCGGAACCAAGGTTCTGCCGCAGCTCCTGCGAGAGACTCGCGAGCTGCTGGCGCAGGGGTGGCGCGAGGTCGAACAGGGCGAGGGGAGAAGCCACGATGCTTAGTGTGCATGGGCGTAAACCGGCAGCTGTTGTCGTGGAACCGGTGGCGAAGGGCTTGTTGAAAGCCGGCGTCACGCCGAACATGATCACTCTTGCCGGCACGATTGCCACGATGCTGGCGATGATGGTTCTCATCCCGACGGATCATCTCGTGTGGGCAGCGGTGTTGAGCACGATTTTTGCAGCGTGTGACATGGTGGACGGCACCATGGCGCGATTACGTGGTGGTGGGACGGCTTTCGGCGCAACACTAGACGCCAGTTGTGACCGTCTCACGGACGGCGCCCTGTTTGGGTCGATCGCTATGTGGATGGTCTACGTTGCGGACTTGTCTGCGGCCCATGTTGCAGCCTGCCTAGCTGTGTTGGTCCTCTCGCAGGCGATCAGCTACATCAAGGCGCGCGCTGAAGCCGGCGGCATCAGCGTCGTCGGCGGCCTCATTGAACGGCCAGAGCGTTTGATCCTTGCTTTGGGCGGGCTAGCGCTCGAGGGGTTTGGGGTGCCCAACGCTGTCGTGGTGTCAATTTGGATTCTGTTAGCAGGGTCGCTGTTTACCGTGGCGCAGCGGCTGGTCTTCGCCGCGCGAGACGATCAGGCGAACGCGAAGATGGCGCCACCAGCAGGGGCGTAGATGAGCGGCATTGGAATGCGTGTGTCTTCGGCGGGTTACATCGCCGGGTGGAAGATCGTCGGGGCGCTGCCGGAACGCATATCGCGTCCGTTAGCTGCTGCTGGTGCGGATTGGGTATCAAACGACGGCGCCGGAATGGACATGCTGCGCCGCAATCTCACACGCGTCGTCGGTGCAGAAAACGTCACCAAGGAGCTGGTGCGTGACAGCATGCGTTCCTACGCAAGATATTGGCTCGAAGCTTTCCAACTGCCTCGCATTGCGGATGATCCAAACTTGGATGAGCGACTCACTGCAGGTCTGGTTGGTAGGGAGTATTTGCAGGAGTCGATCGATGCTGGCAACGGGGTCGTACTGACTCTGCCGCATTCCGGGAATTGGGATATGGCGGGAATGTGGCTTGCAAAGCACTATGGAACGTTTACAACGGTTGCTGAGCGGCTCAGGCCTGAGAAGCTGTTTGATGCGTTCGTGGAGTATCGCGAAAGCCTGGGTTTCGAAGTACTTGCCCTCACCGGGGAGAAAACTCCTCCCTATGCAAGGCTCAAAGAGGTCCTCCAAGGCGGGGGCATCGTGTGTTTGATGGGCGAGCGCGACCTTGGGCGTCGAGGCGTGCCAGTGACATTTTTCGGCGAGGATACGACTTTTCCTGTAGGGCCAGCAAAGTTGGCATTGGAGACAGGCGCGAGCCTTCACACAGTGCATACGTGGTTTGCAGGTTCGCAGACGGATCCTCGCTGGGGGATGAGCGTTGCACCTGCGCTGAAAGTAACCACGCTTGAGCGAACGGTGCAGGCAATTGCAGACGAGTTCGCTGTCGCGATTGCCCACCACCCGCAGGATTGGCACATGCTGCAGCCGTTGTGGCCTGTCGATGTCCCGGTTCGCGGGAGGCGCTGGGCGCTCGACAACCGTTCAGACATCTCAAGGGAGACCTAGCCGATGCGGGTTGGGCTAGTCTGCTCCTATTCTTTTGATGAACCTGGTGGGGTTCAAGCGCATGTCCTTGACTTGGCGGAGCGGTTGCGGGAAATGGGACATCACAGTGAAGTCCTCGGCCCTGCATCTGCCGATACACCGTTGCCCGAGTGGGTAACTCGGGGCGGGCCAGCGGTTCCGATTCCTTACAACGGTTCTGTGGCGCGCTTGTCGTTTGGCCCGCGAGTAGTGAGGACGACCAGGCGATTCATCGAACTCGGCGATTTCGACGTGCTGCATATCCACGAGCCAAATTCGCCGGGCTACGCCATGGTTGCGAACCGAATAGCCGCGGGTCCGATCGTGGCTACCTATCACACCTCTGCGGAGAGCTCCTACGCGCTGAAAGTAGCACTGCCTGCGTTGCGAGCGAACTTGGAGAAGATTCGTGCCGGAATCGCAGTGAGCGAGTTGGCATGGCAGTGGCAGGCAGAACAGATTGGCACTGACCCTGTGATCATTCCGAACGGAGTTGACACGCGACGCTTCGCGCGGGCTCGTGGTGTGCGCAATGACTCTTCAGACGTGGAGGTTGTGTTCCTTGGGCGACTCGACGAGCCACGTAAAGGCCTCGATGTGTTTTTGGCTGCACTGGAGCGTCTTCCGCGCCTTCCTCAGGTGACGGTGATGGGCGGAGGTGCTGCACGCGAAATGGACGGGGTGCGTTTCGCTGGGAAGGTTACGGAGGATGAAAAGGTCGAGATTCTCGGCCGCGCCGACATTTTTGTTGCCCCGAACCTCGGCGGCGAGTCGTTTGGCATCATTCTGGTCGAAGCAATGGCGGCGGGGTGTGCCGTGGTAGCCAGCGATATCCCTGCTTTTGCCGCCGTTGGCTCTGACGCTGCGGCATTCTTCCCGCCGGGGGATCCCGATGCTTTGGCGCAGCAGTTGCAGCTGCTTATCGACGACGCCACTTACCGCAATGACTTGATTAACCGAGGCGCACGTCGGGCCAGGGGATTCGACTGGTCAGTGGTGGCGAACCGTATTTGCGCTGTGTATGAGGCTGTTTCCTACAACGAGAAGGTGAGGATTGAGCGGTGACATTTGGTGTCGTGCTTCTCGTCGTCGCGCTGATCTGCGTTGTCATTGTGGCTGCCTGGGCGTTTCACACTGCGCAGCGACTTCACCGATTGCATATTCGTTTGGATAGGTCCCGTGATGCGCTGCAGGCTGCTCTTGACCGCCGCTGCGCTGTAGTTGCGGCGCTGTTTCCGGAGCTCGCGAAGCAGGCTCACGAAACGGAGGCGCTTCGGTTCAGCTCGAAGGATCTTCGGCTGCGTCTTGGCGCTGAGGGGGATCTGATGCAGGTGGTCAGGGAGTCGTCGCAAAGCGGTGGCGACGTACCGGCTGAACTCCGTGATGCACATACCCGAGTAGAACTCGCCCGGCGGTTCTATAACGATGCGGTTGCGGATACGTTGGCGCTGCAGTTGCGACCTATGGTGCGGTTTTTCCGTCTTGGCGGTACTGCGGTAGTGCCGCAGTTTGCCACCGACGGCCAGTAACAGCGTATTTGTGCAGCTGGCGTATACTTGCGCTCTGTTAACCGTCAACAGAGGAATGAAGGGGTGCTCGATGGCAGGCCACTCAAAGTGGGCAACGACCAAGCACAAAAAAGCGGCGAACGATGCAAAGCGTTCCAAGCTCTGGGCGAAGATGATCAAGGATATCGAGGTCGCCGCCCGCACAGGCGGCGGTGACCCCGCTGCTAACCCGACCCTCGATGACATGATCCGCAAGGCGAAGAAGGCCTCGGTCCCCAACGACAATATCGAGCGCGCTCGCAAGCGTGGCTCCGGCGAGGAAGCCGGCGGATCCGACTGGGAAACTGTCATGTACGAGGGCTACGGCAACAACGGTGTTGCTGTGTTGATTGAGTGCTTGACCGACAACCGCAACCGTGTCGCAACCGAGGTACGTACCGCCATGACCAAGAACGGTGGCAACCTGGGCGAGTCCGGCTCTGTCGGTTACATGTTTGAGCGCACCGGTGTGGTCACGATCAAGAAGGGTGACCTCTCCGAAGATGACGTGCTGATGGCAGTGCTCGACGCTGGCGCTGAGGAAGTCAACGACCTCGGTGAGGAGTTCGAAATTACCTGCAAGCCGACTGACCTGCCTGCAGTGCGTGAGGCGCTGATCGGTGAAAGCATCGAGATTGAAGATGCTGGCCAGGAATTCCGTGCCGACGTTCAGGTCGATCTGGATCTCGAGGGCGCACAGAAGATGATGCGCCTGATCGACGCGTTGGAAGATTCCGACGACGTCCAGAATGTCTACACCAATATGACGATCTCGGACGAGGTTGCAGCGCAGCTCGACGCTTAACACTTCGTCGTGAACCGGCGCGCCCTCTTTGAGAGGCGCGCCTTTTTCGCACGTTGTGGTAGAACATATGTGTCATGAGCGAAGGAGTGGTTGCGTGAACCTCGAAGGACTACGGGTGATGGGAATTGATCCCGGTCTGACGCGTTGTGGCTTGTCTGTTGTGCAGGCAGGTCGTGGCCGCCAGATCATTCCCGTAGCAGTTGGCGTCGTGCGAACTCCCTCAACCGCGGAGCTTGCGGAGCGCCTGCTCAGAATCTCTCGGGCGGTGGGCGAGTGGATGGATGATTACCAGCCCGATGTTGTTGCTATGGAACGTATCTTTGAACGTGGCAACGTCTCCACGGTGATGCACACAGCGCACGCTGTCGGTGTCATGGTCTTAGCCGCTGCGGAGCGTGACATCCCGGTGCACATGTACACCCCTTCAGAGGTAAAGAAAGCAATATCTGGCAACGGGCGTGCGGACAAGAAGCAAATGACCACTATGGTCACGCGCATTCTTGGTTTGAGTGAGGCGCCGAAACCAGCAGATGCTGCTGATGCGCTGGCCATTGCAGTCTGTCACTGCTGGCGCGCGCCACTTATCGCTCGAACGCAACATCTCCAACAACTTCAACACCCCAATACGAAGGCGGCAGTGCAATGATTGATTCTCTCAACGGTGAGGTGCTCACTATTGGTCTCGACCATGCGGTCATTGAGTGTTCTGGGGTGGGCTATAGGTTTCTTGCTACACCGCAAACGCTTGGCGGTCTTGTGCGTGGTGAAACGCGTCGAGTGATGACCTCGATGGTGGTCAAAGACGACGGCGTCACCTTGTATGGCTTTGGCGACAATGAATCGCGCGAGATGTTCCATAAGTTGCAGACCGTGACTGGCTTGGGTCCGAAGTTGGCTATTGCCGCGTTGTCTGTTTTTGAGCCTGGCCAGCTTTCGACGCATATTGCAAACGGTGACGCGAAGAAGGTTCAAACGATCCCCGGCGTGGGCAAGAAAATGGCCGAGCGCATGATCCTCGAGCTCAAGGACAAAGTTGAAGCGATGTTGCCGGCGCAGTCACCAAACGGTGCGGCGGCTGGTACAGCAGCAAAGCCAGCCACCACTTACGCCTCGGAACAGGTTGTGGAAGCGCTGGTCGGACTCGGATTCCCAGAGCGTACGGCACAGTCGGTCGTAGATCAGCTGACAACAGACCAGCCGGATCTCGACGCTTCTGCGTTGTTGCGTCAAGCGCTGACGCATTTAGGCAAGAAGTAGGCTAAAGCGCAATGTCTGATGTGGAAAAGACCGAGTTCCAGCTCCCTGAAGGTTTTTCAGCGAAAGCACCGTCGCCTGTCGACGCCAACGTGCAGGCCGACGAACACGATATTGAGCGTTCGTTGCGTCCGAAGTCCATTCAGGAATTCATCGGCCAACCCAAGGTACGAGAACAACTCAGTCTTGTGCTTACGGGCGCCCGAAATCGTGGTGTGACGCCGGATCATATCTTGCTGTCTGGTCCGCCTGGACTGGGCAAGACCACCATGGCAATGATCGTCGCACAGGAATTAGGCACGTCGTTGCGCATGACCTCCGGGCCTGCTCTTGAACGGGCAGGCGACTTGGCGGCGATGTTGTCTAACTTGATGGAGGGCGATGTGCTCTTCATCGATGAGATTCACCGCATCGCACGGCCGGCTGAGGAAATGCTCTATATGGCCATGGAGGATTTCCGTATCGACGTCATTGTTGGCAAGGGCCCGGGCGCGACATCGATTCCGCTAGAGATTCCTCCGTTTACCCTTGTCGGGGCAACCACGAGGGCAGGTATGCTCACCGGCCCGTTGCGTGACCGCTTTGGGTTTACAGCTCAAATGGAGTTTTACGATGTCGACGACCTCACCAAGGTTGTCAGCCGTGCAGCGAACATCCTTGGGGTGCAGATTGATACTGATGCTGCGGTTGAGATCGCCTCGCGTTCACGTGGAACCCCGCGAATTGCGAACCGACTCCTGCGTCGAGTGCGCGACTGGGCTGAGGTCCATGGCGACGGCAGGGTAAACCTGGATGCCGCACGAAGTGCGCTCGAAGTGTTCGATGTCGACGAGCTAGGGCTAGATCGCCTCGACCGTGCTGTGCTTGGCGCCCTGATCAGGGGACATGGCGGTGGCCCGGTAGGTGTAGGGACCCTTGCGATCGCGGTTGGCGAGGAATCCGGCACCATCGAAGAGGTCTGTGAGCCTTATCTGGTGCGCGCGGGACTGATGTCGCGAACAGGCCGGGGGAGGGTTGCTACCGCCGCCGCGTGGGAGCACTTGGGTTTGCAGGCACCTCCCGAAGCGCCTGGGCAGATGCCGCTCTACTAAGCCCACGATTGTGTTGTGCAATGATGGTTTCTCATGGAACCAATTTTGCTCATTGTCATTCTGGCCTTGTTCTTGCTGCCTTCCATCCTCATGATGCGTGGCCAGAAGAAGCGTCAGGCTCAGATTGAACAACTGCGTCAGTCGATTCAGCCTGGCGACCAGATTGTCAACGTTGCAGGCTTCCACGCCACGGTCGTGGAGCACAATGGCGAGACCATGCTTGTGGAGCTTGCCCCGGGTGTAGCCGTGACGATGGATACGGCTGGTGTGATGCGCAAGATTGAGCCTGTGGCACCTGTCGACACAAATGAGGTACCCAACTAAGCTTTTCTGGCCTGATGGCGTAGCATATTTGCGTTGTGCCATCACCGGCTCGCGCGATTGTTTGTGTCCACCGCACCTTGAAAGATGCTGCTGGATCGGCGTGTGCGCCGGTGTAAGGCGGAAAACCCGAGCCTGAACAAAGAGGAGTCTGCTCAGTGTCTACACGCACTCGGCGATCCGGCGAGGCGAAGTCGAAGCGGCAGTGGCCCGCGAAGGCGCTTGCCCTATTCGCTCTCATCGTCATCGGCGTCTACGCCCTTGTATTTTTTACCGGCACGAAGAGTGCTACCCCGAAGCTAGGTATTGACTTGCAGGGCGGTACTCGTGTGACACTGGTGCCGCAGGGTGAAGAGCCTACGTCAGAACAGCTCCAGGATGCTCGTCGGATTCTGGAGAACCGTGTCAACGGCATGGGCGTCTCGGGCGCATCGGTCGTCGTCGATGGCAACACCATCGTGATCGAAGCAGCCGGTGACGATACCTCGGAGATCCGTAACATCGGACAGACCTCCCAGCTGTTCTTCCGACCTGTGCTTGACCCTCCGGCTGCAAACCCAGCTGAAGCAGATAAAGCCATCTCGGATATGGCGAACGAGTGGGTAAAGTACGGCATCTTCACGCCCGAAGAGGGCCAGTCACTGCTGAAACAGTTCGCGGCTCGCAAGGAGCAGGCTGAGAAACAAGCCGAGGAGCAGGCCAAAGCTGCTGAGTCAGGCGATGCAAACAACCCAGAGGTTGGCAAGGACGTCGCGCCAAGCGAGGAAGAAGCGCCAGCAGAGCCGAAGAACGTCCCACAGATTTCCGCTGAACCACTGCCGGAACCGAACGGTCCGGTTGAGGCCGCTGAGCGCCGCCAGGAAACAACCGAAATGCTGCGGAAGACCCGCCAGTCGACTGACCCGACTCAGCAGTACGCTGCGTTGACGTTGATGTCCGCACGCTGCTTCGGCCAGGCAACCGACCCGCTCGCTGGCTCGGATAAGCAAGATCTTCCGCTAGTTGCTTGTGACCCGTCGACCGGTCAGGCGATGTTGCTTGACGAGGTCCCCCTGCTGAGCGGTGTAACAGATCCGGAAGGGCCCCGCCTGACCGGCGAGCAGATTGATACCAGCCGCGCGATTACCGGCGGATACAACCCGCAGTCGGGACAGATGGAGATCAGCTTCGCCTTCAGCCAGGCTGGTGATGTCAACGGTTCCGCTACCTGGGCGAAACTCACCAGTGAGATGCTGCAGAAGCAGATTGCAATCACACTTGACTCCCAGGTGATCTCCGCGCCAGTTATCCAGGGCGCAACCCCAGTCGGCTCCGCAACCTCGATCACGGGTCAGTTCACTCAGGAGGAAGCTGAGGGTCTCGCGAACAACCTGCGATACGGCGCGCTGCCGCTGTCGTTCGCCGGTGAAAACGGTGAGCCAGGCGGAACTGCGATGACGGTTCCCCCTTCACTCGGTCAGGCCTCCTTGAAGGCTGGCCTGTATGCGGGGCTGGTGGGTCTTGCCATGGTGGCGATCTTCGTTTTCGCCTACTACCGCCTCTTCGGCTTCATCTCGTTGGTCACCCTGGCAGCAGCAGGTTTGCTTGTCTACGGCATGCTCGTGTTGCTCGGTCGCTGGATTGGATACTCGCTCGACCTGTCGGGCATCGCTGGTCTGGTCATCGGTATCGGTACGACTGCAGACTCGTTCATCGTGATTTATGAGCGCATCAAGGACCAGGTACGCCACGGCAAGACATTCCGTTCGGCGACCGCGTCCGGTTGGGAACGGGCCAAGGAGACGGTCATCACAGGCAACATGGTGACTCTGATTGGTGCGGTCATCATCTACTTCCTGGCAGTTGGCGATGTCAAGGGCTTCGCCTTCACCATGGGTCTGACAACCATCTTCGACCTGTTGGTCACCTTCCTGGTCACTGCGCCGCTTCTGGTGCTCGCATCTCGCAGCAATTTCTGGTCGAAGCCGTCTGTCAACGGTATGGGTGCCGCATTCCGCACCGCAGAAGAACGCCGCGCTGCAGGTGATCTTGAGGAGGGCGACGGCGTCGTCGTCAAGCAACAAGCTTCCGTGGAAGCATCCGCCGCGAATGAGGAGGCCTAATCATGTCGAGCACTGTAGCTACGACCGAAACCCCCACGACGAAGCGCGGCTTTGCACGTCGCGACCGTGAATCGCTGTATGACGGCTCCGGCGGCCTCGACTTCGTTGGGCACCGCAAGACCTGGTACAGCATCACCCTCGGACTTATTGTGGTCGCGATCCTGGCGATGTTCATTCGTGGCTTCAACATGGGTATCGACTTCGAGGGCGGCACCAAACTGACGATGCCTGCCGGCGATTTGGTTGCGACCGAGGTCGAGGAAACCTTCGTCGAGGCCACCGGTGTGACACCTGAGCTCACCCAGATCGTTGGCGCTGGCGACGCCCGCACGCTGGAGATCAACTCTGCCCACCTCTCGCAGGAGCAGATCGATGCCGCGCGTCAGGCTATTTTCGATACCTACCACCCACAGGATCACAACGGTGAGCCGAGCGCTGACGCTATCGGTGACTCCACCGTGTCGGAGTCGTGGGGTTCCACGATTACGAACCGCATGCTCCTGGCTATGGTCGTGTTCCTTTTGGCAGCGTCCGTGTATGTCGCGGTGCGTTTGCAGCGCGCGATGGCGCTGGCTGCCATGGGGGCGCTGTTGGTTGATGCCATCCTCATCATGGGTATCTACGCATTGTTCGCCCTTGAGATCACCCCAGCGATGATCATCGGTTTCCTGACTGTGTTGACGTTCTCGCTTTACGACACGGTGATTGTGTTTGACAAGGTCAAGGAGAACACGTCGGGAGTGCTTGATTCTCGACGATCCACCTACGCGGAAGAGGCCAACCTCGCGGTCAACCAGACCGTAATGCGTTCGATTTCCACCTCGGTTATTTCTGCGCTGCCGATCATCGCACTGATGATTGTCGCGGTATGGATGCTGGGTGTGGGTACTTTGAAGGACCTTGCGCTCATCCAGCTCATTGGCGTCATTCAAGGCGTGATCTCCTCGTTGTTCTTGGCCACTCCGATGTTGGTCAGCCTGGTAAACCGCCGTCAGGAGCACAAGGACCACAATGCTGCGGTTGAGGCATTCCGTAGCCGTGGCCAGGTCGAAGAAGTTGAAGAGGAACCGGTCGAAGAGAAGAAGCGCCACGTGGCTACTCCGATTCGACCTGTGGAAGACACGGGTGCATCTTCGACAAGCACCTGGCGTCCGAACGCGTAAGAAAGCGGCTGAAACCTAGTGGTGCGTGGACTCATGAGACCGAAAATGGCGATTGGCAGCAAGGTTGCGGCTGTGTTGGCCGCAACGGCGCTGGTGCTTTCCGGGTGCGCATCTTCAGACAACGACGATGATGAGTCCACGAAACTTTTCGGTTACCAGGTAACAAGCAACCTGCGCACCACAAACGCTGGATCCCTCGAAGGATCGACAGACTTAGCGCAATCGTTGTCCGGTCGCCTGTACCCCGGGGTGTATGTTCCTGGTCCAAGCGGACAGTTGATCCCCAACACTGACCTTGTAAAAACCCAGGTGCTGCCGGGGGATCAGCGCAAGGTGATTTACACCTTGTCGGAAGCGGCAGTGTTTTCGGACGGCACTCCCGTCACCTGCGCTGACTATCTTTTGACGTTTGCTGCCGGACAATACCCGGCGACGTTCGGTTCGAATATGCCTTTGCTCGGCGACACGGACTCGCTGTCGTGCACACCCGGATCGAAAGAGTTCACTGTGACCTTCAAGGAAGGCCGTGGTGCACGCTGGCGTGGTCTTTTTGAACCAGGCACGGTCCTTCCCGCACATGCTGTTGCTGCAAAGACCAATCGATCTGTCGAGGACCTCGTCGCTGATCTACTCTCGGATGATCTGGAGCGACTCAAACCAATCGCGCAGGTGTGGCGCCACGGGTTTGACCTCAAAGAGTTCGATCCTGAACTCCAAGTCTCGTTTGGCCCGTTCAAGGTTGCGGAGGTAGGAGAGAAGGGCCAGGTTCGGCTCGTCGCTAATGAGCATTACTACGGGGACGCTCCGCAGACAGCAGCAATGGTGGTGTGGCCTGGTTCCGTAGATTCTGCGGAGCTAGCAGCATCCAAGGCGATGAAGATCGGCGACCTGCGGCAGTTGCAACCACAGTGGTACGACGAGGACGCAGAAGGCAATCGACTGGATGTGAAAACCACCATCGGTGAGCTCACCGAGATGTTGACCCTGCCGGAGGTTGGTTTTTGGGCGGATCCGGATCACCGGAAGGCACTTGCACGTTGCATCGATCCTCGCGCTGTTGCCGCCGCTTCAAGTGAGAAGGCGGGGGTTGAAGTGCCAGTTGCACCGTTGCATGTCATTCAGCACACCGACCCGTTGGCTCAGCGTATGGCAGATATCGCTGCCCCGTTTTTGGACGTGAATATCCAGGAAGCTTCCGCACTTCGGGGTTCCACGTTGCGTATCGGTTACGTGTATCCGGACGAGCGTTGGGCCGCGATGGTGGAATCGATGCGCCGCACCTGCGAGCCAGCAGGAATTACGATCGTCGACGTCACAGGCGAGGGGAAGACGCTCGCTGACCTGCCTCACGTGGAGTACGACGAGTGGCGCAACGAATCCGTGCATGACGGCGAAGCCGACGCTATCTTGCGAGTCGTTGACCCGATGAGCGAGTACCCAGCGGCCAACAATCGCGCCCAGGATCTGGGGGCGTTGCGTGCCCAGGAGGGGCATCTGTGGAAGACGCTGCCATCGATTCCGCTGGCCGCACAACCCCGAACCTTCGTCGTCGATAATGCAGTGCGCAACGTGGTGCCGTATACAGGACTTTCCGGCATTGGCTGGAACATGGACCGATGGTCCAACTGACCAAGCTTAATTCCCGACCCTAAAAACCCGATAAACCTGACCAGGAGACGATCCGAAATCATGTCGCCCACCCCGTCGATCAGCCCGCATGGCGGTCAGCCTTACGCTTCCGCTCTTGAGGCACTGCAGGACAAGATTCGCCGCGTTCCGGATTTTCCGGAGCCGGGAGTGCTGTTCGAGGACCTGACTCCGGTGCTTGCCGACCCAGCCGCGCTCAACGTGGTCATTGCAGAGATGGCCGAGGCGAGCAAGGAGCTCGGCGCCGATCTCGTCGGCGGTCTTGATGCCCGAGGGTTTTTGCTCGGCTCCGCTGTGGCGTACGAGATGGGCACCGGCATCCTTGCGATTCGCAAGAAGGGCAAGTTGCCGCCACCGGTGATTACCCAGGAGTACACCACGGAGTACAGCTCCGCTGCGCTGGAGATCCCCGCTAATGGGGTGGATATCTCTGGCAAGAGCATTGTGCTTGTCGACGACGTCCTGGCTACCGGCGGGACGTTGATCGCGGCGCGCGACTTGATTGAGCGCGCCGGCGGGCGAGTTGCCGGCTACGTCGTCGTCTTGGAAGTCCCGGGACTTGGAGGGCGCGAGCGACTCGACGGCGCTCCGCTTGTGGTTTTGGGGAAAGAAGAAAACTAGCCGGGTAGTATCACAGACTTAGTACCTGCTGACAGTGGAGGAGTCCTGACATGACAGATAAACCAGTCAAACGGTCGGGCCCGACCGTGCGCAGTGTCTCCGCCAGGTTGGCCCGCTCTCTTACGGGAGGTGGGCGTCCGCGAACGAACCCGGTGCTCGATCCGCTGTTGTCGATTCACCACAAGTATCACCCGAAGGCTGACGTAGAGCAGCTTGGATTTGCATACGAAACGGCAGAACGGTTGCACGAGGGTGTATTCCGCAAGTCAGGTGATCCCTACATCACCCACCCGCTCGCCGTCGCAACGATTTGTGCCGAGATTGGTATGGATACCACCACGCTGGTGGCGGCTCTGCTCCATGACACGGTAGAGGACACCGACTACTCACTTGATGAGCTCACCCGCGATTTTGGCCCGGAAGTGGCCAAACTTGTCAATGGCGTGACCAAACTGGACAAGGTCGCGCTCGGCGCCGCCGCAGAAGCGGAAACGATCCGCAAAATGATCGTTGCTATGTCCGAGGATCCTCGCGTACTGGTGATTAAGGTCGCGGACCGCTTGCACAACATGCGCACAATGCGTTTCTTGCCGCCGGAGAAGCAGGCGAAGAAGGCGCAGGAGACGCTCGACGTCATCGCACCGTTGGCGCACCGCTTGGGTATGGCGACGGTGAAGTGGGAGCTAGAAGATCTCGCGTTCGCTATTTTGCAGCCGAAGAAGTACGAGGAAATTGTGCGTCTTGTGGCGGATCACGCTCCGTCACGCGACCGTGCCCTGCGCGAGATCACTACCGATCTGCAGCGCGAGCTGAGCACGAATGGCATCCAGGCTGAGGTCATGGGCCGTCCGAAGCACTACTGGTCGATCTATCAGAAGATGGCTGTGCGCGGTCACGACTTCGCGGAGATCTTCGATCTGGTCGGTATCCGTGTTCTGGTGGATACGGTGTATGACTGCTACGCCGCTGTTGGTGTGGTCCACTCGCTGTATTCGCCGATGCCGGGCAGGTTCAAGGACTACATTTCCAACCCGCGTTTCGGTGTCTACCAGTCGCTGCATACGACGGTGATGACGACGACCGGTCGCCCCCTTGAAGTGCAGGTGCGTACACACGAGATGCACTACAACGCCGAATACGGTGTGGCTGCCCACTGGCGTTACAAAGAGACGAAGGGCTCCCACAAGGGCGATCAGGCCGAGGTCGACCAGATGGCGTGGATGCGTCAGTTGCTTGACTGGCAGAAGGAAGCCGCGGACCCGAATGAGTTTTTGGACTCGTTGCGTTACGACCTGACAAGCCAGCAGATTTTCGCGTTCACTCCGAAGGGCGATGTAGTGGATTTGCCGGCAGGCTCTACTCCGGTCGATTTCGCCTACGCCGTGCACACTGAAGTTGGCCACCGCTGCATTGGTGCGAAGGTTAACGGCAAGTTGGTCACCCTAGAAACCGAGCTGAAGTCCGGCGACAGGGTGGAGATTTTCACTTCAAAGGATCAAAACGCTGGGCCGACGCGCGATTGGCAGGACTTTGTTGTCTCCCCGCGCGCGAAGGCGAAGATTCGACAGTGGTTTGCCAAGGAACGTCGCGAGGAGCAGCTCGACGCGGGTCGCGATGCCCTGGCTGCTGAGGTGCAGCGTGGCGGGCTGCCGTTGCACAGGCTGTTTACCAACGAGTCGATGCGCCAGGTAGCAACGCGTTTGCACTACCAGGACGTTGATGCGCTGTATACGGCTATCGGCGCGGGAACAGTGTCTGCAGCGCACGTCGCGCACTTGCTCATGGACATGTTCGGCGGCGACGATGACGCCGTAGACGCCCTCACAGCGCGTACCCCTGTTTCTGCACTTGTTCGCCCGCAAACAACCGGCGACGGCCCTGCGATCCTGGTTGAGGGCAGCCCGGATGTGATGGCGAAGTTGGCGAAATGCTGCCAACCCGTCCCCGGCGATGCCATCTTCGGGTTTGTCACCCGTGGTGGGGGAGTTTCCGTGCACCGGACTGACTGCACGAACGCGACCAAACTTAACGACGAGCCAGAGCGTCTCGTCGAAGTGTCATGGTCCGCCCCCGGTGGCACCAAGAGTGCGTCACGCGCGACGATTCAGCTGGAAGCACTCGACCGCAATGGTCTGCTTACCGAGACCACCGGGGTGCTCTCCGAGGCGAAACTCCCAATCCTCGCGATGTCGTCTCAAGCAGGGGAGGACCGAGTGGCGACGATCCGACTGACCATTGAGGTGTCAGACATCAAACAACTCGGCTCGATCATGAATCAGATTCGCAACATTGAAGGTGTGTTCGACGTCTACAGAGTGACTGCGTAACCTAAGCTCGTTCGAGACCTGTTCAACGTTGCGTTGATAGGAAGGTTGCGATGCGGTTCAAACGGGTCACCCTTGCACAAAAGTTGACAGGGGATGCGTCTCTTGTGCGACTGCTTTCCTCATTGGCAATGCGAGCGAGTGCGGATACGTATCCGCTTCGTAATGTTGCAGCTTGCGTTGTTGAAGACGGGAAAGCCAACTTTGCTGGGCTCGGGGCGGATGAGCACACCGAGTTCGAGATTGCCTCGATAACCAAGACGTTCAATGCCGAGCTGCTCGAGCAAGCCATTACCAAGGGGTTGGTTGACACCGATACAACGGTCGGAGATGTGCTTGGGCAGCGTGTGCGAGGTAACGCATTAGCAGATGTGACGCTGGCTGAATTGGCGAACCACACCTCGGGCTTGCCACGAACCGGCAAGCAACGACTGCGAAACATTGCACGAGCACTTCTCGGCTTGAATCCTGACGTAGGAGTCACATCCGAGGATGTCATCGAGCAGGCACTGTCAGCGACACTGCGAGAGCGTGGCGTGGAGGAATATTCTAACCTCGGCCACGACTTGCTCGGGTTTCTACTGGCCAGGGTTTCCACCACGACCTACCCGACGTTGATCAAAGAGTGGGTGCTCGACCCGTTGGGGATGACGGAGACTTACGTCGCTTTGCCTGGAACAGTCGGACCGGATAGACCCAGGGGAGTCTCCGCACTCGGTCTACCTGTGCAAGCTTGGGAGATGGACGGCACAGCTCCATCCGGCGGCCTGCGTTCGACCACCTCGGACATGGCGAAGTACGCCATGCATATCCTTGAGCGTCGCAGTACGCGATTTACGTGGGCGAACATTAAAGGCACCGAACTGTACTGGCATAACGGTGCAACGCGGGGATTCTCCTCGATGCTGCTGCTGGACTTAAGCACTCAGCGTGCATCGTTTGTCACGACGGATTCGTATGCAGACATTGAATGGATTGCGTTTGAACTCATAGGCCTGCATGACCCAGCGCGAGAGAAATGACCACGAAACAGAAGAGCGTCTCGGGCGAGAAACCGGAGACGCTTTTCGCAGTGCCGTGTTTTAGCGCATGAACTTCATGGCAACCGTAGCCACCTGGCTCAGGATGCCAATGATCGCGGTGACAACGGCGAGCCAATCCTGGATCTCAGAGGGGCTCATATCGCGGGAGGAGGAGCCCTCTTCGTTGGAGGACGATCCACCATTGTTGGTGGTGTTCGTGGTGTTATCGCCGACGACAGTCGGCGCAGCCTGAGCAACACCTGCACCGGTGAAGGCGACTGCGGTGACGGTAGCGGCGGCGATAAGGCTGGTGCGGGTCTTCATGAGGGTCCTCACTGAAAAGGTTTGAAACGGAATCTCTGCAGGATGCTATCGCCTGCGAGGGTTGCGTGCAATAGCGATATGTATGTGAGTGCTACTTCACGCTTGCTGCGGTGATACGCACTTCCTCGGCCGGTGCGCCGTCAGTCCCGCCGCCTTCAACGCCCTTTTCGGCGATCTTGTCCAGGGTGGCAAGGCCCTCGTCGTCAATCGTGCCGAAGTAGGTGTACAGCGGCGGCAGGACCGAGTCGCCGTAGTTAAGGAAGAACTGGGAGCCGTTGGTGTCCGCGCCGGCGTTAGCCATGGCGATCGTGCCACGGTCATAGCGCTTAGGCTCGTTTTGCAGCATCATCTGCAGGGTTTGGTTTTTGGTTGCCTCATCCATATCGGCTGGTAGGTCGAGACCTTCGGTGTCAATGCCGTCGAGTGCCTCGTCAGTGGGAAGCTCGTTGGCGAACTGGAAGCCAGGGCCACCCGCACCGGTGCCATCCGGGTCGCCACACTGCAGCACCTTCAGCCCGTCGGCAGTGGTCAGACGGTGGCAGACCGTGTCGTTGAAGTATCCCTCGGAGGTCAGGTACTCGATGGCGTTGACCGTGCACGGGGAAGCTGCGCGATCGAGCGTCATACCGATCGGACCCTGGTTGGTCTCGAGCTCGACGGTGACGGTGCCTTCGGTGGACACGTTCTCGGTCGGCGGGGTGCCAGCGCGCAGCTCAGCGCCGTCCTCGTTTTCATAGGTGCACGAGACGGTAGCCGGCAAGGCCTTCTCGCGCTTCGTAGCAATCGGCGCGAAGGTGGAAGCGTCGAATTCTTCCTGTTCCGCGTTGTCAGTCTCCGAAGCGGCGGAGGTATCGTCAGTTGCTAGATTGTCCTCGTCGCCCTGGTTGGCTGCGACGTAGATGCCGCCACCAATCAGCGCGATGGCAACGGCGGAAAGCGCTGCGACAGACCACGGGCGGGACTTTTCCTTGCGGTCGCGGGAATCGAGTTCCCGTTCCAGATTGGACAGGGCCTCTTTGCCACGCTGTTCGTTGCTAGCCACTGGCGATGCACCTCTTCGAGTATCGGGGAAAGCGCGTGCGTGATGTCGTCGAAAAGCACGCGCGCATTGAACGGTGCAAAAGCCTAGCAGGGCTAATCGCAACAGCGGTGGAAAGACCACAGCGACAAGTGCGCCCGCACAGGGGAGAGGTTGGTTAGACTAAGGCCTCGTGAGTGAGAATCAAGCCGAGCAGTTCCAAAAACTTTCCGCACCGAAAGGCGTGCCCGATTATGTGCCGCCCGCCTCGAGTGCGTTCATCCATGTCCGCGACGAGTTCGCGCGCCAGGCACGGATCGCTGGCTACCAACACATTGAGCTGCCGGTGTTCGAAGACACCACCTTGTTTGCCCGCGGCGTCGGTGAATCTACTGACGTAGTGAGCAAGGAGATGTACACCTTCGAGGACCGCGGTGGCCGTTCGGTAACGCTGCGTCCCGAGGGCACCGCCGGCGTCATGCGCTCCTTCATCGAGCACAACATGGACCGCGGTTACCTGCCCGTGAAGCTCAACTACTACGGACCGTTCTTCCGCTATGAGCGCCCGCAGGCCGGACGCTACCGTCAGCTGCAGCAGGTGGGCGTGGAAGCCATTGGTGTCGACGATCCGCTGCTCGACGCCGAGGTGATCGCCTTGGCAGACCGCAGCTACCGTGCGATCGGCCTGAGCGGTTTCCGTCTGGAGATCACCAGCCTCGGCGACAAGAATTGCCGCCCGGCCTACCGCGAGAAGCTGCAGAAGTTCCTGTTTGATCTCCCACTCGACGAGGAAACTCGCCACCGTGCTGAGATCAACCCACTTCGAGTGCTCGACGACAAGCGTGAGGCGGTCCGAGAGATGACCGCCGATGCGCCGTTGATGCTGGATCACCTTTGCGACGAATGCCGTGCCCACTTCGAGGCCGTCACCGCAGCGCTGGATGACTTCGGCGTGCCGTACGTCATTAACCCACGCATGGTTCGTGGTTTGGACTACTACACCAAGACCACCTTCGAGTTCGTCCACGATGGCCTCGGCGCACAGTCCGGCATCGGTGGCGGTGGACGATACGACGGCCTGATGGCCCAGATTGGCGGCCCGGACCTCTCCGGCATCGGCTACGGTCTCGGCGTTGATCGCGCGGTACTCGCCCTCGAAGCTGAACGCGTCGAGCTTGAAGCAGCAGCCCACCGTGTCGATGTGTTCGGTATCGCGATTGGCGACGAAGCACGAGTGAAGATGAGCAAGCTTGTCGACGAACTCCGCGCGGCCGGTATCAGCGCCGACATGGCTTACGGCCACCGCGGGCTCAAGGGCTCAATGAAGGGTGCTGACCGCGCGGGCGCACGCTTCGCGCTGGTGCTCGGCGAGCGTGAGCTGGAGGCAGGCGAGGTTGCAGTCAAGAACCTCGCCGAGCACTCACAGGAGGCCGTTGCGCTTTCCGCTGAAGCGGTCGCGCAGGCAATCAGCACTCAGTAATGTTCACGGGCAGGCCGAGCTGGACTGCGAGGCCACCCATGGACGTTTCCTTGTACTGAGTCATCATGTCGCGGCCGGTGGCTGCCATGGTCTCCACCACGTCGTCGAGGGTGACGATGTTGGTGCCATCTCCAAGCTTCGCCAACCGTGCCGCGTTGATGGCCTTTACGCCACCAATTGCGTTGCGTTCGATGCACGGAACCTGGACCAGACCGCCCACAGGATCGCAGGTCAGGCCAAGGTTGTGCTCGAGCGCGATCTCAGCTGCGTTTTCAACCTGCTCAGGGGTGCCGCCCAGGATTGCGCACATGCCAGCAGCGGCCATCGAAGAAGCCGAACCGACCTCGCCCTGACAGCCGACTTCTGCGCCTGAAATCGAGGCGTTGGTCTTGATGATCGACCCGATCGCACCAGCCGTAAGCAGAAATTCGCGGGCGCGCTCAGCAGTGAAGTCGTCGGTGAAGTCGCGGCAGTAATGCATAACTGCAGGGATAATGCCGGCTGCGCCGTTCGTTGGCGCGGTAACCACCTGGCCGTGAGCCGCGTTTTCTTCGTTCACGGCAAGCGCGTACAGGTTCACCCATTCCATAGCGTCAAGCCCACGGGCAGTGGATGCTTCGTACTCTGCAGTCAGTAGACGGTGAAGACGGTTCGCGCGACGCCTTACGTTCAAGCCGCCTGGAAGGATTCCCTCTGTCTTCAGGCCATGCGCAACGCATTCCTGCATGGCGTCCCACACCGCATCCAAATGGGAGTTGAGTCGCTGCGCCCCGTGGATCGACTCCTCGTTCGCACGCATGATCTCTGCGATTGTCATCCCATGTGTTCGGCACTGCTCCATGAGTTCTGCGCCATTGTTAAACGGGTAGGGGACCGTCGCAATTTCACGAGCGGATGCAACACCGGATTCTTGTCGGTGCGCTTCCATCTCCCAGCGATCCAGAATGAAGCCGCCGCCGACAGAGTAATAGTCCTCGCGTTCGGCGATCATGGTGCCGTCTGTGTCCCACGCATCGAAGATGAGACAGTTCGGGTGCTCGGCCACCGGTGCCGGGTCGAAGCGAAGCTCGTACTCCACGCGCCCTGTCGGGCCTTCGATCACGCCTGTGGAAGGGATCGGCTCGCCAGGTTTTGGAGCAATGTCTGCAAAAGTGGTGGTGGGGGTGTACCCAACCAGCCCGAGCAACGCAGCACGGTCGGTGCCGTGGCCGACTCCCGTGGCGGCGAGGGAACCACGCAACTCTACGACAACCTTCGCCGGTACCTTCCCGAGTTTCTCCACAAACGTCATTGCGGCCCGCATCGGGCCAACGGTGTGAGATGAGGATGGACCGATGCCGATACTGAACAGGTCGACAACACTGACAAAGTTTGCTGACATGCGGCGAATCCTACCGCAGAAACCGGTTGTGGCTCGTCGATAAGCGGGATGCGCTACTGCGCTTGAGATAGTGCAGGGATGTCGGTTGCCCCCAAAACCGAGATCGGCCGCTGGTTTGCCTTGCCGTGCTCGGTAATGATGGCCAGGCGAGGCACCGCGCCGGTTTCCAATGGAGTACTCAACGCATCAACAGCACGTGCGGCGGTTACGGTCCGTGGAAGAAACACCGGGTGGTCGAGTTTGCCACTGTGGGTGAGCACATCGCGAACGGTGGTAGCGGGAATGCGGTCATCATCTGTTAGTTCCGCCGCCACCCAGCGCGCGATTGCATTCGTGGTGAGCAGCCCGACGCACTTTCCTTCGTCGTAGATCGGGAATTGCGTTAGTCCCTGTGTCGCGATTGTCTTCAATGGCTCATGAATGTCCGTCTCCGGCGTAAACGTCACCACCTTCTGGTGTGGGACCACCTCAAGGGCCAAAGGTGGGGAGAGTATCGCGTCGCGCAAATGCTCGATTGTTTGAACCGTCTCGGGGAGCGGCTCTGCAATCGGGCGGAGATTGTCGTACTCCCCATGGCTAATCGCGTTGCGCAGATCCGCAAACTCACGCAAGGTCTCGGCCTGGTCGCGAGCAAGAATCCCTTTCTTTGCGGCGAGGCCCACCATCCACGTAAACGAATCGGATCGTTTGGCATCCAATTCGCTGCGCAAATGAGACTCGATCGAATTGAACGCGGCGAGGAACGGGATAGCGCGATTCGGTGCGGACTTGGACATAAGCGAACGGTGCCTTTTAGTTGTAGACACCGCGGTTCAGCGTGTCACAGGCGGCCATTTGTCCGGAGTTGTACCCGGAATTAAACGCTTCCATACGCTGCTCAGAGGAGCCATGCGTCCACGCATCCGGGTCGACGTCGCCGCCTGAGCGTCGTTGAATGTTGTCGTCGCCAATCGAACGGGCGGTCTGCAGTGCCTGCTCGAGCTGTTCGTCGGTGATCGGTTCCAAAACGCCCTGCTCGGCAGCATGTTTTGCCCAGATTCCGGCGTAGCAGTCCGCCTGCAGCTCAATTGCGACAGCCGCAGAATCCTGGCCTGGGTTCTTATAGTCGCTCAGCCCCAACGTTCCTTCCAGATGCTGGATGTGGTGGCCGTACTCGTGGGCAGTTACGTACTCCTGAGTAAGCGGACCGTTCGCGCCGCCGAGTTGGCCCAGCTGCTCAAAGAAGCTCACGTCAAGGTAAGCGGTGGTATCGCGAGGGCAGTAGAACGGGCCGGTATCGGAGGTAGCGTAGCCGCAGCCAGTGGTGACATCGTTGCGGAAAAGCACCATATCTGCCGGCTCAAATTCGACATTCGCCTGCGCGGGGAGTACTTCGCTCCAAATCTGTTGGGCAGACCCGAAGGTTGCCGCCGCGCGGCAATCGTCGTAGGTGTTCGAGGATCCTTGTTCGTTGCAATGCTCGAGTGAGTAGTCACCCTGCGACTCAGACTGGGATTGAGAATTGCTCCCGCCGCCAAGGAGTCCATCTAACGCACCGCTGAAGTACAGCACCGCGAGCAATATCAAGATGACAGTCCCTCCGCCACCGCCGCGAAGCAGCATCGGAAGAATTGCCATTGCGCCGGGGCTGACCCCGCCGCCACCGCGACCGGAGCCGGAGCTTGTCCTGACGTTGCCGCCCTGACCCTGCGCGTAATCACCACGAAATGTCATGGCTGAATTGTGCCAAAGATCCCTACCGAGTGTCGCGGTTGGGCCAAAAAATCGTGTCTCGAGCGACTGGGGTGGTGTGGGGCGGACCTCGCCGAGGCACCACTCAGCCGGGGTAGGTAGACTTTGTCAGGTTAGATTCGCCATCACGTGGAAGGACGTGGAAGAAACCGTGCTGCGCACTCACCTTGCGGGGAACTTGAACAAAGAACTCGACGGTCAGACCGTCACGCTCACAGGTTGGGTGGCCCGCCGCCGTGACCATGGCGGGGTCATCTTTATCGATCTGCGGGACCGCTCTGGTCTCGCTCAGGTTGTATTCCGTGAGTCCGAAGTAGCGGAGGCTGCACACGACCTGCGCAGCGAGTTCGTCATCCAGGTCACCGGTGTGGTTGAGCCACGCCCGGAAGGCTCTGCGAACCCGAACCTTGCATCCGGTGAAATCGAGGTCAACGTCACTGACCTGAAGGTGCTGAACAAGGCTGCAGCCCTGCCATTCCAGATCGAGGATGCATCCTCCAATGAAGTTGGCGAGGAAGCACGTCTGAAGTACCGCTACCTCGACCTGCGCCGCGAGCGTCAGGCTAAGGCAATTCGCCTCCGTGCTAAGGCCAATCAAGCCGCCCGTCGCGTCTTGGACAACCACGACTTCACCGAGATCGAAACGCCTACGCTGACGCGTTCGACCCCGGAAGGCGCACGTGACTTCCTTGTTCCTGCACGTTTGAAGCCAGGTTCTTGGTATGCGCTGCCGCAGTCGCCGCAGCTCTTTAAGCAGCTGCTGATGGTCGCGGGCATGGAACGCTACTACCAGTTGGCACGCTGCTACCGCGATGAAGACTTCCGCGCAGACCGTCAGCCTGAGTTCACCCAGCTCGATGTCGAGGCATCCTTCGTTGATCAGGACGACATCATCGAGCTGGCCGAGGAAATCCTCGTCGAGCTTTGGAAGCTGATCGGCTACGACATTCAGACGCCGATTCCGCGCATGACCTACAAGGAAGCGATGGAGAAGTACGGCTCCGACAAGCCGGACCTGCGCTTCGACATTCCATTGGTCGAGTGCACCGACTTCTTCAAGGACACCACCTTCCGCGTATTCAAGGCCGAGTACGTGGGTGCTGTTGTGATGGAAGGTGGCGCATCCCAGCCTCGTCGTCAGCTTGACGCATGGCAGGAGTGGGCAAAGCAGCGCGGTGCGAAGGGCCTGGCCTACATTCTCATTCAGGAAGACGGCGAGCTCACCGGTCCGGTGGCGAAGAACATCACTGACGAGGAAAAGGCTGGCATCGCTGCGCACGTCGGCGCGAAACCGGGTGACTGCATCTTCTTCGCAGCAGGCGAAACCAAGGCATCTCGTGCACTGCTTGGCGCAGCCCGCGGTGAGATTGCGCGCAAGCTTGACCTGATCAAGGAAGGCGATTGGGCGTTCACGTGGGTTGTGGATGCACCGCTGTTCGAGCCTGCTGCAGACGCAACCGCATCAGGTGATGTCGCGTTGGGCCACTCCAAGTGGACCGCAGTCCACCACGCGTTTACCTCTCCGAAGCCGGAGTTCCTGGACAACTTCGAGCAGAACCCGGGCGAGGCTCTCGCCTACGCATACGACATTGTGTGCAACGGTAACGAGATCGGTGGCGGCTCCATCCGTATCCATGAGCACGATGTCCAAAAGCGCGTGTTCGAGGTCATGGGCATCACCGATGAGGAGGCCGAAGAGAAGTTCGGCTTCCTGCTCGAAGCGTTCAAGTTCGGTGCTCCTCCGCACGGTGGTATTGCCTTTGGCTGGGACCGCATCGTGTCGTTGCTCGGTGGGTTTGAATCGATCCGCGATGTGATCGCTTTCCCGAAGTCCGGCGGCGGTGTCGACCCGCTTACCGACGCGCCTGCTCCAATTCCGGCTGAGCAGCGCAAGGAAACTGGAGTGGACTTCAAGCCGAAGAAGGTTGAAGACAAGGCAGACGGCGAAACGGACACGAAGTAGCCGATTGAATGCAGCCACCGCAGGAACCTGCTCCTGCGGTGGCGCACGACAAAGGGGACCGGATGCAGCCCGAGCAAGTAAGTGACGAGCAAGTCGTTGCAAGCGCTACAGACATTCTCACTCGCCGTTACGGCGGTGAGCAGTCGTTGTTTGAGGTTGAACGCCTTAATGGCTCCGGTCCCTCGATCGTGTTGAGAGCTCGTGTTAAAACGAACCCGTTTTTCCAGCAGCGCTCAGTCATCATTAAGCAGGCGCCGCCAACGGAGTCTGTCTTCGAAGAGGCGGCGTACCTTCGAGAGGTTGTCGCGTACCAATTCGCCACTTCCTTAAGTGAAAAGACCAGGCCTGGCCCTGCGTTGTTGGGCTACGACACGCAGCAACGCATCATTATCATCACCGACTCCGGTGATGGGGAAACTCTCGCAGAAGCGCTTGAGACTGCAAGCGAAGAGGACCACATCGCACTGTTGCGCAGCCTGGGCACTGCACTTGGCCGAATGCATGCAGGTACTGCCGATGAAGAGGAAGCGTTTAACGTCTTACTGCATCGGATGACGCGTTCACGGCCCAACGCTGCACCGCTGCAACGTTTGAGGGACCGGTTGCTGTCCCATCGGATCAGAGTTGGGTTGCGGATCATGCGTGAGGCCGGAATTGAGATTCCTCAAGAGGTCGTTCTCACGGCTCGTAACATCGAGCGCCGGCTGCTGCGTGGCGGTATGCGTGCTTTTACGCCGTTTGACCTGGCACCAGATAACGTCATTCGGTCTGGGAACTCGTTTCACTTTCTTGATTATGAATCAGCGGGCTTTCGGGATGTTTCATTCGATGTTGCCTACGTAGTTGCGCGGTTCCCGGTGTATTTGGCTTCGCAGCCGTTTAACGAGGAAGCGACCAAGGCGTTCGTCGATGCGTGGCGGATACAGGTCTCTGACCTTTGGCCAGGAGTGCAGCATCCGGATACGTTGCAGGCGCGCATCACGGGTGCACTGGTGGGGTGGGCGCTTAGTAGCGTCGCCATGTTGGAACCGAAGCCTATGGCCGCGTTGTTGCAGGATGATCCGACATTTGAGAAAGAGCTTGAAGCTGCTGGTCTTTCGGCAGGTGATATTCAGGATTTTGATCTTGTAGATGGGGTAGCCGAAGCCATTGGCGACGACGCCGAAGAGAATGCTGGCGTTGTGCTTCGACCGCGAGGTGGAGAACCATTGACCGAAGATGAGCTTCTCGTGCGACGTGATTTGCGCGAGACGTTCGAGTCGTTGGCAGCTTATGCGGGTAGCGGTAAAGACCCCGCATACGTTGTCGTTGCTGAGTTCGCGTCCGAGGTCGCAAGGCGGTTGCGTTAAGGCAATGGGCCAAGAAGAACTTTTCGCGGCTGCTTCTAGCAACGACGTTCCCGGTGCAGCATCGGGGAATAGGGGTACCTCATTTTTTGAAGCTGGCTCGACAGCACCGCTGGCCGCACGGATGCGCCCCCAGTCCCTAGATGAGGTAGCGGGGCAGAAGCATTTGCTCAGCGAGGGAAAGCCGCTGCGTCGGCTCATCGAAGGCTCTGGTGCAGCATCGGTGATTTTGTATGGTCCGCCTGGGACAGGTAAGACCACGATTGCATCGTTAATCGCAAAAACGATGGGGCAGAACTTTGTGGCGTTGTCCGCGCTGTCTTCCGGCGTGAAAGAAGTCCGCGCGGTTATCGACGAGGCGCGGCGTGACCTCATCCGCAGTGAGAAAACCGTGCTCTTTATCGACGAGGTCCACAGGTTTTCTAAAACGCAGCAGGATGCGCTGCTTGCGGCCGTCGAAAATCGCACAGTGTTGCTGGTTGCCGCCACGACGGAGAACCCGAGTTTTAGCGTTGTTGCTCCGTTGTTGTCGCGCTCGCTGCTGCTCAAGCTCGAGTCGCTTAGCGACGAAGACCTTGGCGGAGTCATCGACCGCGCATTGGCAGATGAGCGGGGGTTGCAGGGGCAGGTTTTGCTTGACGACGAAGCCCGCGCACAACTCATTCTGCTCGCTGGAGGCGATGCGCGTCGGGCGCTGACGTACCTCGAAGCTGCCGCTGAAGCTGTTTCTGGCGGTGGCACGATCACGCTGGAGATTGTGCGTGAAAACGTCAATCGTGCGATTGTTCGCTACGACCGCGATGGCGATCAGCATTACGACGTGGTCAGCGCCTTTATCAAGTCGATCCGCGGGTCTGATGTCGATGCAGCGCTGCATTATCTGGCGCGAATGATCGAGGCCGGGGAGGACCCCAGGTTTATCGCACGACGTCTGGTCATTCACGCTTCGGAAGATATTGGTATGGCAGATCCGACTGCGTTGCAGACTGCTACCGCTGCGGCGAATGCAGTGCAGTTTGTCGGCCTGCCAGAAGGGCGTCTTGCGCTAGCACAGGCGACAATTCACCTGGCTACGGCGCCGAAGTCGCCTGCCGTCATTAAGGCCATCGATCGTGCTTTAGCGGACGTGCGTGAGGGGCATGTGCCTCCAGTGCCGGCCCATTTGCGCGATGGCCACTATGAGGGCGCAAAACAGATGGGCAATGCGGTTGGATATGTCTACCCGCATGACGACCCGCGGGGAGTGGTCGAGCAGCAATATATCCCGGATGGGCTGGAAGAAGCGGTGTATTACGAGCCGACGGAACACGGCGCGGAGCGCCGAATTAGCGAGTTTATTGGTCGGTTACGCCGACTTGTTCGCGGGCGGTAGCCCAACTGTAGAGGAGTCGCGGGTAAAGTAAGCGCGGAAAAACTCCGGAGCAGTTGAAAGGACACCGAAGCGTGCAAACCCATGAGATCCGAGAGCGGTTTACCAACCATTTCGTTGAGGCCGGGCACACCCCGGTACCGAGCGCCTCGCTGATTCTCGACGATCCGACGCTGCTGTTCGTCAACGCAGGAATGGTGCCGTTCAAGCCGTACTTCTTGGGCGATCAGACCCCAGACTTTGCCAATGGCACGGCGACATCGATTCAGAAGTGCGTGCGTACCCTCGATATCGAGGAAGTGGGTATCACCACCCGCCACAACACGTTCTTCCAGATGGCTGGCAACTTTTCGTTTGGTCAGTACTTCAAGGAAGGCGCCATTACTCACGCGTGGAACCTGTTGACGGGTGCTGTTGCTGACGGTGGCTATGGCCTTGATCCGGAGCGTCTCTGGGTTACGGTCTTCCTTGACGACGACGAGGCGGCCGCAATCTGGCGCGACAAGATTGGCGTTCCGGAAGGGCGTATTCAGCGCATGGGCATGGAGGATAACTTCTGGTCCATGGGTATCCCCGGTCCGTGTGGCCCTTGTTCTGAGATCTACTACGACCGGGGCCCGGAGTACGGCAAGGAAGGCGGCCCAATCGCCGACGACAACCGTTACATGGAGATCTGGAACCTCGTGTTCATGGAGTCCATTCGCGGCGAAGGTGATAAGAAGGGCAACTTCGAGATTGTCGGCGAGCTGCCACAGAAGAACATCGATACCGGTCTTGGCATTGAGCGTGTGGCCTGCATCCTGCAGGAAGTAGACAACGTCTACGAGACGGACCTTCTGCGTCCGGTCATCGATGCAGCCGTGGAGCTCACCGGTTCGAAGTACGACGACGGCAACAAGGAAGACGATGTCCGCTTCCGCGTGATCGCTGACCATGCCCGTACCGGCATGATGATCATCCTCGACGGTGTTACCCCGTCGAATGAGGGCCGCGGCTACATCCTGCGCCGTCTGCTTCGCCGCATCATCCGCTCCGCGCGTCTGTTGGGTGCGACGAAGCCGGTTATGGAGACGTTCATGAACACGATCATGGACACCATGACGCCGTCCTTCCCGGAGATCGCGGACAACCGCGAGCGCATTTTGCGTGTTGCTGTTGCGGAAGAAAGGGCGTTCTCCAAGACACTGGAGTCCGGCACGTCGCGTTTCGACGAAGCCGCAACCGCAGTGAAGGCTTCGGGTGCTGCTGTCCTGCCGGGTGATCAGGCCTTTGAGCTGCATGACACCTACGGCTTCCCGATCGACCTGACGGTCGAGATGGCGCGCGAGGCCGGCCTGGACGTCGATATGGATGCCTTTAACGCTGCGATGCAGGAACAGCGTGAGCGCGCGAAGGCCGACAACAAGGCGAAGAAGCACCGCAACGTTGACGAGTCGCTGTACCGCGAATGGGTTGATAACAACCCGACGGAATTTGTCGGTTACGAGCAGTTGGTTCACGACGGCACGGTCATTGGCCTCGTGCGCGACGGTGAGAAAGTTGGCGAGGTTTCCCAGGGCGACGAGGTCGAGGTCATCCTCGACGTCACCCCGATGTACGCCGAATCGGGTGGTCAGATGGCCGATCGTGGCCGCTTGGTCATGGGGGACACGATCCTCAACGTCAATGACGTGCAGCGCGTGGGCAAGAAACTGTGGCTGCACAAGGCGACAGTCCAAAACGGTGGACTGGATCTGGGCTCGACGGTCACGGCTGAGGTTGACGGTGCGTGGCGCCACGGTGCCCGCCAGGCTCACTCCGCAACGCACCTCATTCACGCGGCGCTGCGTGAGGTGCTCGGCCCCACAGCAGTCCAGGCTGGTTCCTTGAACAAGCCGGGTTATCTGCGCTTCGACTTCAACTACACCGAGGCGCTGACCGAGGCACAACTGCAGGAGATTGCGACGATCACGAACCAGGCTGTCGACGCAGACTTTGCTGTCAACACCATTGAGACCACGCTGGACAAGGCGAAGGCCATGGGTGCGATGGCGCTGTTCGGCGAAAGCTACGGCGACGTTGTCCGCGTCGTCGAGATCGGCGGACCGTTCTCCGTCGAGCTTTGTGGCGGTACCCACGTGGAGCACGCCTCTCAGATCGGCCCTGTCGCCGTGCTTGGCGAGTCCTCGGTCGGTTCCGGAGCCCGCCGTATCGAGGCGTACTCCGGTATGGATTCCTTCAAGTACCTGTCGAAGGAGGCAGCGCTGGCTTCTGGCCTGGCTGCGGAGTTCAAGACGCCGACGGAAGATCTTCCGGACCGTATTGCCCAGCTTGCTGAGCGACTGCGTGCGGCTGAAAAGGAAATCGAAAACCTGCACCGTCAGCAGCTGTTGGCTTCCACTGCAAGCCTTGCGGAGGAAGCAGAGACCATCGGCGCGCGTCGCCTCGTCGCAAAGCAGCTGCCCGACGGGATCAACACGGGTGATCTGCGCACGATTGTTTCTGACCTGCGTGGCAAGTTGCAGTCCGAGGATGCGCTGATCGTGCTGACCTCGAAGGTTGGCGACAAGGTTTCTCTGGCGGTTGCAGCAACAAAGGCTGCAGTGGAAGACGGCATCAAGTCGGGCGATGTGGTCAAGGTGCTTGGCGAGTACGTCGATGGCAAGGGTGGCGGAAAGCCTGACCTTGCGCAGGGCTCTGGTGCGAAGCCCGAAGGCATTCCTGCTGCTTTGTCCGCTGTGCGTGACTGGCTTCGCCGGGACTAAGCCTCGCGTTCGCGGACAAACTCGACGCTGACACGCCGAATGCGCGTCCGACGAGACGCACAGCTAACGGCTAGGTTGAGACCAGGCCAGCAGACACGGAAAGGAGCAGCGATGAAGGTGGAGCCAGATCGCCCTGGGGTCGACGACCCCGGTGCGGGACGCCGACTTGGCATTGATGTCGGCACTGTGCGCATTGGCGTTGCCCGCTCCGACCGGGATGCCCGCCTGGCAACACCGGTCGAAACGATTGACAGAGTGACCGGCTTCAAGGACCGCGATGGGCAAGATATCGAGCGGATATTGGAACTCATCGCTGAGAATGAAGCAGTCGAAGTCATTGTGGGGCTTCCTCGTGATCTGCAAGGCAATGGATCAAAAAGCGTGAAACATGCGAAGGAAATCGCATTCCGTATTCGCCGGCGTAGCGATGTGCCGGTGCGGATGGCGGATGAGCGTCTCACCACAGTTGCTGCGACGCATTCATTGCGGATGTCTGGTGTGAATGAGAAAGCAGGCCGTGCGGTCATTGATCAAGCAGCTGCTGTAGAGATTTTGCAATCGTGGCTTGACGGCCGACTGAACTACCTCAAGGAGAACTAACCGTGTCTACCCGTGAAGCCGCACGCCGGCGTACCCGAGGCACCGCGGTGCTAGTCGCATCCATTTTGCTCATCATTGGCCTTGTCGCTTGGATTGCCGTCTTGCGCAACCTTTCGGGTTCGGCAGACTTTGAGGGTGCAGGCAACGGTGAGGAACAGGTCGTTCAAATCAAGGAGGGATCGAGCCTGTCAGCGCTCGGCCCCGAGCTTGAAGAGCGCGGCATTGTTGCCAGCGACGGTGCTTTCCAAACAGCGGCAGCGAATAACCCTGATGCGGGAAACATTCAGCCCGGCTTCTACAGATTGCAGGGCAAAATGAGCGCGAAGTCAGCGGTTGAGGCACTCCTTGATCCCGCGCAGCGCATCACCCCTCTGCAGGTTTACGGAGGTGCGACGTTGATGGATATCAACGTCGTTGGCGGCCAGACTCGGTTCGGTATTTTCTCGATGATCCAGTCGGCTACCTGTGGCGAGGAGGTAACACCGGATTGTGTCAACGTGGAGAAGCTGAACAACGCTGCGGCGAACAGTGATCCTGAGAAGCTCGGTGTGCCGGAGTGGGCTCGTGAAACGGTTGCTGCCCGTGCTGGCGACGCGAAGCGTTTGGAGGGCCTCATTGCCCCTGGTGAGTACATCATCGACCCGCACGCGAGCGCCGAGGATATTCTTTCGGATCTGGTGACGCGCTCTGCGAAGCAGTATGACGCAACTGACATTGTCAACCGCGCGCAAGTGATTGGCTTGAGCCCGTACGAGTTGCTTGTCGCTGCGTCTTTGGTTGAGCGTGAGGCGCCGGCCGGAGAGTTTGACAAGGTCGCTCGCGTCATCTTGAACCGTCTCGATGAGCCGATGCGACTGGAATTCGACTCCACGGTGAACTACGGGTTGCCGAGCGTTGAGGTTGCAACCACAGATGAAGACCGCAAGCGGGTTACTCCGTGGAACACGTACGCAATGGATGGCCTGCCGCAAACGCCGATTGCATCTCCGTCCATTGAGGCGATCGATGCAGTAGAGCACCCAGCTGACGGCAACTGGCTGTTCTTTGTCACCGTGGACAAGGACGGCACAACCATCTTCAACGACACGTTCGAGCAGCACCTCAATGACACGCAGCGCGCGATCGAGTCGGGAATCCTGGACTCGCAGCGTTAGTTATGGAGTCGTCGCGCAGCATGAACTCAGCCAAACCTGTGTCGGGGACTGTGACGAATCGGGCAGCGGTCCTCGGTTCACCGATCGAGCACTCCTTATCGCCGGTTCTTCACAATGCGGGTTACGAGGCGGCGGACCTCACTGGGTGGCATTACTCGCGCCAACAGTGTGTTGCGGATGATTTGGCTGATCTCGTCCGCAACGCCGATCCGAGTTTCCGGGGCTTTTCTGTAACCATGCCGTGCAAGTTTGCCGCTCTCGCGGTGGCGGATGAAGTCACTGACAGGGCACGTGAGATCGGCTCCGCAAACACGCTGACGCGTATCGACGACAACCGTTGGCGCGCCGACAACACTGACTGCGAGGGCGTGATTGCTGCCATTGGGGAGCTACTTGGTCCCGATTCCCCGGTTAACGCCGTTATCGTTGGCGCGGGCGGTACAGCGCGCGCAGTCATGTGGGCCTTGCGGCATATCGGAGTCCGTGAGGTAACCGTGGTCAACCGCACTGACCGCAGCGGGGAGTACACAGACCTTGCTGCGGGGATGGTGCTTAACTTCGTGGATTTCGAGGCACCTCTAGCGGACATTACGTCCGCATCGGACCTCGTCATTTCGACTGTCCCCGCCGGGGCAGCTGACTACGTGGCATCCGATCTTGCACACGCCCCGGTGTTTGACGTGATCTACGACCCGTGGCCCACGCGGCTCGCCGTAGAGGCTGCAGCGAACGGCTACCGCACCGTTGGTGGACTGTCGATGCTTGCCGGACAGGCGTACGCTCAGTTCGAGCAATTCACCGGTGTGGACGCACCGCGACAGGCGATGCGCGACGCGCTGATGCGGCACGCGAACTCGTAAGAAGCAGCTCGCTTGCCAGAGCGGTTCGAAGTACTCAACTTCGGTACGCTGTCCATATGGAATTCGGGGGAGTTTTGGGGGCCACTGTTGCTGCCTGCTGGACAGCGGCCCTGATGGTGTTTGATGTTGCGTTTCGGCGTCTGCCGAATGCGCTGACAGTGCCGCCGGCCATTGTGGCGCTGATTGCTTGCCTTCTCGCGCCATTTCTTGGCGAGGCGACGTTGCTGTGGGCACTGCTGTGGCCGGGGCTTTATCTGTTTTCGCCTCAGGGGGTCGGTGGTGGGGACGTTAAGTTGGCGCTGCCGCTGGCGATGGTGTGTGTGATCTCCGGAAAACTGCCGGCGGTACTCGTTGCGATTGGTGTGTCCGGCCTGCTCACAGTCTTAATGGCGTGGTTAAGTCGCAGCCGAACCGTCGCACATGGTCCATCGATGCTTGCCACAACGTGGCTCGTCGTAATGTATTTCGGGGTATAAGCACATCTATCGCAGCTGCTTGTGCGAGAATGTCGCCATGTTTCGTTGGACTACAGCCGGTGAATCGCACGGCCAGGCCCTCGTAGCCCTCGTTGAGGGCATGCCTTCTGGGGTGCCGGTATTGAAAGAAGAAATTGCTCATCAGCTCGCTCGTCGCCGTCTCGGTTATGGCCGTGGCGCGCGAATGAAGTTTGAGGCAGATGAGCTCACTTTGCTGACGGGCGTCGTGCACGGCTCATCTATCGGTAGCCCGGTGGCTATCCAGATTGGCAACACCGAGTGGCCGAAGTGGACCACGATCATGTCTGCTGAGCCGGTTGATGCCTCTGACCCTGAGGTGGCAAAAGAGTTGAGCTCTGGTCGCGGTGCGTCGTTGACCCGTCCGCGTCCGGGGCACGCCGATTTCGCCGGCATGATCAAATACGGTTTCGGTTCTGCACGTCCTGTGCTTGAGCGTTCCTCTGCACGAGAGACTGCTGCCCGCGTAGCAGCCGGTACGGTTGCCCGTAGCTACCTGCGTGAGGTTCTCGGGGTTGAGGTGTTTTCCCATGTGGTGTCGATTGGGGAGTCGGTGCCGTACGTAGGAGAATCGCCAAGCTTCGCCGATATTGAGGCAATTGATGCTTCCCCTGTTCGTGCGTTTAACAAGGACGCCGAGGCGGACATGGTCGCGTTTATTGAGGCTGCGAAGAAATCGGGCGACACGCTCGGCGGGATCGTTGAGGTCATTGTGGATGGGCTGCCGATCGGCCTTGGCTCCCACATTTCTGGCGAACGACGCTTGGATGCGCAGTTGGCAGGCGCGCTGATGGGTATCCAGTCGGTGAAAGGCGTCGAAATCGGCGACGGTTTCGAGGAGGCGCGTCGCCGTGGATCGCAGGCACACGACGAAATCGAGCGCACCGAAGATGGTGTGCGGAGGCTGACCAACCGTGCAGGCGGTATCGAAGGTGGCATGACGAATGGGGAGCAGTTGCGCGTTCGCGCTGCGATGAAGCCCATCTCGACTGTCCCTCGTGCCTTGAAGACGGTTGATATGAGCACCGGCGACGCTGCCACGGGGATTCACCAACGCTCCGATGTCTGTGCCGTGCCCGCTGGTGGTGTCGTTGCAGAGGCAATGGTTGCGCTTGTTCTGGCACAGGCTGTCTCTGAGAAATTCGGGGGAGACACGATTGAGGAGGTGAAGCGCAACGTAGAGTCGTACAAGGAGTACGTCGCACAACGTCTTGCGTTTGATCAAGTTAGGGATGCCGATGACTGAGCTCACTGATTTGCAGGCAGTAGAGGCATGCAACGAGGAGTCAACAAATACAAGTCCGGCGACGGTTCATACGGCTCCTCGCGTGGTGCTCGTCGGTATGCCGGGGTCAGGTAAGTCAACGATTGGTCGTCGAATAGCTAGCGCGCTGAACCTGCCGATCATGGATTCGGATCTGCTCATCGAACAGGCTGAAGGCAAAGCGTGTGGCGAGGTGTACGCCGAGTTGGGTGAGGATGCCTTCCGTGAGCTCGAAGTCGGGTTTGTGGCACGTGCTCTGGCCACCGGTGGGGTAGTCAGCCTCGGGGGCGGTGCGATCGTGACCGAGGAAGTGCGACAGCTGCTGCAGCGCCACACTGTTGTTTGGATCGATGTCAGCGCGGAAGAGGGTATTCGCCGCACAGCACAGGATTCCACTCGACCAGTGCTTGACAGTGATGATCGCGAGCAGCGTTACCGCGACCTCATGGATCAACGTGAACCGCTGTACCGCGAAGTGGCCACGTTCCGCGTCCGCACGGACGCGCGGCCACCGCAGCGTGTTGTCGCAGAGATTTTGGGTTTCATCGACGGCGAGTAGTTTCCGTCAGGCTTCAGTTCTGTCAAGCGAAGGAGCAAACAATGGCAGTGGTATCCGTCACGGGCCCAAGTCCGTACGACATTCATATTGGCAGCAATAACCTTGACGCCGTAGCAGGTCACCTTGCGGATTCCGGCGCACGCCGTGTGCTGGTGGTCCACCAGGAACCGTTGCGTGCCGTTGCTGAGGACCTTGAGCACATGCTTGAGCAAGCGGGCCTGGCGCCGGTCTTGGCATGTGTTCCCGATGCGGAGGCTGGAAAGGATCTTCCGGTGCTTTCCCACTTGTGGGACGTGTTGGGGGAGCACGGGTTCTCGCGCCAGGACGCCGTTGTCGGTTTGGGTGGCGGCGCTGTGACAGATCTTGCCGGTTTCGCCGCGGCCACGTGGATGCGCGGCATCAAGGTTGTGCATGTGCCGACGACATTGCTCGCCATGGTTGATGCGGCAGTCGGCGGCAAGACTGGCATCAACACGACCGCAGGTAAAAATCTCGTCGGTGCGTTCCACGAGCCGAATGCGGTGTTTATTGATCTCGCTCGTATTGCAACGCTGCCTGAGCAAGAGGTTGTTTCAGGTTCTGCTGAGTTGGTAAAGACGGGCTTTATTGCGGACCCGCGGATTTTGGAGCTCTATCAGGAGGGCCCAGAGCATCACTGGGCGGAGCTTGTCGAGCGCTCTGTCAGCGTAAAAGCCAAGGTCGTGGGGGAGGACCTCAAGGAAGCTGGGCTGCGCGAGATTCTTAACTATGGCCACACTCTGGGCCATGCGATCGAACGTCGCGAGCATTACATGTGGCGCCACGGCAATGCCGTCGGGGTGGGCATGATGTTTGTGGCACACCTTGCTCATGCGCGCGGGCTTATCGACGATGACCTGGTCGCCCTCCACGAGACCGTCATCAGTGGTGCGGGACTTCCCACGCGCTACGAGGCCGGTGCGTTTGAAGAGTTGCATGAGGCGATGCTTCTGGACAAGAAGAACCGCGACGGCAAGATCCGATTTGTAGTCCTGGACGGCCTTGGGTCCTGCACTCGCCTGGAGGACGCAACTGTGGAAGAGATGCGCGCGGCGTACGCAAAGATTTCGGAGTAGAACATGAAAATCTTGGTACTCAATGGTCCGAACCTCAATCGACTCGGCAAACGCCAACCGGAGGTGTATGGGACGGTCACGCTGGCGGACGTCGAAAAGCAATTGCACGATCACGCAGCGGATCTTGGGGTTGAAGTGGAGTGCCGCCAGTCCAACTACGAGGGCCAACTGATTGATTGGGTGCATGAAGCGGCCGATAACACTTGGCCGGTGATCATTAACCCGGGTGGTTTTACCCATACCTCGGTCGCGCTTCGTGATGCGCTGGTAGAACTAAATGATCACCAAGGTTTTATTGAGGTGCATATTTCGAACGTGCACGCGCGCGAGTCGTTCAGGCACCATTCGTACCTCTCGCCAATCGCCGTAGGCGTGATCGCGGGGTTGGGTACGGAAGGCTACCGGCTCGCGTTGGACTACTTCGCAAGGAGGAAATGATGGCATTGGCCGATACTCGTTTTGAAACTCGTCGGAGGAAACTCTCGTCGCAACTTGCGGCACAGCGTATCGACGACATGCTGGTCACCCATTTGACCCACGTGCGTTACCTGTCTGGTTTCTCCGGCTCGAACGGCGCGCTTCTGGTGTCGAAAGACCGTACTGCGAAGATCGCGACCGACGGTCGTTACACCACCCAGATTGCTGAAGAAGTCCCGGATATCAAGGCGACGATCGCTCGCGCGACAGCAACCGAGTTGTTGTCGCAGGTCACCGAAGGCCACCGGGTGGGCTATGAGGCAGATTTCGTTTCCGTTGCGGAGCTCAAGCGCCTCGAGGATGCATGCCCGGAGGGCGTAACCCTTGTGCCGGTTTCTGGCGTGATTGAAGGGATCCGCTTGTTTAAGGACAACCTTGAACTCACCCGTCTGACTGAGGCTGCCGAGCTGGCCACACAGGCGTTGGAGGAACTCGTCGCCGCAGGAGAATTGCGAGCAGGCCGTTCTGAGCGTGACATTGCCGCTGACCTTGAGTACCGCATGCGTCGACTTGGTGCAGAACGCCCAAGTTTTGACACGATTGTCGCCTCCGGCCCGAACGCCTCGAAGCCACACCATCAGGCCGGCGACCGTCTTATCGCCGAAGGCGATTTGGTGACCATTGATTACGGTATGCACCGCCTCGGGTTCAACTCCGATATGACCCGTACGTTTGCTATCGGGGAAATCGGTCAGTTGGAGCGCGAGATTTACGAAGTGACGCTTGCATCCCAGCTTGCTGGCGTGAAGGCAGCCACGGCGGGAACGGCACTTGTGGATGTAGACAAGGCCTGCCGCGACGTTATTGAAGAGGCAGGCTTCGGCGAGTACTTCGTTCACTCCACTGGCCACGGTGTCGGCCTGGACGTGCATGAAGCCCCGTCTGCCGCACAGACCGGCAAGGGAGACCTAAAGGAAGGTATGACCCTGACCATTGAGCCGGGGATCTACATTCCGGGCAAGACCGGTGTGCGTATCGAGGACACGTTGATCATCACATCAGGGAAGCCACGGATTATCACCAAGTACCCGAAGGAATTGACGGTGCTGTAGCATTGCTGTGTTTGTACACGTTCCGAAACAATTACGAGGAAGGTACCACCCATGGCAACTACCGCCGATTTTAAGAACGGTCTTGTGCTGAAGGTCGATGGCAAACTGCAGCAGATCGTTGAGTTCCAGCATGTCAAGCCCGGTAAGGGACCGGCATTCGTGCGCACCAAGCTTAAGGATGTCGTCTCCGGAAAGACCGTTGAGAAGACGTGGAACGCAGGTGTGAAGGTGGAGACCGCGACGGTTGATCGTCGCGATATGACCTACCTGTACAACGACGGCACGAGCTACGTTGTCATGGACGACAAGACCTTCGAGCAGTTCGAGCTGCCGGCCGACAAGTTCGGCGATGCAGCACGCTTCCTGCTGGAGAACATGCATGTTCAGGTTTCTTTCCACGAGGGTGAAGCACTTTTCGCTGAGCTTCCGATCTCTGTGGACCTCAAGATCGAGCACACCGAGCCGGGTCTGCAGGGCGACCGTTCCACCGGTGGTACCAAGCCGGCAACGCTGGAGACTGGTGCTGAGATCCAGGTTCCGCTGTTCCTGGAAACCGGCAACGTGGTCAAGGTTGACACGCGTACTGGCGAGTACCTCTCTCGCGTGAACAACTAATGCTCGACTACAAACGTCATGGCGCCCGTTACCGGGCGCGCCGTCGTGCGGTAGACATGCTGTTCGAGGCGGAGACACGGGATATCGATCCGGTTGCCATCGTTGAGGACCGCACTGAGCTTTCGCGGAATCCGTTGAACGCAGTTGCGCCGGTTGCTGATTACACCCGCGAGATTGTCGCAGGCGCTGCTGAAAAGCTCGACGATTTGGATGACGCGATCGAGCGCTCACTCAGCGAGGACTGGGAGCTGTTTCGCTTGCCAGCCGTCGACCGTCAGATCCTGCGTGTGGCCGCCTGGGAGATTTTGTTTAACGACGAAGTCGATGCGCCAATCTCGATCAAGGAAGCTGTCGAGATGGCTTCTGAGTACTCGGGCGCCAAGGCTGCGCCTTACATCAACGCTGTGTTGGATCGGATTGCATCGTCCGTTGATCCGAATTCGCCGTTCTTCGTGTCGCCTGATAGCGAAGAAGACGCCGAAGATACCGACCAGTCCGCAGACCAGGACGGTGGCGTAGGCGTGGCGGAAACGTCGGAGGATGACGCCTCCGAGTAATCCAACTCGCTCAAACCCAGATAGGCCGTTGCCAGCAGGTTTTCCTCATTAGGGAATGAACCTGCTGGCAACGGTTTTGTTTTTCTTCGGTTCTTCCTCGGCTGTGCCCAGACACCTGTAAGGTTACTAACGACAATCATTTTCAGTAACCTTAAGGAGCGGCCATGCCCCGCCGTACTACTTCCGCTATGGGCGATCTAAAAGACGTGCATCCTCGGAAGAGCTTTGTGGCGCTGTTATCCGCGGTAGCGCTCACGGTGCTGTGTGCACCGTTGTCGTGGAGTGAAGCCTCACAGCCGGTTGTGCGAACCCAAACACACGTCGACTCACCCCACGCTGTGTGGGAGGATGGAACGTTTCGCCTCATGTCCAATAGTGCGGGCTACCTGCCCATTGAGGACACCGTGAACTGGGTGAGTAGGGGACGCGTGGACGGCGGCCTAGGTGCCTACGCCTGGCGTGTTCCCGACGATCCCCGATTCGATTTCCTCGACCCGTACGACGAGCAACTGATGTACTTCGGTGGGCCCGCGCACGGTTTCCCTAAGAACACCATGCCGATTTGGGCAGGTTTCGGAGCGGCCGCTGACTTGCCGACAGAGGATTTCCGTGCGGCTTCCTTCAATATGGAGATCGTCGATTTCCACGGTCCCGGAAAGATGGAGTTGTTTAACTACAGCGACGAGGTCTATCCGCTTAACCGGCTCTGGTCGTCCCACGATCCAGGTTTCCGTGCAACGTGGGTCAACGCCGGTACCCACACTCACAACTCGACGACCTTCACTCGACCGGGGCGCTATGAGGTGACGTATCGGGCGACAGCCCGTCTCAAAGACGGTTCCTTTATCCATTCGGAACCCCAGACACTCGTGTGGCAGGTCGGCGGTACGAACCCGGCTGACCGCACAATCAACGATTTGCCCCGAGCCTATAGTCAGGCAAACACGTCGGGGACAGGTTCCCCAACGTTCCAGATGCGCCCTGCACAAGGAGAGACCAAGGGCGCACAGGAGGGGATCCTGACCAATTTGGCGTTTGATACCGGTAACCCGAAAGATGCTGGGCATGTCGTGTTCCTTATCAACGGTTTCTACCTTGCGGAACGGGAAGTAGTCGGCGGCAAGGCCTCGTGGGATGAGATGATCGGCGAAGAGTTTTCCGACTTCCAGGCGGTCTACATTCCTGTATCTGGATCGCCGTCGCCACGTTGGATTTCTGCGCCGTTGACGTTTAGGACTGGGGCGGTGGCGTCGTCGACAAGCGAGCGCGCTGAGGAGCTTCCAACCCCGCAGATGGATGACATCGCGCCTTTTGAAACCGAGCCGTTCAACATCACCAGTCCAGATGTCGTGGTGTCTACTGGAGAGGTCTACGGCGAGGACGACCGCAACATCGACATCACGGTGCGCCCAGCTGATGATCGCACCACGCTTCGTGTCTCCGGTGGTTTCTACCGCATCGACGGTGACCCGTTGACTGAATTGCCAGAACACGCTATCGCCGATTGCGAAATTGAATTCACCTCAGCTCCTGGCGGCCGAACCAGCAAACAACTCGTTGACGGTTGCCGCCGTCCTGGGCATCAATTGATCCTCAAGATTGTGCCCGAAGCGCGATCGAACGCCACTGACGCAGCTTTGTTTAACCACCTGCAGGAGGCTGATTACTCGCCGATTCCCGAGACCACAGTGACGTTGGGTGAAGCACCTGCAACGCCACCTGCAGCACCGACTGCAACCTCTGAAGCGCCGTCGCCGCAGCCGTCTTCACCGGCGCCTTCACCGGCGCCTTCGGCGGAACCCTCACCATCGTCGACGCCCACTCCAGCGCAGGAGAAAGTGCTCAACCTGCACTCCGGGCACGTCGATATTGCACCGCTCTACGAGTCAGGCACACTTCACCTGCGCGTGAAAGACGAGACGAATCTTTACGACAAGGGTGCGGTGTGGCGCTCGCCATCCAGCGTTGCTTTCACCGTGCCGAAACAGGTCGGGACAGTGCTGGATGACGATATCGAAGGCTTCGCAAAAGCAGGGGAGGTCGCATATATTCTCCCAGAAACACAGCGCCGTGGAGTTGTCTGGCCTGGCTTAAGCACAGAGCATGCTTTCGGTGAGACAGGGAAGAACTACACCTTCACGCTGACACCTGTATCTGCACCACGGGGCGGTAACTGGATCGCGTTTCGCGGTGATCAGACAGATCCGAGCATGCGTCTTGCAGGCAACGACGCAACCCGTGCGTACACCACCGACGGTCCAGAACACATGCATGTTTCCTGGGCCTTTAATAAGCCAGGCAGCTATGAAATCGGAGTGTCCGTCGCCGAGGTTGGAGGATCCACATCAAAGCAGGAAATTCTGCGGTTCGTGGTAGCAGCCGACGGGGAGTTTGTTCCGCCGACGGTGCCCGACACGACCGGGCCCGACACGACGGTCGCGACAACGGCACCGGCACCAACGCCGGCACAGACAACGGCACCAACGGCAGCACCGACTACGTCTGCCCAGGCGACGACCCTGCCGTCCTCAGAACCTCCAGCTGAGACTACGCCGGTCGAGATCACCACAGGCCATGTTGATTTTGGCCCAAAGGTTATCGACGGCAAGACTGGCTTCTTCGTCCACGAAGGAAGTACCCATCACATTCCCGAATCGGTTGCACTGCGTGTGTTCGATGCTCGAAAGATCACAGTCGATCAACGCACTGCACGGGTTGCAACGAATGTCGGATTCCTCCAGGAAGGTGACACGGTGTATCACCTTCCGCTCGGGCAGCTTCACGACGCCGTCTGGCCCGGGTGGGACACGATGAAAGTAGCGGAGACTTACCCAGATGGTGTCAACATTGAAGTGCGCCCGAAAACTGCGCCAACAGGTGGACGTTGGTGGGCGGGGCACCTGCCAACTATCGGCGTGCCGCCTGCGACGTTGGCCGATGATTCCCAAACGCACACCATCACGGGAGTCACACCGGGCAATTTCCACGTGCACGCAGACTGGATCTTTACGCAGCCCGGCGTCTATGACATTGAGATGCGTACCGTTTCGCTTAGCGGCGAACCTGTGACGGAATGGTCAACGGTGACGTATCTCGTTGGCGATGACACGCAGATTTCCAGCAGGAACGACGTGCCTCAGGCGTCGCCATCGGCCAGCGGCTCGACATCGGCCAGTGGCTTGCCAACGCCTACCAGCCCAACGAGCACCAGCCCAACGAGCACTGTGCGAGAGAGTCAACAGGCAACCGCTCGGCCAACTGCGTCTGCGACGGTGACTGCGTCCGCGTCACGGACTGCGGCATCATCAACGGGCTCGAAACAGAAAACCCCTACGAGCCTCACGACCCCCACGACGCAGCGGTCGCGTGCAAGCTCGGCGGTTGCGCAAGGCGCAGCCGTCGGCAGCACACAGAAGGTGGCGCGGGGGACCGGAGAAGGTACCGCGCAAAGCCCTCGTGTCTCTGATGAACAACGAGGAGGTTCGCTGGCCTCGACGGGAGCTGAAGTCCGCAATGCTCTCGGCTTGGCAATCGCGTGCCTCATCGTTGGAGGCGTTTTGATGAGCAGGCGTAAATAGGGGAGAAGGGCGACCTAAGCGGTGAGAAAACCGCTTAGCTCTCCTCGGTATCGTTCTGCGCTGCGCTTGCTTCCTCAGCGGTGCGCTTGATCTCGCCCACCAGCACCTGCATGGCATCTTGGGTTTCCAACACACCAGCAACAGCGGCCTTGAGCGAGGACGCGAGTTGCTCGTCGCTTAGCCCTGCGCCGATCGCGATTTCCGATTCGGTGCGCACAACGATCGTCTCGGTGCGGTTGACCACGAGCGCACGCGCGTCGAGGTACGAGCTGTTGACCTGGTTTGCGGCCAGGTACAAGGTGGCATCGGGCGTGTCGGACGGGGTGTCGGTAACCGAGTCCGCACGCAGGATCAACACTGAGTCCAACAGGACAAACAGCAGGTTGAATCCCTTGTAATGGGCGTGGCCTGCGCGGCCAGACGGGTCGTCGGAAACTTCGATGCCCTGCTTCGCCATCGTTTCGATGACGCGGTCGATGGTTACTTGAGTTGCGGTGCTCACTGCTGCGGTTCCTCCCAGTTCACGACGGTCGGGAAAGTGGTTTTGAGGTAGTCGAATGCCTGAAGCGTGGCGTCGATAGACGTCACAATGAAAGAGCCGAGCTGGTTGAATGAGGCTCCATCGGCGATGTTCATCGAGCGAATGGCGCTCACAGCCAGGTTGTCCTCACCGCGTTCGAAGAAACGCAGGGTCGGTGCAAAATGCGTCTGGTTGTGCTCGTTGCAGGCAAACAGCACCTGCGATGCGCTATCGCGGGGAAACTCGCCACGCCACAGGGCCTCGAAGATGAGGTGATCGCCGTCGAGGGCAATGACGATTGCTGCGTTGATAAAACCAGAGCGCACGGCTTGATCTTCGACGCGGTATTCAAGGTTTTCTTCCTCAAAAATCGCGGCGATTGCTTCGGTAGTCACCGGTTCCGGAACGTTGCGTTCTGGGTGCTCGTTGGGCTGGATGGCTTCAGTCTCTTCTGTAGTCACACTTGCGAGAATACCCATCTGGGTGAAACTCCTCGCGATGGCGCGGTGCTGGTGCTAATGTGAAGCGCAGTCTCCGAGACTTCACACGGCCCCGATAGGCGGGACCGCGTCGATATTTCCTTTAAATGCCGCACAGAGAGGCGGGGAAGGAGGTTCGATGAGTGGAAACGAACGGTCGACGGTTGAGCTGCTGAACGCTCAGGACGTCGGTCGCACTGTTGCACGCATCGCGCACCAGATCATCGAGAAGACAACGCTGGACGACAGCGACGGACCGCAGGTCATTCTGCTGGGGATCCCGTCCGGTGGTGTTCCGTTAGCGCAGCGTATTGCGGAAGCGGTTGAAGAATTTTCAGGCGTGAGCGTGCCAGTAGGCAGTCTCGACGTCACTTTGTACCGCGACGATCTCCGCGACAAGCCACATCGGGCACTGCGCCCAACCCACATTCCGGTCGACATCGACGGGGCAATTGTCGTGCTTGTCGACGATGTCTTGTACTCCGGCCGAACCATTCGCGCCGCCCTTGATTCGCTGCGCGACATCGGTAGGCCAGCCGCGATCCAGCTCGCAGTGCTGGTCGATCGTGGCCACCGGGAACTGCCAATCCGCGCGGATTACGTAGGCAAGAACATCCCCACATCGAAGGACGAAGATGTCACTGTCGCGATCGCCCAGCTCGACGGTGAAGATCGCGTGACCCTGGAACGGGAGGCGTAAATGAGGCACCTCATCGATATTGCAGATCTCAGCCGCGAAGAGATCATCGAGCTGATGGATGAAGCGGACCGCTTCCGGGAAGCTCTGGATGGTCGTGAGATCAAGAAGCTTCCGACCCTGCGTGGTCGCACTGTGATGACGTTGTTCTACGAGAACTCGACGCGTACCCGCTCGTCGTTTGAGACAGCGGGCAAGTGGATGAGCGCCGATGTGATCAATCTGTCTGCGTCTTCATCTTCGGTGAAGAAGGGTGAATCGCTCAAAGACACCGCTGCAACCTTGGAGGCAATCGGTGCAGACGCGATCATCATGCGCCACCTTGCTTCGGGTGCGGCACAGCTTCTGGCCAAGTGGTTGCCGAATACAAGCATCGTGAACGCAGGTGACGGCCAGCACCAGCACCCGACACAGGCTTTGCTGGATGCGGTGACCATGCGCCAGCACATTGGCGATGTCGCTGGAAAGCGCGTCCTGATCGTCGGCGATATTTTGCACTCCCGTGTTGCTCGCTCGAACGTGGACCTGCTGCACATCTTGGGCGCAGAGGTTGTGTTGGTTGCGCCGCCGACGCTGCTGCCTACCGGTGTGGAGTTCTGGCCGGCACGTGTCTCGTATGACTTCGATGCCGAGATTGAGCACGCAGATGTCGTGATGATGCTGCGCGTGCAGGCCGAGCGCATGAACGGCGGGTTCTTCCCGTCGCACCGCGAGTACGCCACCTTGTACGGCTTGAGCGTTGATCGAGCCGACCGCATGAAGGATTCGGCGTTGATCATGCACCCGGGTCCGATGCTGCGTGGCATGGAAATTAACTACGACGTGGCTGATCGCGACAATGCTGTCGTCCTTGGCCAGGTCTCTAACGGCGTGTACACCCGCATGGCCGTGTTGTTCACACTGCTCGCCGGCACTGGCGGCGAAGAAGGAGCGATCAAGTGACCAAGCTTGCACTCAACAACGTTCGTCCATATGGCGAGGACGTGACCAGCATTCTCATTGACGTGGAAGACGGTGTCATCGACTCCATTGGGGACAACCCGTTTGACGATGCTGATGAAACCATCGACTGTGGTGGCAACGTGTTGCTTCCTGGTCTCGTCGATATGCACGTGCACCTGCGTGAGCCGGGCCGCGAGGACACCGAAACCATCGCTACCGGCTCGGATGCTGCCGCCAAGGGAGGCTTCACCGCTGTATTCACCATGGCGAATACCAACCCGGTGATCGACCAGCCGTTCCTCGCCGAGGCGGTCTGGGAGAAGGGCCAGACGTACGGTAAATGCGATGTCTACCCGGTGGGCTCGATTACCAAGGGACTCGAGGGCAAGACGCTCACCGAGATCGGTCTGATGGCCCGCAGCGGTGTGCGCATGTTTTCCGACGATGGCAAGTGCGTCAACGACCCGCAGCTCATGCGCCGCGCTATCGAATACGCCAAGGCACACGACGTGATTCTTGCCCAGCATGCGGAAGACCACCGCATGACCGAGGGCGCTGTAGCCCACGAAGGCGAGCAGGCAGCGCGCCTGGGGCTTCGAGGTTGGCCGCGTGTCGCGGAGGAATCCATCGTCGCACGCGACGCGATCATGACTCGTGACTACGGTGGTCGTTACCACCTCTGCCACGCGTCGACCGAAGGCACGGTCGAGCTGCTTCGGTTCGCCAAAGCGCAGGGCATCAACGTTACGGCAGAGGTCACCCCGCACCACCTGCTGCTTACCGACGAAATGCTGTCCACCTACGACGGCCTGTTCCGCGTCAACCCGCCGCTGCGCGAAAAGCGCGACGCTGAAGCGCTCAAGCAAGCGCTTCTCGACGGCACCGTGGACGTCATCGCCACCGACCACGCTCCTCACGGATCTGAAGACAAGTGCGTGGAGTTCGAGCACGCCAAGCCAGGCATGCTCGGCCTAGAAACGTCCATGGCGATCGTGCACCGAGTCTTCGTCGAATCGGGTCTTGCTGACTGGCGCTTCGTGGCCAAGGTCATGAGCGAGCGCCCTGCCGAAATTCTGCGGCTTGAGGACCAGGGCCGTCCGATCGCGGTTGGCGAGCCAGCAAACCTCACCTTGATTGATCCACAGGACACCTGGACCGCAAAGGGCAAGGATATGGCGTCGAAGGCGTCGAACACTCCCTACGAAGGCATCGAATTTAACGCACGCGTAGTTGGCACCTGGCTGCGCGGCACCCAAACCTACTCTGCAAAGAAGGCCTAAACCCATGACACAAACACAGCAGCAGCGCACCCGCGCACAACTCGTCCTCGACACAGGCGAGAAATTCACCGGCTTCGTCTTCGGCGCAGCACCGGAAGGTGACATTGAAGGCGATCTCAAGAGCATCATCGATATGTTCGGTTACGAGCGCGAAATGTGCTCTGCCGATAACGACGGCAAGATCCTGGTGTTCGCTACACCGCACATCGGCAATGTTGGCTGGACAGGTGAAGGAGCAGGGGAGGGACGTACGGCAATCACGGCAAAAGCCGTGGTGATCCGCGATCTCGCTCGCATCGCATCGAACCAGGAAGCAAAGCACAGCCTGGAAGAAGAAATGAAGGCGCAGGGCATTACCGGCATCTGGGGTGTAGACACCCGCAGGCTGGTCCGCCACGTCTCTCAGGCGCAGCACGAGGGTAAGTCGGTGCGCGTGCAGGTAATCGTCGAAAAGCAAGAAGCTTAAAAGAAAGACCAGGAGAAACATTATGAAGCGAGAAGATCTCAACCACGTCCTGGTCATCGGCTCCGGGCCGATCGTCATCGGACAGGCGTGCGAGTTTGACTATTCCGGCACCCAGGCGTGCCGCGTGCTCAAAGAAGAAGGCCTGCGCGTCACCCTGGTGAACTCGAACCCGGCAACGATCATGACCGACCCTGAGTTCGCCGACCACACGTACGTAGAGCCGATCCAGCCGGAGTACATCGACCGCATCCTCGCCCGCGAGGCTGAGCAAGGCCACCCGGTTGATGCGATTCTGCCGACGCTCGGTGGTCAGACTGCACTCAACACGGCCATCAAGCTGGACCGGCTTGGCATTCTGGAAAAGCACGGCGTTGAACTCATCGGCGCAGACATCGACGCGATTGAGCGCGGCGAAGACCGCCAAAAGTTCAAGGACATTGTTGAAAAGATCGGCGGCGAGTCCGCCCGTTCCCGTGTCTGCTACACCATGGAAGAAGTGGAAGAAACCGTCGCGGAGCTCGGCTTCCCAGTCGTCGTGCGCCCGTCGTTCACCATGGGTGGTCTCGGTTCCGGCCTTGCCTACGACATGGACGACTTGCACCGCATCGCCGGCGACGGCTTGACCGCATCGCCAGAAGCGAACGTGCTCATTGAAGAATCCATCCTCGGTTGGAAAGAAATCGAGCTCGAGCTCATTCGTGACTCGGATGACAACTGCATTACGGTTGCGACGATTGAGAACGTGGATGCCATGGGTGTCCACACGGGCGACTCTGTCACGGTGGCGCCGGTGTTGACGATGACCGAGCCCGAGGTCACCAAGATGATCGAACAAGGCAAGGCCATCATCCGTGAAGTCGGTGTCAGGACCGGTGGCTGCAATATCCAGTTCGCCATCAACCCCAAAGACGGCCGCATGATCACGATCGAGATGAACCCGCGCGTGTCGCGTTCGTCTGCACTTGCGTCGAAGGCGACCGGCTACCCGATTGCAAAGGTGGCAACCCGACTAGCTATTGGCTACACGCTCGACGAGATTGCCAACGACATGACCGGTGGCGCGACCACTGCGCTTGAGGAGCCGTCCCTCGACTACGTCATCGTCAAGATGCCACGCTTTACCTTTGAGAAGTTCCCGGGCTCGGACGAGACTCTGGGCACCTCCATGAAGGCGGTTGGCGAGGCCATGGGTATTGGCCGCAACTACATCCAGGGCCTGAACAAGGTCATGCGCTCGATGGAAGACAAGCCAAACGGCTTCTGGACTCGTTCCGACGAGTACGTCGCAGGAGAGCGTGCAAATGACGTCGCAGCGGTGCTCGAAGACCTTAAGGTGCCGACCGACAAGCGTCTCTACGATGTCGAGCTTGCGCTTCGCCTCGGCGCGAGCGTTGATGAGGTCTACGCAGCCTCCGGTATCGATCCGTGGTTCCTCGAGGAAGTCGCTGGGCTGGTCGAGTTCCGCCAGGTGCTTATCGACGCCCCTGTGCTTGACGCAGGTCTCCTGTGTGAGGCAAAGGCTCAAGGCTTGTCCGACGCCCAGATTGCTACGCTGCGCCCAGAACTCGCGGGCGAAGACGGCGTGCGTCAACTGCGATGGACGCTGGGTATCCACCCGACCTTCAAGACCGTGGACACCTGCTCGGGCCAGTACGAGGCGAAGGTTCCGTACCTGTACTCGGCGTACGAACTCGACCCGGCTGCCGAGTCTGAGGTTGACCAGTTCACCGGTGCAAAGGAAAACAGCAAGGGCAAGGTCGTCATCCTGGGCTCTGGTCCGAACCGCATTGGTCAGGGCATCGAGTTCGACTACTCCTGTGTCCACGCCGCCCTGGAACTGTCCCGCGTTGGCTACGAGACCGTGATGGTCAACTGCAACCCGGAGACCGTTTCTACCGACTACGACACCGCGGACCGTCTCTACTTCGAACCGTTGACGTTCGAAGACGTGATGGAGATCTACCGTGCGGAAGCCGCTACCGGTGAGGTCGCTGGCGTTATTGTGCAGCTCGGCGGTCAGACCCCGCTGGGCCTCGCGCAGCGTCTCGCGGATGCGGGCGTGCCGGTCGTCGGTACGAGCCCCGAGGCAATCGATCTGGCGGAGGACCGCGGCGAGTTTGGCAAGGTGCTCGAAGCAGCCAAGCTTCCAGCTCCCGCATTTGGCACCGCAACCTCCTTCGAAGAGGCTCGCGAAGTGGCCAACAAGGTTGGTTACCCCGTCCTCGTGCGCCCGTCTTACGTGCTCGGAGGCCGTGGCATGGAGATCGTTTATGACGAAGACTCCCTGCGCAACTACATCGAGCGCGCAACCGAGCTCAGCCCGGACCACCCAGTGCTTGTGGACCGCTTCCTTGACAACGCCATCGAAATTGACGTCGATGTGTTGTCTGACGGCAACGAGGTCTACCTCGGTGGTCTGATGGAACACATCGAGGAAGCCGGCATTCACTCTGGCGACTCCGCCTGTGCGCTTCCGCCGATGACGCTCGGCCCCGACGACATTGAAAAGGTCCGTCGCTCCGCTGAGGCACTCGCTCACGGTATCGGGGTGAAGGGTCTGATGAACGTCCAGTTCGCATTGAAGGACGACATCCTCTACGTCATCGAGGCAAACCCGCGCGCATCGCGTACGGTGCCGTTCGTCTCCAAGGCGACCGGCGTCCACCTTGCGAAGGCTGCAGCACGCGTCATGCTCGGCGCGACGATCGCTGAACTTCGCGACGAGGGCCTTATCCCGTCCGACTACGATGGCGGATCCTTGCCGCTGAACCACCCGATCGCTGTGAAGGAAGCGGTACTGCCGTTTAGCCGCTTCCGCCGCCCAGACGGGTCGATTCTGGACACCATCCTCGGCCCGGAAATGAAGTCCACCGGTGAGGTCATGGGGCTTGCCCCGTCGTTCGGTGTGGCATTTGCTAAGACCCAGGCCGCTGCTTACGGCGAACTGCCAACGGAGGGCACGGTCTTTGTCTCCCTGGCTAACCACGACAAGCGCACCCTGATCTTCCCGATCCAGCGTTTGTCCACCATGGGGTTCAAGGTGATCGCGACGGCAGGTACAGCGCAAATGCTGCGCCGCAACGGCATCGAATGCGAAGTAGCACTCAAGGGCTCCGAGGTCCGCGAAGGTGCGAAGGGCCGTTCCATCGTGGAGCGGATCTTGGACGGCGAGATTGATCTCATCCTGAACACTCCGGCGGGCTCGACAACCGCGCGCCACGATGGCTACGACATCCGTGCCGCAGCCGTGATCGCGGATGTACCGATCATGACCGATGTGCAGGGTGTTACCGCCACAGTCCAAGGCATCGAAGCAGTGCGCAGCAACTCTATTGATGTGACCAGCCTCCAGGAGCTCGAGCACAGCGTCTCCAAGAACGCAGAGGGTGGCCAGTAGTGGTACAGCCCCATGCCTCCTTCGGGGAGCGTCTCGTTGCCGCTGGTAATGAATATGGCCGACTGTGTGTAGGCATCGACCCGCACGCGGCGCTGCTAGACAAGTGGGGTCTTCCGGACACCATTGATGGTCTGCAACGGTTTTCCTCGGCGTGTGTCGAGGCCTTTGCAGGATCAGTTGCGTTGGTCAAGCCACAGGTTGCCTTCTACGAGCGGTTCGGCTCTGCGGGTTTCGCGGTACTCGAGGAGACCCTCGCCGCACTCCGTGAGAGCGGGACGCTCGTCGTCGCGGACGCCAAGCGCGGCGATATCGGCTCCACGATGGCCGGATACGCCGCCGCGTGGCTGCAGCCAGGCTCACCGTTGGAAGCGGACGCGCTCACGCTGACACCGTATCTGGGTGTCGGGTCGCTGGAGCCTGCCATCTCACTTGCTGCAGCGCACGGTAAGGGCGTGTTCGTGATGTCTGCGAACTCCAACCCTGAAGCTGAAGCGTTTCAGACGAGTGAAGTCGATGGACGCATGGTGTCGCAGTGGATGGTCGATGAATGCGCCACGTACAACCAGGGCGCTGCAGTAGGCCACGTTGGTGTCGTTGTCGGTGCAACTGTGGCGAAGCCGCCGGTGCTCGACGCGCTCAATGCTCCAGTGCTTATGCCTGGGGTCGGAGCGCAGGGAGCGACGATGGAAGACGCGGCGCAGATTGCAGGTGCAAACGCACACCTGGTGTTCCCGAATGTTTCCCGTTCCGTCTTGTCTGCTGGACCGGACGTTACTGAACTGCGGAAACGTGTCGCTGAACTGGTAAAACAGCCATAACTAGCGGGTCCATTTCATCGGCTGAGAAAAACCCTGGTAGTTTAGGTGCGTCGCAACGGTGACATGGAGAAATGCAGCAAGAATGCGCTCCATTTTCCCGGTGCCAACCAGATGCAGTGTTAGACTGTGTCGGATGCGGTGCGCCTTCTGAAACGCAGAGTGTGGAGGAGGCCCCGCGCCGGCACGAGTCGGCCTGAACATATTGAATGAACTACCTACATGGAGGAACCCGTGGCACTTCCACAGTTGACCGATGAACAGCGCAAGGCAGCCCTCGAGAAGGCGGCTGAGGCTCGCAAGAAGCGCGCTGAGCTGAAGGCCTCCCTGAAGCGCGGCGAGACCACGCTCAAGGACGTGCTGGAGAAGGCTGACACCGACGAGATCATCGGCAAGACCAAGGTTTCCGCTTTGCTCGAGGCCATGCCGAAGGTTGGCAAGGTCAAGGCTCGCGAGATCATGGAGGAGCTGGAGATCGCTCAGACCCGTCGCCTGCGTGGCCTGGGTGAGCGTCAGCGTCGTGCTCTGCTCGAGCGCTTCGGCTTCGAAGAGAACTAAACATGGCTGAGGTGGCGCCCCGCGGGCAGCTGGTCGTTTTGGCCGGACCGTCTGCCGTAGGTAAGTCAACGGTGGTTAGCCGCCTGCGCGGCGAGGTGCCGGACCTCTACTTTTCTGTCTCGATGACAACTCGGGCTCCACGCCCGGGCGAAGTCGACGGCAGGGATTACTACTTCGTCTCCTCGAATGATTTTCAACAGCGCATCGATGCTGGTGAGATGCTGGAATGGGCTGACATTCACGGAGGCCTTCAGCGCTCGGGCACGCCTGCGGGTCCGGTCCGTGAAGCTCTTGCAGACGGGCGCCCGGTACTCGTAGAGGTGGACCTCGCAGGTGCTCGCAACATCAAGCAGCTCATGCCTGAAGCGCGTACAGTGTTCCTTGCACCCCCGTCGTGGGAAGTCCTCGTTGAACGTCTCACGGGTCGTGGGACCGAGACGGAAGCTGTGATTGAGCGCAGGCTCACCACCGCGCGCGAGGAGCTCGATGCGCAAGGGGAGTTCGACACCGTTGTTGTGAATGACGATGTCGACGATGCCGTTGCACACATTGCGCGCATCCTTCTAGGCGCAACATCCGACAACAATTAGCGAGTGGGTTTTAGTGACTGAATCAACCAATGACCTGTCGCAGGACACCGCTGTTGAGGAGACTCAGCAGGAACGTGTCTACGACACCCCGGACGGCATTACCGCGCCCCCGATCGATGAACTGCTGACGAAGGTCTCGTCGAAGTACGCTCTGGTGATCTTTGCAGCCAAGCGTGCACGTCAGATCAACAGCTTCTACCAGAACTCCGAAGATGGTGTTTTCGAGTTCATCGGCCCGCTGGTAACGCCAGAGCCTGGTGAGAAGCCGCTGTCGATCGCGCTGCGTGAGATCGAGGCAGGCCTCCTCGAGCACGAGGAAGGCCAGTAAGCGCTTCTGCTAATGACGCCGTTGTGCGAGCCATTGGGGCTCGCACAACGGCGTTTTTGTATGCTTGGCCCACATGAGCGAAGCCACGTCTGCCCCCAAGAACGTTGTGATCGGTGTCTCCGGCGGAATTGCTGCGTATAAGGCATGCCACTTGGTCCGCGACTTTAAAGAGCATGGCGATAATGTGCGCGTTATCCCTACGGAAAGCGCGTTGTCGTTTGTGGGTGCGGCAACATTTGAGGCGCTGAGCGGAAACCCTGTTGATACTGGGGTATTCAAACGTGTCGACGAAGTCCAGCACGTCCGTCTCGGTCAAGAGGCCGATCTCATCGTTGTCGCACCTGCAACCGCTGATCTCATGGCCCGTGTCGCAGCAGGCCGAGCAGATGACCTGTTGGCTGCAACCATTCTTGTGGCCACATGCCCCGTCGTGCTTGCGCCTGCAATGCACACCGAAATGTGGCATAACCTAGCGACGCAACACAATGTAGAGGTGCTTCGTTCGCGTGGGATTACGGTTCTTGAGCCGGCGCATGGGCGCCTGACGGGAAAGGACACGGGTCCGGGTCGTTTGCCGGACCCTGAGCCGATTGCGCAGCTAGCTCGTACGGTGTTGGCAACCGGTCCAATGAAGCAGACGCTCGCAGGAACCCGCGTACTTATTAGCGCGGGAGGAACGCAAGAAAATATTGATCCTGTGCGTTTCATTGGTAACCGATCCTCTGGCAAGCAGGGGTTTGCGCTCGGGGACATCGCAGCGCAGCGGGGAGCACAGGTCACGATCGTGGCTGGAGCAACCGCGGAACTATCTGTGCCCTCAGGGGCGGAGGTGGTGCGTGTGCAATCCACACGTGAGATGAAAGACGCGATGGATGAGCGTGCCGCAGACGCAGACATCATCGTGATGGCGGCCGCCGTGGCCGATTACCGTCCAGAATCGGAAGCTACGACGAAACTGAAGAAGGGCAAGAGCGATGACGCGCTCTCCGTTGTTCGCTTGACCGAGAACCCGGACATCCTTAAAGGTCTCGTCGAAAAGCGAGATGCTGGCGAGACTCATGCCACGATCGTCGGGTTTGCAGCTGAGACGGACAACGAACTTGAGAATGGTCGCGCGAAACTCAAGCGTAAGGGCGCGGATTTGCTCATGCTGAACTCGGTTGCTGGTGGCAATGTGTTTGGCCAGTCAACTAACCGCGGTTGGTTGTTGAGTGCGTCTGGCAAAGAACTGGAAATTGAGGACGGAACGAAACACGAGGTAGCTGCTCGGATCTGGAATGCGATTGAAAAGCTTCGCGCTTAGCTTTGCGTACTTAGACCGCTTGGTCTAGTGTGTTGGAGAATCAGCCTCAAGGCCACGTAAAGGAAAGATCCGTTGTCACTCGACACTTACTACCGACTGTTCACCAGTGAGTCCGTCACTGAAGGGCACCCAGACAAAATCTGCGATGCGATCTCGGACGCGATTTTGGACGACATGCTCGCGCAGGACCCACAGTCCCGCGTTGCAGTGGAAACCCTCGTTACCACTGGACAGGTTCACGTTGTTGGAGAGGTGCGCACGTCTGCGTACTCCAATATTGCGAAGATCGTGCGCGACAAATTGGTGGAAATCGGGTTCACCTCTTCCGAGGTTGGTTTCGACGGCAACAGCTGTGGCGTCAACATCGCAATCGGTGATCAGTCGCAGGAGATTGCGGATGGCGTGACCACCTCCCAGGAGGTGCGCGAACAGGCCTCCACTGAAGAGACTGACCAGTCTGGTGCGGGTGACCAGGGGCTAATGTTTGGGTACGCCTCCAACGAGACCCCTGAGTACATGCCGTTGCCGATTGCGACTGCGCACCGCCTTTCACGCCGATTGTCCCAAGTGCGCCACGAGGGCATCGTCGACGGCCTTCGCCCAGACGGCAAGACTCAGGTCACGTTTGCGTACGACGGTGATACCCCGGCGTTTATCGACACGATCGTGATCTCCACGCAGCACGACCCACACTTCACTGGTGAGGCACTTGAGAAGGCGCTGCGAGAGCACGTTATCGCTTGGGTCATGGAAGATGCCGGTCTGGAGAAGTTCTACCGCGAGGACACCAAGGTCCTGATCAATCCGTCTGGCTCGTTTATCTCCGGTGGTCCGATGGCGGACGCAGGCCTGACCGGACGCAAGATCATTGTGGATACCTACGGCGGTATGGCACGCCATGGCGGTGGCGCGTTCTCTGGCAAGGATCCCTCAAAGGTGGACCGCTCCGGCGCGTATGCGACACGTTGGGTGGCGAAGAACATTGTCGCTGCGGGCCTCGCAGACCGTGTTGAGGTTCAGGTTGCGTACGCAATTGGTCGTGCAACCCCGGTTGGCCTGTACGTGGAGACGTTCGGTACCGCCGCTGAGGGGCAGACCAACGAGTCGATCCAGCAGGCAGTGGAGAAGGTCTTCGATCTGCGACCGGATGCGATCATCCGTGATTTGGATTTGAAGCGCCCGATCTACAGCCAAACCGCTGCCTACGGCCACTTTGGTCGCACAGACATCGATGTGCCTTGGGAGCACACCGATAAGGTGGACGACTTGCGCGCAGCCGCAGGCGTTTAAGTTTCCTTCGAAGCCGCTTGGGGTTTGTCCCAGGCGGCTTTTTGCTGTTCAGACTTCTTGTGGTTGCGCAAGGCCACGATTCCGACAACCACGCCAATGAGGATTGGCAGCCAGATCTTGGAGTATTCGAGCGCAACAAGAACCCACTCGGGCAAGTCCGGGAGGTCGAATTCAGGCCAGTTGATCTGGGGGAGCGGAAGATCCATCTGGGGAAGGTGCGGGACCGGAAGATCCATGTGCGGCAAGGTGATGTCGGGAAGTTCCCAGTCCGGAAGGTATCGCAGAAGCCGGTCGATGATTCGGCTTACGATCGGACCGAGGACAATCACCGCCAGCGCCCAGCCACCTTTGCCCAAGCCTTCGGCCATAGGGATGAGTGTGCGCTTGAGCGAACTCGATTCCATTGTCCGACGCCGTTTCGCACCGCGTGAGCCTTCTGGAGGGTCGAACTCGACGATGGTGTCGCCCTCCCGAAACTCGACACTGAGCAGTTCGTCGAAGCCACTTGCACGCAGTTTAAGGTGAGGCTTTTGGCGGTCAACGCCGATCCCCATTGGAGTCTCGAGTTTTGCCCCGCCGTTTCCAAAAAGGGGGAGTCGCCCGCTGTTCACGTCGTTGTAGCGGTGCTGCACGGTGCCGTCGACACACACTTCCATGCGCTCACTCGGATTCTTTGCCCAGAGTTCGATGCGTTCGCGCAGGGTGTGCTCGTCTGTGGCTAGCGTACCTTCCTTGTCAGTCTCATCTCCGGGCCACTCAGGGTCCTCTGCCGCGAAGTCGCGGTCGAATCCCACACGCAGTTCGATAAGCCCATACTTCGGGTGGTTGAGGCTCCAGGTTTCCATCGGCTACACCTGCGCACTGCTTGTCGACGACACCGGGGCCGGCTGCTTGCGCACCAAAGACATCAGCCATGCGCAAAGTGCCGACACGACAGCCACGCCGAGTGCATAGATGAAGGTGCCGTTATTGAAGTAAAGGATCTTCGCCACCCAGAAACCGCCAGCGGCGGATAGTGGCAATGTCCAAGAGGGACGGAAGCAGTAGCCGTCGACAAGCCCCGCGATAGCAGCGACAGCAAAGATGAAACCAACGAGGAGCCATGGCGTGCCAGCGACGGGAATGAGGAGTGCAGGTGCGATCACATACAGTGCAAAAACGGCATAGGGAAGTGCCTTGAGCCAACCTTCGCGGTCTGCAGTGTCTTCCGATTGCTCGTCTGTATGCTCGCCTGGATCAGTCATGGCGACGAAGTCTAACGGCTAATTCGCGTGGGTGTACACACGCCCCGGGACGGGGTCCTTAATCATCTCGTCGAGGCTTACCGGACGCAGCCCCTTGGCGCGCAGACCATCGATGATGCATTCCGCTGCGTTGATGGTCGGCTCGTGGATGTCGTGCATGAGCACAATCGATCCAGCTTGCGCCTGATTGACCGCTATGGAGCAGGTGCGTGCGGTGTCACGGTGGCTCCAATCCATCGTGTCAACGTCCCAAATTGCCAGCGATAGGCCACGGGCCTTGGAAGCATTGATTACACGGCCGTCGTAGGAACCATAGGGCGGGCGCACCCAGTGCACCTTCACTCCCGATTGCTTCTCAATGGCAGCACTCGTGTCGCTGAGCTGTGACCCGATCGTCGCGTCGGACTGGCGCGCCAGGTCCGGGTGTGAATACGAGTGGTTGCCAATCGTGTGGCCCTCGGCGCGGATGCGGCGCAGGATCTTCGGGTTTGCATTGACGTTGTTACCGACGACGAAAAACGTCGCATGCGCATTCTTGCGCTTGAAGATGTCGAGCAGGCGCTCCGTACCGGGAACCGGTCCGTCGTCGTACGTAATTGCTACGCAATTGCTGCAGTTGGCCGCGTTAGGAGACAACGTTGGCTCCGCTGCCGGGACCACGGTTACCGGCACAGTCTCTTCTTCCTGCGGTGCAGGGCGCAGGTGAGGTGGCACGCTATCTCGAACTTGTTGGGGGAGTTGGTTGTATGCCTTGCGCCAGTTGTCCTGTACGGCTTGCTGTGCGCCTTGCGACGAGCCGTGGATGTAGGCGGATACGTTGTCGATCGGCGAGCCGTTACCTGGACTAAGTATCGGGCCAAGGGAGGAGCCTGCAAAAAGCAGTTGTGTCTGCTTGCTTCCTAGCGAAAGATTTGTGACGTCAACCGCATGTGCTTGGGGAGCAGTCATGGCTCCTGCGGCAACTGCAGTGGATATACAGACGGATAAGACTGCGGGAAGCAGACGTTTCATGGCGGAAGCGGGTCCCTCATCGGCGCGATTGATTTGTGATGCATCTATTACTACCGCACTGTTTCGCACAGCTGAGCCTTAGGTCCGGAGTGTCGTGTCGTGGCGTGGTTTAGAATGCTGCACCATGTCCAACACGCGAGCTGCCAACCTGCCTGTGGCCCGCGTGCTGCCTATGTTGGGGCTCGCGCACCTTGATCGGGCCTTCGATTATCTTGTCGACGAGCAGGATGCCGAAGCCGCACAGCCAGGCGTCCGCGTGCGGGTTCGGTTTGCAGGCAGGCTCGTGGATGCGATCGTGCTGGAGCGGGTGTCGTCGACAAGCCATGAAGGCTCACTGCGCTTCATCGAACGCGTTATCTCACCCGAGGTCGTGGCCCCGGAGCACACGCGCATGCTTATCGACGCACTCGCGGACCGGTACGCAGGCATCCGATCCGACATTTATCGCTCTGCAATACCCGCACGACATGCGAAAGCGGAAGAAACGGATACCTCCACACCATGGGTGGAGCTCGGGGAGGTCGCCGAGCCGGACCTTTCCGCATGGACGACGTACACACACGGTGAGTCCTTCGTCGATGCCGTAGTAGAGGGAAAGCTGGCTCGTGCCGCGTGGCAGTTGGTGCCGGGCGAGGATTGGCCTGCCGCGCTTGCCGCACTCGCTGTCAAGGTGGCAAAGGACGGCGGTGGCGCGCTCATCGTGGTTCCGGACCAAGATGCTGTTGACCGTTGCGAGGAAGCGCTACGCGAGCTCGTTGCGGCAAAACAAGTGACGACTTTGACCGCCTCCCAGGGACCCCAAGCACGGTATTCCCGCTACCTGTCCGTTCTGCACGGCCAAGGGCGCATCGTGGTAGGGACCCGCTCCGCCGCGTTCGCGCCGGTGCAGAACTTGCGGTTGATGGTCGTGATGTTCGACGGCGATGACAACCTCGTGGATCCCCGCGCGCCCTACGTTCACGCCAGGGAGGTGCTCACGACGCGCTCGAGCCTTGAGCGCGCATGTTTGGTCATTGGCGGATTCTCACGCACAGCAGAGGCGCAACTGTTGGTGGAATCTGGCTGGATGCACGAACTGGTTGCACCCCGCCAAACGCTTCGTACACGTTCGCCTTACATTCACGCCGCGGGCGATTCTGACTTTGAGCTCGAACGGGATCCAAGGGCGAAACAAGCCCGTCTTCCTTCGTCAGCATTTGCGGCTGCGACGAAAGCCCTTGAGCGAGGCACTCCTGTGTTGTTCCAGGTTCCGCGCACCGGGTATATCCAATCACTCGCCTGTGGGCAGTGTCGTACACCGTCGCGTTGCCGTTGGTGCAACGGACCGCTGGGGTTGCCGTCCGGTGGTGAAGCAGCGGCACCGACATGCCGGTGGTGTGGCCGAATGGACCCTGCACATGTGTGTCCGGCATGCGGTTCCCGGCGTGTGCGGGCTGTCGTACTGGGCACCGAACGCACCGCAGAAGAGCTTGGCCGTGCGTTTGCGAAATATAGGGTCAAAACGTCCGGGGGCGATCGTATTTCGCGCACGATTGACGCGGGGCCTGCGATTGTCGTCGCCACGCCAGGTGCGGAGCCTCGAGTACCAGGCGGATACGGTGCTGCTGTGCTGCTTGACGCGTGGGCGCTCGTGCAACGCCCTGACTTAAGGGCAGTGGAGGACACGCTGTCGAAATGGATGGCTGCTGCCACGCTTGTCCAACCGCATGCCGATGGCGGAGAAGTCGTAGTGGTAGCGGAGCCGAGCATGCCGGTCGTGCAGCATCTCATTCGCTGGGACGCGCCGGGATTTGCAGCTGCAGAGCTGGCTTTGCGCCGCGAGGCGAGATTTCCGCCGGCGGTCCACGTTGCCGTGGTTGACGCGCCCCGAGACGCGCTGGAGCCGTTCTTTGAGCGCACCGACCTGCCGGACTACGCGGAGATCCTGGGGCCTGTGGATTTGCCCCCGGGTGTGCGTTTGCCCGGCGAGTGGGATCAGCGTGAGTACGGTCCGGCGCAGCGCATGCTGGTGCGCGCGCCGTTAACTGGGCGGTCTGCGCTGGGCAAGGCGCTGCGGGCAGGGGCAGTCGCGTGGACGACGTCGAAGCAGGAGCTGCCACTGCGTATCCAGGTCAATCCGGTGGATATCGGGTAAGCGAAATTTCGCTTGTCCAGGTCAGTACACTTGGCGTTCATGGCCATACGCGACATTCGTCTATTCGGGGATCCGGTGCTCAACACGGCAGCGGAGGAGGTGGATGTGTTCGACGAACGCCTGCACAGGCTCGTGGGTGACATGCTTGAGACGATGGATGCGGCTGGGGGTGTTGGCCTAGCGGCAAACCAGGTCGGTGTCGCACAGCGAGTGTTTGTGTTCGATTGTCAGGGCCTTCGGGGACACATCGTGAACCCGGTGTGGACGCCGTTGGGCGAAGATACCCAAATTGGTGTGGAGGGATGTCTTTCGGTGCCTGATGTTCGCGGGACTGTTGAGCGGCACAACACCGTGGTTGCCCATGGCGCCGACATGTGTGGGCGCCCGCTGACACTACGCGGCAGCGGATTGCTCGCACGCTGCATTCAGCACGAAGCAGACCATCTCGACGGCGTGATGTTTACGGCCCGAATGTCGCCAGCTGACCGCAAAGCGGCACTCGATGCGATTGCCGCGGCGGAGTGGAATAAGGAGAACTAACCGTGAGACTTGTATTTGCAGGCACCCCTGAGCCGGCGGCAGTGGCACTGGAGCGGCTGCTGGCATCGGAACATGAGGTAGTGGCCGTGCTGACGCGACCCGATGCACGCAAAGGCAGGGGGCGCACGTTGCATCCGTCGCCGGTGAAGGCAGTTGCACTCGAGCATGGCATTGAGGTGCTCACACCCGAGAAACTTGACGACGACACCGCGGCCCGACTGCGCGACATCGCCCCAGACGCGATCCCGGTCGTTGCGTACGGCAACCTGATTCCTGCTGGCATGCTCGATATTCCGACGCACGGTTGGGTGAACTTGCACTTCTCGCTGCTGCCGCAGTGGCGCGGTGCTGCGCCGGTACAGGCCGCGATCCGCGAGGGCGATGCCTCCACCGGTGCGACGACGTTCCGGATCAACGAAGGGTTGGACACCGGCGACATTTTGGACACGCTCACAGACACAATTTCCGACGACGACACCGCCGGTGTTCTTCTCGAGCGTTTGGCGTACTCCGGCGCAGACCTGCTCGTTCGCACCATGGATGGTCTTGAATCCGGCACACTGACGCCGAAAGCACAGCCTGAAGAGGGAACCTATGCGCCAAAGATTCTCACTGCAGATGCGCGCGTTGACTGGGCCGCCGATTCCACGGTCATCGATCGGGCAATTCGTGCGCATACTCCAGCGCCTGGTGCATGGACTATGCGAGGCGAGGAGCGATTCAAGCTCGGGCCAGTAACGTCTGTCGATTCAACCGAGCTCGCCCCGGGCCAGGTTGCATTTGGCAAGAACGAGGTGCGAGTGGGAACCGGTACTCGTGACGTCGTGCTCAGCACGATTCAGGCACCCGGCAAGAAAATGATGAACGCAGCTGATTGGGCTCGAGGCTTGGCCAACGATGTCCGGGCGGAAGGGATGACGTTCGAATGAGTGGTGGATTCCGGTCACGCGCAGCAGGGCGCCGTGAACACCAGCCGAAGCGAAACGGGCGAGCAAACACGCGGCAGGCGCCGAGGCGTCGCAAAGAAGCAGCACCTGTGAACGCAACCGCACGCATCGGTGACCCGGCGCGCGAGGCGGCATTTGAGGTGTTGGTACGCGTCGAGCGCGACGCGGCGTTTGCAAACCTCACCCTGCCGACGGTCTTGCGTGAGCGAAAGATCACCGGTCGTGACGCTGCGTTTGCAACCGAGCTGACTTACGGCACGCTGCGCAGCCTTGGTGTTCTTGACGCTGTGATTGCAGACAACGCATCCCGCGGCCTGGACCGAATGGCTGTTGAAGTGCTGACTTCGTTGCGGCTCGGCACCTACCAGTTGCTGTACACGCGAGTGGAGGACCATGCGGCCGTCGACACCTCCGTACGTTTGGTTGAAGCGGCCGGTCAATTCAAGGCCAAGGGCTTTGTCAACGGCGTGTTGCGCTCGATTACGCGGACTCCAGCGGAGGAGTGGCTTCGCAAGCTTGAACCGGAGGACCCGCTTGCTGCGGTGGCGTTCCGCCATGCGCACCCGGTGTGGATCGCGGAATCGATCCGTGCTGCACTGGGCTCGAGAGACGACGAGCTTGAGGCTGCGCTTGAGGCTGATTCAGCCCGCCCGGTCGTACATCTTGTTGCTCGACCAGGCGAGATGAGTGCGGAGGAGTTAGCGCTGGTCACTGGCGGAGAAGAGGGGCGCTACTCACCGTACGCCGTCTACCTCCCTGAAGGTGATCCAGGACAGTTGCAGCCGGTACGCGAGGGGCTCGCCGCAGTCCAGGACGAGGGCTCGCAGGTGATTGCGCGTGCGGTAGTGGACGTGCCGGTCGAAGACGACCAAGGCCGATGGGTCGACTTGTGCGCTGGGCCGGGAGGTAAGGCGGCACTCATGGGGGCGTTGGCTGCTATCGATGGCGCAGTAGTTGATGCCGTCGAAGTGAGTCCGCACCGTGCTGAACTCATTCGGAAAACCGTGCGTGATCTTCCTGTGCGCGTCCATACTGCCGATGGTCGTCGTTCTGGCCTTGAGCCGGGCTACGACCGTGCTCTCGTCGACGCACCCTGTTCCGGTCTCGGAGCGCTTCGCCGCCGCCCAGAGGCGCGTTGGACCAAGCGTGAGGAAGACATCGCGGAACTCAACGTGCTTCAGCGCGAATTGCTCTCGGCTGCAATCGAGCTAGTTAAGTCCGGCGGTATTGTCGTCTACTCCACGTGCTCACCCGATGTGCGAGAAACCAGGGGAATCGTCGACACGATCCTCGCTGATGGCAAGGTCGAGGAGCTCGATGCGAGCCAGTACGCAGCGGGCATGGATGACGTTGGCGACTTGCCAAGCGTCCAGATGTGGCCGCACCGACACGGAACAGACGCTATGTTTTTCGCTGTACTGCGAAAACTCGGACCCGAGCCGACCACCGAAGTTTAAGGACACCTCATGATTTACATCGCACCATCAATTCTTGCCGCTAATTATGCAGCGCTTGGCGACGACGTCCGCAAGGTCCCCAACGCAGACCTGATCCACGTTGACATCATGGACGGCCACTTTGTGCCCAACTTGTCCTTTGGTCCCGACGTGACCAAGGCGGTTGACGGCGTGACGGACCAATTCCTGGATATGCATTTGATGATCGAGGAGCCGGAGCGGTGGTTTGAAACCTACGTCAAGGCCGGCGGCGACCGCCTCGTGTTCCATGTCGAAGCGACCGACGACCATGTAGCTGCTGCGAAGCAGTGCCGCGAACTCGGTGTACAGTCCGGCTTCGCCATCAAGCCAGGGACCGCAATCGAGCCGTACCTCGATGACCTCGAGCATTTTGATCAGGTCATGGTCATGAGTGTCGAGCCAGGATTTGGCGGCCAGAAGTTCATGCCCGAGGTCCTGGGCAAGGTGATGACGCTTCGCGATCGCATTGCGGAAGCGGGCCTGGACACAATCATTGGTATCGACGGTGGCATTGCCAACAGCACTATCGCACAAGCGGCAGCGGCCGGTGTGGACGCATTCGTTGCTGGTTCCGCCGTATTCGGCGCTGATGACCCAGCCCAGGCGGTAGAGCGCCTCCGCGAGTTGGCAACTGAGGCTGCGCAGGCGTGACACGTGATAATCCCGCGTTAGCCAACGCGGTTTCTGCGGCCATAGCGGCGGGTGACGCAGTGCGCGGGACGACCTCGCCGAACCCGCCAGTGGGCTGCGCAATCGTGACCGCATCCGGGGAAGTTATCGCGACTGGCGGGACCTCTCCTGCGGGCGGGCCCCATGCTGAGGTCAACGCCCTGCGTGAAGCGGGACCACGGGCGAAGGGCGCGACAGCCGTTGTCACTTTGGAACCGTGCAACCACACTGGCAGGACAGGTCCGTGCACCCAAGCGTTGGTGGATGCCGGAATTGCTAGGGTGGTGTATCTGACCGCTGATCCGTTTGAGCCTGCATCCGGCGGCGCGGATTGGCTGCGAACACATGGATTGGGTGTGGCCCTACTTCACACCCGTGTGGAGGCACTGCAGCCCTGGCTTCGCTCGGTGCGCAACAACCGCCCGAGTGTGACGCTGAAGTTTGCGTCGACGCTGGACGGGTTTACGGCAGCGGCCGATAAGACGAGCAAGTGGATCACTTGCGACGAAGCCCGCGCCGCTGTGCACGCAGATCGCACGAAACGTGACGCGATTGTCATTGGCACGGGGACCGCGCTTGCTGACACCCCATCGTTGACCGCCCGCCACAGCGATGGCGCTCTGTATGAGCACCAGCCGCGACGTGTGGTCGTCGGTAAGCGGGCTGTTCCCAGCGGCAACCTGACCGAGCTCGGGTTTGAGCAATACGACACTCCACAGGCCGCGCTGACAGCGCTGTGGGATAGCGGCGCGAGAGATGTGCTTGTAGAAGGCGGGGCAACATTGGCGGCGAGTTTCCTGGAACTCGACCTGGTAGACGCGGTGCAGGCCTACATTGCCCCTGCACTGCTGGGGGCCGGACGGGGAGTGCTCGACCGCGAAATCGCGGGAACGATTGGCGACGCTAAACGTTTCCGCACCACTGATGTGCGCCGGATCGGCAACGATGTGCTTATAGAAATGGAGAAGGACTGAACTGTGTTTACGGGACTCGTTGAGGAGATTGGTGTCGTCGACACGCTTGAGCAGCTCGAGGATGCCGTCCGGATCGCGGTACGTGCGCCGAAGGTCACCGAGGATGCATCACCGGGGGACTCCATCGCGGTCGACGGCGTGTGTCTGACGGTGGTTGACAACGTTGCTGGCGTATTCACCGCTGACGTGATGCGCGAAACGCTGGATCGCTCGCGTCTCGGCACCTATAGCGAGGGGAGCAAGGTCAACCTAGAGCGCGCATTGGCTGCTGGCCAGCGCATGGGCGGACATATCGTGCAGGGCCACGTCGATGGTGTCGCGGAAGTAGTCTCTCGTACGCCGTCCCAGCACTGGGAGGTAGTGCGCTTCACTCTGCCCGCGAATCTTGGTCGGTATGTGGTGGAGAAAGGATCCATTACGGTCAACGGAACGTCGCTGACGGTTTCCGCGGTTGGAGACGACTTTTTCGAGGTGTCGCTGATTCCCACCACGCTGCGCGATACCACCGCTGGTGACCTTTCAGTCGGCGATCCGGTGAACCTCGAGGTGGATATCGTGGCCAAGTACGTTGAGAAAATGGTGCAGGGCTAGGGTTGAACGGTATGACAGCATCCGCCGGTAGCGCCGGTAATCACACCACCGAATTGGACACTGTGGAGGAGGCGATTGCCGCCATCCGCGAGGGCAAAGCAGTCGTCGTCGTGGACAGTGAGGATCGCGAAAACGAGGGCGATCTCATCTTCGCCGCACAAGACGCCACGCCGGAGTTGGTGGCGTTTATGGTGAGGTACACCTCTGGCTACATTTGCGTGTCCATGTCGGACGAACGGGCCACGGCCCTCGATCTGCCCCCGATGGTTGCGCAAAACCAGGACCTGCACGGGACTGCCTACGCCGTGACCGTTGATGCAGCAACCGGCACCACCGGTATTTCCGCACGTTCGCGCGCCACGACGATCGCATTGCTTGCCGACGATTCCGCGACCCCAGAGTCGTTTACGAGGCCCGGACACGTTGTGCCCCTGCGGGCGCGTGACGGGGGAGTGCTTGTCCGGGACGGACACACGGAGGCAGCGGTAGACCTTGCAACGCTTGCGGGTAAGGCCCCCGTCGGCGCACTGTGCGAGATCGTTTCTGAAGATGACCCTGCAGACATGGCTCGATTCGACGAGCTCCGCAGGTTCGCGAATACGCACGGGCTTCCGATGATTTCGATCGAGCAGCTCGCTGCGTACCGTCGCCAGCATGAACGATTTGTCGAACGCAGCACTGCTACTCGTTTACCAACGGAGTTCGGTGAATTCACTGCGGTTGGCTACCTGGATACGTTGACTGAGACCGAGCATGTTGCGCTGATCGCGGGGGAACTTGATGCACTGCGCGACGCCGAGGACGTTCTCGTCCGTGTGCATTCGGAATGTCTCACCGGCGATGTGTTTGGCTCCCGACGTTGTGACTGTGGTCCGCAGCTTCAGGAATCAATGCGCCGCATTCAGCAGGAAGGCCGCGGCGTTATCGTCTACTTGCGTGGACATGAGGGACGCGGAATCGGGTTACTCGCCAAGCTGCGCGCCTACCGTTTACAGGACGACGGACTCGACACCGTTGATGCAAACCTTGAACAAGGCCTGCCAGTCGACGCACGCGACTATTCCGCAGCAAGCGACATCCTTGCAGACCTGGGTATCGGTTCGGTCGATCTGATGACCAACAATCCCCAAAAAGTCGATGCCTTTGCCGGTCTGATCCCCAAGGTTGCTCACCGCAGTAGGATCGAAGTGGTTCCTAACCACGACAACATCGCCTATTTGCGGACGAAGCGCGACAGGATGGGACACGACCTGCCCGGCATTCTCGGTTGGGCTGAAGAACACAACACACAACACCCACAACACCACACCAACTAGGTATCAAGGAGACCCACCAGTGGCAGCTACTGGAGCACCCGAGGACTATTCCCTGCAAGCGGAGGGGCTTACCGTCGCCGTCGTTTACACCCGCTGGAATGAAAAGATCGTCGAGATGCTGCGCGCTGGCGCACGAGATGAGGCCCGAGAACTGGGCGTTAAAGTCGATGAATATGCGGTAGCAGGCGCGTTGGAGTTGCCAGTTGTGGTGCAGGCATGCGCAAAGCGCTACGACGCGGTAGTGACCCTCGGCTGCGTCATCCGTGGCGAAACTGCCCACTTTGATTACGTTTGCGACTCTGTCACCGCTGGCCTCACCCGTATTGCATTGGATGAGGAAACGCCGGTAGGCAACGGCGTGCTCACGGTTGAAGAAGAAGACCAGGCTTACGAGCGTGCCGGTGGGGAAGACGCGAAAGAAGACAAAGGCGCCGAAGCGATGCGTGCGGCCGCTGGGGCCTTAGTTGAACTGCAGAAAGTTCGCGCTTTGCCGCTAAAGGGTTAAAGTAGCCGGAGCTAGCGCGGCACGGAGTCGTCGAGAAGCAAGAGCGTTTTCAAGTTGACAAGGAGTGCGGAAGTGACTGATCAACCAGCAGGCACACACATAACGAACGAGCAGGAAGCTGCTTACCTGACTGCGCTTGATCCGCACGCCAACACCTCGACGAAGCCGTGGGAGCTTGAGATTTCGTCGAGGTACCTGCGAACCGTGGCGATCGGCTGGATCATCCTTGTCATGGCCGTGCATTTCTTCATGGCGTGGGCCGTGGACGCGCAATTCTCGGGCATCGCGATTACCAGCGTGGATAAGTTCGCGTTCGTTGGCGTTGGCCTGATTATTTCGGTCCTGTCCTGGATCGCACTGACTCGCCCTCGGGTGCGCGTCAACGAAGACGGTGTCCAGGTAGCCAACATCATCGGCACCCGTTTCTACCCCTGGACCGTCATTTACGGTTTGAGCTTTCCCAAGGGCTCCCGCATGGCGCGACTCGAACTTCCGGAATTCGAGTACGTCACCCTGTGGGCGATCCAATCAGGCGATAAAGAGCGCGCGATTCAGGCTGTCGAGCAATTCCGCAAGCTCGAAGCCAAATACATGCCTAAGGATTAACCCTTGGCTGACCCCCAGTCTTACCGCCCAGCGCCCGGAACGATCCCAACCGATCCGGGCGTGTATAAGTTCCGGGACCGCGACGGGCGTGTCATCTACGTTGGCAAAGCCAAAAATCTTCGTGCGCGCCTGAGCAACTACTTTCAGCCACCGGAGACTCTGCACCCGCGGACCCGGCAGATGGTCTACACCGGCGCTTCAGTCGAATGGACCGTTGTCGCATCCGAGGTAGAGGCGCTCCAGCTCGAATACACATGGATCAAGCGCTTCGACCCATGGTTTAACGTCATGTACCGCGACGACAAGACGTACCCAATGCTTGCCGTCAGCGTGCGCGAACGCTACCCGCGCGCGTTCTTCTACCGTGGCCCCAAACGTAAGGGCGTGCGCTATTTCGGCCCGTACTCGCACGCGTGGGCGGTGCGCGAGACCCTCGATCTGCTCACGCGCGTGTTCCCGATTCGGACGTGTTCCAACGGTGTGTTTAACCGTCACGAATCCCTTGGACGCCCTTGCTTGCTTGGGTACATCGACAAGTGTGCGGCACCCTGCGTCGGTCGTGTCGACGAAGCCGAGTACGACGAGATCGTCCAAGGCTTCCTTGGCTTCATGGCAGGTCGCTCCGAGAAGCTTGTCCGTGGCATCACCGCACAGATGGAGGAGGCCGCGGAAAACCTCGAGTTTGAAAAGGCGGCGCGGCTTCGCGACGACCTCGGCGCCGTCGAAAAGGTAATGGAGCGCCAGACGGTCGTCCTCAGCCAAGACACCGATGCGGACATCATCGCCTTTGATACCGACGAGCTTGAAGCGGCGGTGCAGATTTTCAACGTCCGTGATGGGCGCATCCGCGCACAGCGGGGCTGGGTCGTGGAAAAAACGGGCGATGAGCCCGGAGCCGCAGAACGTCTGGAGGAAGGCCAGACCGACCCAACGTTGCCAACGTTGATGCAGAACTTCCTGGTCCAGTACTACTCGGATGCGGTCGAGCGAGTGAAGCAGGAGCGTGAAGAGGATCGCAAGATCGAAGCGCAGAAGGTTCGTCGCCGAGGCGTAGATCAGGAGTCACGTGCACAGGCGGCGGCACCGATGCCGGTGCCGCGTGAGATTCTCGTCGAGACGCTGCCCGCGGAACTGCCGGAAGTGACCCAACTTCTCGAAGAACTACGTGGCGGGCCTGTGGACCTTCGCGTGCCGCAGCGCGGTGATAAACGTGCACTGATGGAAACAGTGCACAAAAACGCCGCCGAAGCGCTCCACCAGCACAAGTTGAAGCGGGTCGGTGACCTGACCGCACGATCGCAGGCCCTGCAAGATATCCAGGACGCGCTCGGGATGGACGAAGCGCCGCTGCGTATTGAATGCACCGATATTTCCCACATCCAAGGCACCGACGTTGTAGCCTCCCTCGTGGTGTTCGAGGACGGTTTGCCCAAAAAGAACGACTACCGTCGATACCGCATCAAGGAAGCAGCCGGCGATGGTCGATCCGACGACGTCGGGTCCATCGCCGAGGTCACACGCCGGCGCTTCAAGCGCTACAACGAGGACAAACTCGCCAACCCTGATGAGGTCGCTGAGGCGCAGACCTTCGAGGACGAGGCCGACGAATCGACCGGTGCGAAACGCTTCGCTTACCCTCCTCAGTTGTTCATCGTCGACGGTGGCAAACCCCAGGTTAATGCCGCACAGGCTGTGTTCGACGACCTCGGCATCGTCGATGTACAACTCATCGGATTGGCCAAACGCCTCGAGGAAGTGTGGGTGCCGGACGACGACGAGCCGGTGATCCTGCCGCGAAACTCCGAAGGCATGTATCTGCTCCAGCAGGTGCGTGATGAGGCCCACCGGTTCGCCATCACCTACCACCGCCAGCAACGCTCGAAGCGCATGCGAGCGTCCGCCCTCGACGCAGTCCCGGGACTAGGCCCCGCGCGGAGAACCGATTTGGTGAAGCACTTTGGCTCGGTGAAGAAGATCAAAGAGGCTTCTATCGAGGAGATCCAGGAGGTTAAAGGCGTCGGTCCGAAACTCGCTGCGACGATCTACGAGCACCTTCATACGTAGCTGGTTGTGAGGCTGGTTGTGAGGCAGCTTTTGCGGAACCGCGACGCGGCTCGCTGCGCTTCGTTAGGATGAGCGCCATGTCCACAGCTTCTGCTCAAGCATTGCCACACGATTTGCGTTCCGCCAGTTGGCGTCCGGTGATCATCACCGGCTTGTCCGGTGGCGGATTGTCCACTGCAGCGAAAGTATTCGAGGACAAAGGTTTCTTCGTTTCTCAGAATCTGCCACCCCAGTTAATTCTGGAGCTTGTGGACCTTGCAGCAGCGGACGATTCCCCAGTGGAACGGCTGGCGGTCGTGTCGGACGTGCGCGCAGACCGGTTCAACGGTTCATTGGCCGACACCCTTGAGGGGCTCCGTCGACGTGGTTACTCACCGTTCGTGCTGTTTCTTGAGGCGCGTGACGATGTGCTGATCCGCCGATTCGACTCCGTGCGGCGCACGCACCCGCTGCAGGGCGATGGTACCTTGCAGGACGGCATCGATCGCGAACGCGAGGAAATGGAAGGCATCCGTTCGGCCGCAGATGTCATCATCGACACGTCCAATTTGTCTGTGCACGACCTACGCCGCGCTGTTGAGGCATCGGTCGGCGAGCTGCCGGTGGAGCGTCAACACGTCACTATTGAGTCTTTCGGATTCAAGCATGGTTCGCCACGTGACGCTGATCTAATCATTGATATGCGATTCCTACCCAACCCATACTGGGTTGAGGAGCTGCGCGACTTCCGCGGTATCGACGCACCTGTAGCAGACTATGTCCTGTCGCAGGATGGTGCGAAGGAATACGTGGATCATTTCGTTGATCTGTTGTCGAGCACGTTGAAGGGCTACCGCCACGAAGGTAAGGACTTCATCACTGTGGGCGTTGGCTGCACAGGTGGGCACCACCGCTCGGTTGCGGTCGCAGAAGCGATCGGGAGGCGACTGCGACAGCAGGGCCAAGTTGATGTCAATGTCATCCACCGTGATTTGGAGAAGCACTAATGCGCGCGACTGATCCCGCGGCGATGACGTACACATGCCTCGGGGGAGGGCATGGGCTCTACCAGACGCTCACGGCCGCGCGCGTTGCCGGCGCAGCTCGTATTAACGCTGTGGTGACAGTTGCCGATGACGGCGGCTCGTCGGGCCGCCTGCGTCGCGAGATGGAGATTGTTCCTCCGGGAGATCTCCGCATGGCGCTGGCAGCGCTTACCGACGACAGCGGGGACGGCGCAATGTGGCGCGACACGCTCCAGCACCGCTTCGGTGGGCATGGCGCAATGGCTGGACACGCCTTGGGAAACTTGATCATCGCCGGACTTGCGGAGCGCCTTGGTGACACACAAGCGGCGCTGGACCAGGTTGGCAAATGGACCGGCTCCCAGGGACGAGTCATTCCAGTGAGCCCACAACCCCTCGACATTGAAGCTGATGTTGCAGGGCTTGACGACGACCCACGGGTGCTGCGCTCTGTACACGGCCAAGTCGCCGTTGCGACGACACCGGGCACTGTGCGCCGTGTGCGGCTGACTCCGTCCGAACCGCCAGCGAGCCGGGACGCCATCCAGGCGATTATGGACGCGGATCTGGTCACCATTGGGCCTGGTTCGTGGTTTTCCTCTGTGATCCCGCACCTGTTGGTGCCTCAAGTGCGCGATGCGCTGAACGAGACCGAAGCGAAGGTGGTTGTGGTACTCAACCTCTCCCCAGAAGCAGGGGAGACCCATGGGTTTACCACCGAGCGTCATATCCATGTCTTTGCGCAACACGCCCCCAACCTGCGGGTTGATTGCTTCCTGGCGGACAGTGACATGGTGACTACGCACGGTGAACGTGAAAACGTCCGCCGTGCGGCGGAACGGCTCGGCGCGGACGTCGAGTACCGCTCCTTACGCGTCGAAGGCGACGATGGTGTGAAGCGCAACCTTCATGATCCGTTGAAGCTTGCCGCGGCGCTCAAGGACCTCTCGACGAGCAGCTAACAGCTGCAAGCTAGACTGCTCCGGGTTGAAGGGGGCGATGAAAGGACGGAAACATTGGCGCTTACGGGCAAGGTGAAAGAAGAGCTACTCGCCGTTTCTTGTGGTACCACCGAGGCTCGGGCGGCGGAAGCCACCGCGCTTATTCGTTTCGCCGGCTCGATCCAGCCTTCCGATAACGGTCTGGCCATCGTCGCAGAATTCGGCGAGAAGCCGGTGGCGGTGAGGCTCGCGGAATCCATTCAAGAACTCTGCGCAGTCCAGCCTGCCATCGAGACCGTACCCCCTGTCCAAGGCAGTAAAGACACCACGTATGTCGTTCGGGTGGAACGTGACGTGGCTGATGTCATCCGCCGGCTGAGGCTTGTGACAGCGTCTGGTCACCCGGTGGTTGGTATGCCGCGACAGGTGATTTCAGGATCAATGGCCGGCGTTGAGGCAGCTTGGCGTGGCGCGTTTCTCGCGCGAGGAAAGCTGATGGAGCCTGGCCGTACCGCGACCCTTGAAGTGGCGTGCCCGGGCCAGGAAGCTGCGCTCGCACTCGTTGGGTTGGCCCGTCGTCTGTCGGTGACCGCGAAGACCCGTGAAACCCGAGGTGTGGAGCGAGTGACTATCCGCGACGGCGAGACCATCGGAATCCTGCTGAGTCGTATGGGGGCACCACTGACCCGCCTGGAGTGGGACCGCAAGCGCGCGGCGAAGGCTGTGACAGCGAAGGTAAACAACCGCTTGGCTACCTTCGATGACGCCAATACGCGCCGTTCGGCGCAGGCTGCAGCAGCTGCTGCAGCACGGGTGGAGCGTGCGATGGACATTCTTGGCGACGATGTTCCTGAGCACCTTGCGGAAGCGGGCTACCTCCGCGTGGAACACCGCCATGCTTCACTCGAGGAACTTGGTCGTTTGGCTGACCCGCAGATGACCAAGGACGCCGTTGCAGGACGTATTCGACGACTGCTGTCGCTCGCTGATCGTCGAGCAGCCGAGATGGGGGTCCCGGACACACACGGAGTGGAAACGGCTCCGAATCCTGTGAATTCAGATTAACGCCCAGAACGTGTTCGGAATCACAGTTTCCTCTGGGGTACATGAGATGCCCTGAGCGGGCGGTATTTTCCCCAGGGGGAGTGGGGGTGCTGAGGTGTCGTGGTGTGGGAAACCACATTCAGAATCGGCACGGCGGGGGAATGCTCCCCCTGGTTGCGGGGAGGGGGCCTTGGGGCGAATTTGCGCCCTGCAGGCTGTGAGAGGCGCAGATACACTGGCTTGCGTACGAGGTTTTCTACAACCATCGAGGAGAAAATACAGTGACTACGCGCATTGGCATTAACGGTTTCGGTCGTATCGGACGTTCCGCGCTCCGCATCATCGAGGACGAGTACAAGGGCGAGCTCGAAGTCGTCAAGATCAATGACTTGACGAACAATGAGACTCTCGCACACTTGCTGAAGTACGACACGGCCTACGGCCAGTTCAAGCACGACATCGAGTACGACGACCACTCGATCTCTATCGATGGCCGCCGTATTGAGGTCTCCGCTGAGAAGGACCCGGCAAACCTCGCCTGGGGTGACCTGGATGTTGACATTGTGCTGGAGTGCACCGGCGTATTCCGCAAGGGGCCGGAGGCTCAGGCGCACATCGATGCCGGCGCGAAGAAGGTCATCATCTCCGCACCGGGCAAGGAAGTTGACGGCACCTACGTGTGGGGCGTGAACCACGCCGACTACACGGGCAAGGAGAACATCATCTCCGCGGCATCGTGCACCACGAACTCGCTCGCGCCGGTTGCGAAGGTCCTCGACGAGGCGTTCGGTATCGAGCGTGGCCTGATGACCACCATCCACGCTTACACAGGTGACCAGCGCATCCAGGATGCTCCGCACAAGGACCTGCGTCGCGCCCGCGCGGCAGCGCAGAACATCGTTCCGACGACCACCGGTGCAGCTAAGGCTGTGGCGCTCGTGCTCCCGAGCCTTGAGGGCAAGCTCGATGGCTTCGCAATGCGTGTGCCGACCATCACCGGTTCCGCCACCGACCTCACCGTGACCCTGGGCAAGGATGTCACTGTCGAGGAGGTCAATGCGGCAGTGAAGAAGGCTGTGGAGGACAGCGAGTTCGGCCAGGCGCTGAAGTACACCGAGGACCCGATTGTCTCTTCCGACATCATCGGTGACCCGCACGGCGCTATCTTCGACGCTGGCATGACTCGCGTCATCGACGGCAACCTAGTCAAGATCATCTCGTGGTACGACAACGAGTGGTCTTACACCGCCCAGTACATCCGTCTGACCAAGCTGGTTGCGGACAAGCTCTAAGTTATGGCACCCCCGGGTCCGTGGCGCTTCCAGCGCGGCGGACCCGTTTTTCATACGATGGGATGCGTTCACCGAACTAAAAGGAGAGACCCCTTGACTAAGAACTTGCAGCAGCTTCTCGACGAAGGCGTCGACGGCCGCCACGTCCTCGTTCGTTCCGACTTCAACGTTCCGCTCGACGAGAACGGCAACATCACCGATGCCGGTCGCATTGACGCGTCGCTGCCTACGCTGAAGGCGCTTCTCGACGGCGGCGCGAAGGTCATCGTTATGGCACACCTCGGCCGCCCGAAGGGCGAGGTGAACCCGAAGTTTTCTCTCGCACCGGTTGCAGAGGCACTGTCGGAACGTCTCGGGCAGTTTGTCCCGCTGGCAGGCGACGTCAGTGGCGAGGACGCCCACGAGCGTGCCAACGGCCTGACCGAGGGCGAGATTCTGCTCCTGGAGAACGTCCGTTTCGATCCGCGCGAGACTTCAAAGGACGAGGCGGAGCGCGCGGAGTTCGCAGCTGAGCTCGCTGCGTTGGCGGCTGACAACGGCGCGTTCGTCTCTGACGGTTTCGGCGTTGTGCACCGTGCCCAGGCGTCTGTGTACGACGTTGCGAAGAAGCTGCCGGCGTACGCCGGCTTCCTCGTCGATAAGGAAGTAGAGATCCTGTCTGCGGTCAAGGACAAGCCAGAGAACCCCTACATTGTGGTGCTCGGTGGCTCGAAGGTGTCCGACAAGCTCGGTGTGATCGAGGCGCTTGCAGAGAAGGCAGACAAGATCATCATCGGTGGTGGCATGTGCTTCACCTTCCTTGCGGCCCAGGGCCACAACGTGCAGAAGTCGCTGCTGCAGGACGACATGATCGATACCTGCAAGGAGCTCATCGCACGTTTCGGCGAGAAGCTGCTTCTGCCGGTTGATGTCGCTGCGGGTGCTGGCTTTGACAAGGACACCGAGAAGAATGTCGTCGGTCTGGATGAGATTCCGGAGGGCTGGATGGGCCTGGATATCGGACCGGAGACCGCAAAGAACTACGCCGAGGCAATCAAGGGCTCCAAGACGGTGTTCTGGAACGGCCCCATGGGTGTGTTTGAGTTCCCGAACTTCGCCGACGGCACCAAGGCAGTGGCTGAGGCAATGATCGCAGCGACCAAGGACAACGGTTCCTTCACGGTTGTCGGCGGCGGCGACTCGGCGGCATCCGTGCGCACTCTGGGCCTCGACGAAGAGGGATTCTCCCACATTTCGACCGGCGGCGGCGCTTCCCTTGAATTGATTGAGGGTAAGGACCTGCCTGGCGTTTCTGTTCTGCAGTAAGGAGGTCTATCCATGGCACGTACACCACTCATCGCGGGCAACTGGAAGATGAACCACGATCACCTTGAGGCGATCCAGAGCGCGCAGAAGCTTGTCTTCGCGTTCCCGAAGGATGGTTACGAGGTAGTCGATATCGCCCTGACCGTCCCGTTCACAGACCTTCGTTCAATCCAGACGTTGGTGGAAGGCGACAAGCTCCAGATCACCTACGGCGCGCAGGACGTGTCTGAGCACGACAACGGCGCGTACACCGGCGACATTTCTGCCGCGATGCTGGAGAAGCTGGGCTGCACCTGGGTGGTCGTCGGCCACTCGGAGCGTCGCGAGTACCACGGCGAAACCAATGAGCAGGTCGCTGCCAAGGCGAAGAAGGCCCTTGAACACGGCATCACGCCAATCGTCTGCGTCGGCGAGCCACTCGAGGTCCGCGAGGCGGGCGACCACCTCGACTTCGTGGTCAAGCAAACGCGTGAGTCGTTAGCTGGTGTGGATGCGTCCAAGGTCGTCATCGCCTACGAGCCCGTCTGGGCAATCGGTACTGGCAAGGTAGCCTCCGCCGCAGACGCCCAAGAGGTCTGCCACGGCATCCGTGAACTTGTCCGTAAGCTTGCGGGCGACGACGCAGCCGAGCAGGTCCGCATCCTCTACGGCGGTTCGGTGAAAACGGACACCGTCGCAGAGATCGTGGGCCAGCCCGACGTCGACGGTGGACTCGTCGGCGGCGCCTCCCTGGATGGCCAGGAGTTTGCGAAGCTTGCCGCCGCTGCCGCGAACGCGTCGATGTAAGTTCCCACCAGAAAGTGGTGTAGGCTCAACAGAGTTTGCACCAATGTGATTTGGAAAGGTATCGCAGATGGCTCTTGCTCTCGAGATCGTGCTGGTGATTTCGGCGATCCTCATGACCGTGTTCGTCTTGCTGCACAAAGGCAAGGGCGGCGGTCTGTCCAGCCTCTTCGGTGGCGGTGTTCAGGCGAACCTGTCCGGCTCCACCACCGTGGAGCGCAACCTGGACCGCGTGACCGTGCTGATGGCGATCATCTGGATCGCCTGCATCATCGGTCTGAATCTGATCCAGACGTTCGCGTCCTAACAGCGAATTAGTTCAACGGTCCTGCTGCATCCTCGGTGATGCGCAGGACCGTTTCTTTACGCCCAACTGCGCCGGCGACCGGCCAATCCTGAGCTGCCGTAACACCGTCACCTGCGTGGGAGGCAGCCTCGGCTTTCTCTGCGCCGGAAACGAGCAACCACACACGGTCGGCTGACTGGACCGCAGGCAGGGTCAGGGTCGCCCGCTCGGCTGGTGGCTTGGGGGAGTCAGTAACCGTGACGACCATGGCATCATGTTCGCGCACGGCGCTGGTGTGAGGGAACAGCGAGTTGATGTGACCCTCGCCGCCCATACCGAGCAAGTGGAGGTCGAAGCCATCCGGCGCAAACTCCGCTAAGGCTGCTTCATAACGCGCTACCGCGGCATCCATGGGCCCACCGTCCAACCCGTAGCCGTGGATGTTCGCTTCGGGTATGTCGACATGGTCAAGCAACGCCTCCCGGGCCTGGCCCTCGTTGGACTCGGGGTGGTCTACCGGTACGTTGCGTTCATCGCCGAAAAACACGTCTACGTTTGCCCAGTCGATCGCTTCGGTGCGCAGACGTCGCAGGAGAGCGATGCCCGCAGTTCCGCCGGTCAGTACCACTCGAGCGCGGCCGTCGCCTGAGCGCTGAGCGTCGCGGATGACGGCCGCAACGTCGGCGGCGGTGTCGTCGATAAGAGCCTCGAGATTCGGGTAAATCATGCGTGTCGTACCTTTCCTAAGCCGTTCAAAGCGTTGCCGTAGATGGCATCGGGACCGAGGTGGCGAAGTTCTTCGGCAAGACATTCGGCGTCAGTGCGCTCACCCATTGCGACGCGCGAGTCAGCCATGTCTGGTACCGAAATGCGTACCGTGTACTCACCCTCAGCAACGACTTCAACATCGCCGCCGTCAGTGTGGATGATGGTGTGGGCGATGGGGAAGCCGGAGATATGCTCATCGCAACGTGTTACCTCCACATCGAGGCTGTCAGCGAGCCAGCCGGCCGCAAGATCCACGCTGGGGTCTCCAGGAGCACCGGCGACCTCTGCACCCGTGATTGTGTGCTCAGGGAACCGGTCAAGCGCCGAAGCGAGAATTCCCCTCCAGGGAGTGATTTGAGACCACAACATATCGGAATCGCCGGGCGTATAGCCTGCCGCCAACTCCGCGAGCGATCCATCGCGGCTCGCACCACGAATGTTGGTAATGCGACGTTGCGCAATGTGTCCCAACTGATCTTCGGCGGGCCGTTTTGGAGCAGCGCCTGGCCAATATGAGACGACGGGGGTGTCGGGAAGCAGAAGGGGTGTCACCACGGCACCGAGGTGCTGCGTCAATTCCCCGCGCAGATGCATGACGACGACCTCGGAGGCGCCTGCGTTAGACGCAACCATCACTTGGGCGTCGAGACGCGATTCCTTAGCCGGGTCGCCGGAGACCAGCACGAGTACACGTGCTGGGTGCTCGAAAGAGGCGTCCCGGAGGGTGGACAAGGTGTCGTCGAGAAGCTCGCTGTCTTCATCTACCGCAACCAAAAGCGTCAGGACGCGACCGGTAGCTAGCGAATGGCTCTCGCGCACGCGTGCGAGTGACGTCTCAATCAGTTTCGTGGTGGTGTTAGGAAGATCGATGATCATACGTCGAACCCTTTCTGCTCCGTTACGGACGACGCCACGCCCGGCCCTCGCGGGCAAGCATCTCATCAGCGGACGCAGGACCCCAGGTGCCTGCCTCATAGTCTTCAGGGGCGCCATGTTCCGCCCAGTAGTCCAACACCGGATCCAGAATCTGCCAACTGCGCTCCACCTCGGCGTTGGTGGGGAACAGGCTGGACTCGTCAAGCAGCGCATCAAGGATGAGACGCTCGTACGCCTCTGGGGACTGTTCCGTGAACGCCTCCGAGTAGTGGAAATCCATGTTCACGTCCCGAAGCTCCATACCCGCACCAGGGACCTTCGAACCGAAGCGCATGAGAACACCTTCGTCGGGCTGGACGCGGATGACCACTGCGTTGTTGGTCAGCAAATCCGTCTGGCCTTCTGTAAACGGCTGGTACGGGGGTTGTTTGAAGACAAGCGCGATTTCGGTCACCCGTCGGCCTAGGCGCTTGCCGGTGCGCAGATAAAACGGCACACCAGCCCAACGTCGCGACGCGATTTCTAGCGTGCATGCTGCGTACGTCTCAGTTGTCGAATTCGGATCGAATCCGTCTTCCTCCCGCAGCCCTACGACGCGTTCAGAGCCCTGCCAACCCGCGGTGTACTGGCCACGTGCCGTCGTCTCAGAGAACGGACCGACAGCGGTGGTGGCTCGAAGCACCTTAAGCTTCTCCGCGCGCAGCTGCCGTGGCGAGAACGATGTCGGCTCCTCCATGGCAACCAACGCGAGCAGCTGAATCAGGTGGTTCTGGATAACATCGCGCGCTGCGCCGATGCCGTCGTAGTAGCTCGCCCGACCACCGAGGCCGATGTCCTCGGCCATGGTGATCTGCACATGGTCGATGTAGTGCGAGTTCCACACGGGCTCGAAGAGCTGGTTAGAAAAGCGCAGGGCCAAAATATTTTGGACGGTTTCTTTGCCCAGATAATGGTCGATGCGGAACACGGAGCGCTCGTCGAACACGGCGCCTACCACCTCGTTGAGCTGGTGTGCTGACTGCGCGTTGTGCCCAAATGGCTTCTCGATGATCACGCGCCGCCACTCGCCTTCACCTGCGTGGGCCATACCACTGCGATCAAGTTGGTGGATCACATCCGCGAAAAAATCGGGAGGTACCGACAGGTAGTACGCCCAGTTGCCAGCAGTGCCGCGTTCCGCGTCGCTGCGTTTCAACGTGGCCGCAAGGGCGTCGAAGGCGTCGTCGTCATCAAAGTTGCCCTTGACAAACTGAAGACCTTCAGCGAGGCGCTGCCACACATTCTCGTGAAAGCTAGTGCGCGCGCCCGCATCGATTGCTTCACGGACATAGGCCTGAAAATCAGCCTGTGTCCAGTCCCTCCGCCCGTAGCCGACGAGCGTGAACCCGCCGGGGAGCAGACCGCGATTCGCTAGATCATAGATCGCGGGAAGAAGCTTTTTGCGGGCCAGATCGCCGGTCACACCGAAGATAACCATGCCGGAAGGTCCGGCGATCTTGGGCAGCCGCTTGTCCTCAGGGGAACGGAGTGGGTTAGTCACATTAGGCGAGTTTAGCTGTCATCGAATCGAGCAGCTCCTGCCACGCGTCCACAAACTTCTCTACGCCTTCGCGCTCTAGCGTGGCGACGACATCCTCAACGTCAATGCCAACCTCACGCAGCGCCGCAAACACCTCGCGGGAGACAGCTTCGGTGCCGGTGAGCGTGTCGCCGTGCACACCGCCATCCGCGAGCGCCGCGTCAAGAGTCTTCTCCGGCATCGTGTTTACAGTATCCGGTCCGGCCAGCTCCGTGACGTACATCGTCGCAGGGTACTCAGGGTTCTTCACACCCGTTGACGCCCAGAGCGGACGCTGCTTGTTCGCGCCGTTAGGCAGTTCGTCGATGAGCTCCGCCTCGAACTCCTTTTGGAACAGTGCATACGCCAAGCGGGCGTTCGCAATGCCTGCCTTGCCACGAAGCGCGAGAGCCTCGTCGGTGCCGATGACCTCGAGGCGCTTGTCCACCTCGCTATCCATACGGGATACGAAGAACGATGCCACCGAATGGATAGTGCTGACATCGTGGCCGTTCGCGGCAGCCTGACGGATGCCTTCCTTGTACGCGTCGATGACCTGCTGGTAGCGCTCTACCGAGAAGATCAGCGTCACATTGACCGAAATGCCTTCAGCGAGGGCGGCGGTGACGGCCGGAAGCGACTCGTCGGTCGCGGGAATCTTGATCATCAAGTTCTCCCGGTCGACCTGGTTCCAGAGCTCCTTTGCCTGTTCGATGGTCTTTGCCTCGTCGGCTGCGTAGCGAGGATCGACTTCAATGGACACGCGACCGTCCTTGCCACCCGTTGCCTCGAACGTATCGCGGAACAGGTCGCACGCATCTTGAACGTCCTTGACGCTCATTGCGTAAACCGCTGCATCAGCAGCAGATCCAGCAGCCTTCAACTCGGCGAGTTGCTCGTCGTAGTGTGTGCCCGAGCTCATCGCCGCAGCGAAGATCGCCGGGTTAGTGGTTACGCCGACAATCGATTTCGATGCCTTCACTTCAGCAAGGTTGCCGGTAGCAATGCGTTCACGCGACAGATCATCCAGCCACGTTGACGTGCCTACGTTGTACAGATCGTCGATAGCAGTCATGCACTCCTACTTTCCGTCGCCGCGGGTTGGTTCGGACTCAGTTTCGCCGACACGCTGGCTCGTTGGCACGCTGCGGTTATCTCGCACGCATGCAAGAGTCTCGCGGGCGACGCGGACAACGTTGTCGGTGGTGAAACCAAAGCGTTCGAAGAGCTCCGCGCCCGGGGCAGAAGCACCGAAGTGCTCCAGCGACACAGCGCGGCCGAACTCGCCGAGGAAGCGGAACCACGGCATGGAGGTTGCTGCCTCGACAGACACACGGGCCTTGACCTCGCGAGGCAAAACAGCGTCGATGTAGTCTTCGTCCTGTTCCATGAACCAATCAATGGACGGCACGGAAACCACACGCGTTGCGGTGCCATCTTCCTCGAGCACCTTGGCGGCCTCAACCGCGTACTGCACCTCGGAGCCGGTCGCCATGATGATCAGGTCCGGAGTCTCCTTCGAACTCTCAACCAGGACGTAAGCGCCGCGGGCGACACCGTCGAACGCCTTCTCCTTGGTGCCCTCGAGCACCGGCAGGTTCTGGCGCGACAGGGCCAGGGCCTTCGGCTGTTCCTTCGCCTCGAGTGCCGCGATCCACGCAGCAGAAGTCTCGTTCGCATCTGCCGGACGAATCACTGCAACGTCCGGGATAGCGCGCAGCGCAGCCAGAGTCTCCACCGGCTGGTGAGTTGGGCCGTCCTCGCCAAGGCCGATCGAGTCGTGCGTAAACACGTAGTAGCCATCGATGCCGGACAGTGCGGCAACGCGGATGGCGGGGTAGAGGTATTCAGAGAAGATGAGGAAGGTGCCACCGTATACGCGAGTACCACCGTGCAAGGCAATGCCGTTCATGACAGCGCCCATCGCGTGCTCACGAATACCGAAGTGGAGGTTGCGGCCGTACGGGTTCGCCGTGAACATCTCCGTAGAGATCGACTCAGGACCGAACGACGGCTCGCCCTTAATGAGGGTGTTGTTGGAACCAGCAAGATCCGCAGAACCGCCCCAGAGCTCAGGCAGCATAGCGGCCGCAGCCTGGATCGCAGCTTCAGAAGCCTTTCGGGTAGCTAGGCCCTTGGCATCCGGTTCCCAAGTGGGGAAGTCCTTCTTCCAATCCGCAGGCAGCTCACGGGCAGTGAGGCGATCCAGCAGCGCCTTGCGTTCCGGGTTTGCCGCAGCCCAGGCGTTGAACTTCTCATCCCACTGGGCACGCTTTTCGGCTGCGCGCTCACGCAGCTTGCGGGTGTGGTTGATCACGTCGGCTTCCTCAGGGAAGTGAACGTCGGTATCGAAGCCGAGTTCAGCCTTCACCGCAGCTACCTCGTCCGCGCCGAGAGCTGCGCCGTGGATAGCACCAGTGTTCATCAGGTTCGGGGCCGGGTAGCCGATGACGGTCTTCACACGGATAATGGTCGGCTTCGTGGTCTCGGCCTTCGCCTCTGCGACGGCTGCTTCGATTGCCACGACATCCTCGCCCGACTCGACGGTCAGCGTCTGCCAACCGTAGGCCTCGTAACGCTTCATCACGTCTTCGGTGAACGCGATTTGGGTGTCGTCCTCAATGGAGATCCGGTTGTCGTCCCAGAACAAGATGAGGTTGCCCAGCTGCTGGGTACCTGCAAGCGAAGATGCCTCTGCGGTGACGCCTTCTTGGAGGCAGCCGTCGCCAGCGATGACATAGATGTAGTGATCGAACGGGGACTCGCCAGCAGGCGTCTCAGGGTCGAAGAGGCCGCGCTCTCGTCGAGAAGCCATTGCCATGCCCACAGCGGAGGCAAGGCCCTGGCCGAGTGGACCCGTAGTGATCTCCACATGGTCCGTGTGGTTGTACTCCGGGTGCCCCGGCGTCTTTGCACCCCAGGTGCGCAGATCCTTCAAGTCCTGCAGCTCGAGGCCGAAACCACCGAGGTAGAGCTGCACGTACTGGGTTAACGACGAGTGGCCGTTGGACAACACGAAGCGGTCGCGGCCAACCCAATCCTTGTCGGACGGGTCAACATTCATCACACGCTGGAACAGGGTGTAGGCGAGCGGCGCCAGGGACATCGCCGTACCCGGGTGTCCGGACCCGCAGTTCTCCACCGCGTCGGCCGCCAGCACGCGGGCGGTATCAACCGCGCGGGTGTCAGTATCGGTCCAATCCGACGGGTAGTTGCGGACAGTCATGGCTTGCAGCTCGGGTGGCAGCGTCACTTCATTCCTCGCTTAAGTTGAGTCTGATGAGGTCTCCCAAGAGCATACTGCGTGACCCTTATGGCGTGTTCGATTCGTGCCTACAGTGGGGGAACGGCTACCATCGTCCAAAGGTATGAGTGCCCTGCGCCACCTGAAGAATAAAAAGGAGAGAGTTGTTGGAGACCATTAAGGCATATTTCGCGTTGACGAAGCCGAGGGTCATTGAACTACTCCTGGTCGCCGCAATCCCGGCGATGCTCCAGGCTGACCGCGGCGACGTTCACGTTTGGCTCGTCTTCGCAACTCTCCTCGGAGGCTGGATGGGTGCCGGCGCCGCAAACACGTTCAACATGGTGGCCGACTACGACATCGACCAGAAGATGGGGCGTACGCGCGCCCGCCCGCTGGTCCGTCACAAGATCACCAAGCAAAAGGCCGCCGTCTTTGCATGGGCACTGCTGATCATCAGTGTGCTGTGGCTTGGTTTGCTCTGTAAGTCCTGGTTGGCGGCGTTCTTCATCATCTTGACCAACGCGTTCTACATCTTCGTCTACACGAAGTGGCTCAAGCGCCGCACGTGGCAAAACGTGATTTGGGGCGGCGCGGCTGGCTGCATGCCGGTGCTCGTCGGTTGGGCCGTGATCCGCGACAACGTCACCGACGGAACGCCAGACCACTGGTGGCAGGCCATCGTGATGTTCCTGATCATCTTCTTCTGGACGCCACCGCACACCTGGGCGCTAGCAATGAAGTACAGGGAAGACTACGCGCGTGCGAATGTGCCGATGCTGCCGGTGGTGGCCTCGCCAGAAGAAACCAGCCGTCAGATCGTGCTGTACTCCTGGCTGACCGTCATTGTCTCGTTTGGCCTCGTGCCGGCTGCGTCGTGGATTTACCTCGTGATTGCCGTGGTATCCGGTGTCGCATTCCTCGTCATGGCGACCAAGCTGCACAACGGCATCGTCCGTGGCGAGAAGGTCAAGCCGCTAAAGCTGTTCATCTTGTCGAACAACTACCTCGCGGCCCTGTTCCTCGGTCTGTCCTTTGACGCCGTGCTTGGCTGGGAGACTATAGGAGAACTGCTCTTCTAATCCCGCTCGATTAATCCCGCTCGATCTTGAGCACCACAGAACCTGTGGTCTTACGCGCCTGCAGATCCTCATGGGCTTTGCGGGCGTTCTTGAGCTCATACGGCGGGTGGACGCGCATCCTGACGGTGCCGTCCTCGATCGCACGGACAACTGCCTGTGCGCGCATGAGGAACCCCTCGTCTGTGGCAACGTAGTGCTTCAGCGAGGGGCGGGTGAGGAACAGTGCTCCGTGCTGGTTCAACTCTTGAATCTTGAACGGCTCCACGTCGCCCGACGCGGAACCGAAGGAGCACACGAGGCCACGCGGACCTGTGACCTCAAGGGCAAACTGGAAAGTGTTCCTGCCAACGCCGTCGTAGACCACGTTGACGCCCTTGCCACCGTTGGCTTCCTTGATTTCCTCTGCGAGAGCGGAGCCCTTGTCTCCGTATCGGAACACCTTGGTCGCTCCGGCTTTGTACGCGAGATCCTCTTTCTCGTCACTAGAAACAATCGAATAAACCGTGGTTTCGAGCGCCGCAGCCATCTGGGTCAGGATAAGGCCGACGCCACCGGCGCCAGCAGTGATGACCATGGTGTCTCCCGGCCTGGTATCTCGAACACCGTGGAGAAGGTAGTGCGAGGTCATCCCCTGTAGAAGCATGGATGCCGCAACCTCGGGCTGCACGCCTTCCGGCACTGCGACGAGACGGTTGCGGTCGACGGCAACCTTCTCTGCGTAGGACCCTGGAGCGTCGTGCCAAGCGACGAGCGTACCCGGCGCGATTTCCCCCAATGGGTCGTCGACCACTCGCCCGCAACCTTCGGTGCCGGGGATGTAGGGAGGCTCAGAGGCGTACGTTCCGGAGCGGAAGTACGTGTCTATGTAGTTGACGCCGGCATAGTCGACGTCGACAAGCAATTGCCCCTCGCCTGGAACGGGATCGGCGATCTCGGTGTATTCGAGTACCTCCGGGCCGCCATGTTTGGTAACAAGAATTGCCTTCATGTCACACTAGCGTAGGCAAACGACGCTTTCCGTGTGCGAAAAGGAATGCACTAAATGCCACGACCGTTGATGACATGCCGATGTGGACTGGGATTGTCCAGCGTGGAACACCCATCCTGAACTGGATGACGCCGATGGCCCACTGCACAAAAATCAATGCAATGAGCACCCAGACGGTTCGTTTTGCGTCTGCGGGGGCATCAGAGCGGCGCAAGATGAAAGCGACGACGAAGGTTGCGATGAGGTAGACGTACATGCAGATGGCGTGGACATAGGCGAGCATCCGGGTGTCGAGGTCGAGACGACCTTCCATGCCAACACCGGAATCACCCGAGTGTGGACCCGAGCCGGTAACCATAGTGCCGGTAACGAGGACAAAGCAGAGCGCGACGGCGGCGATGACGGTCCAGGTCTGAGCATGTGCGGGGAAGCGGCGCGTCAGCTCGGCCGCATCGGTTTCTGCGATGCGCATGTAGAGCACTGCCGCAACCCACACGAGCAGCATCGACGGCAGGAAGTGCACCGCGACGGACCACCATTGCAGGTCGAGGCGTACTGAAATGCCGCCGATGATGGCCTGGACAACAACGCCGAGGAAGGAAACCCAAGCCATCGTCTTGATTGCGTCGCTGCGCTTCGCTTTGTATACCGCAATTAGGACAAGGACTGCGGCAGCGGCGACGACGAAGGCGAGCAGGCGGTTACCAAACTCGATTGTCTGGTGAATCCAAGGTGCAGCGCCCGCAACCGGCACGAGTGAGCCCTCGTGGCACAGCGGCCAGGTGTCGCAACCGAGACCGGAACCGGTCACGCGGACAAGCGAGCCGGTGACCGTAATGCCACCTTGGCAGATGAGCAGCACCATGCTGAGAACACGCTGCAGGTGAAGCGAGGGATCTTCCCAGGCCTCTTTGAACCGGCTTTGGGACTTTGGTTGGGCAGTGGCGGTCGACAAAACTTCTCCAACTTTCGGATGAATAACGGCTTGAGTGTATCGCGGTTAGTCGTCAAAGCGGAACAGGCGCACCGCCCCGATGATCGCTAGGACAGTCCATACTGCGAGCGAGACCCAAGCCGACACGTTAAAACGCAGGTCAACAGCATCTTCCAAAGCACCGGCTAGCGCGACCGTGGGCACAGCATTCCATACACCGGCACTAGAAAGGTCCCCGGAATAGACCACCCATCCAACGATGCCCATGAACGCAATCCAGATCAGGTTTGCCAGCGCAAGGACTAGCTCGGAGCGCAACGTGCCGCCCATCAGTAGTCCCATGGCGGTAAACGCCGCCACGCCGAACAGCAGGGTAATCAGGCCGAATCCAGCGCCTGCGACCGAAACTCGCCAGCCCAGGTACAGGGCAATTGCGCCGAGGACGACGATCTGTACCAAAACGGTGGCGAGAACACCGAAGATTTTCCCGGCGACGATGGTCCATGGTGGCACGCCCGAGGCGCCCACGCGCTTGAGCGCTCCGTATCGACGATCAAACGCAAGGGCAATCGCCTGGCCCGTAAAGCCAGCCGAGGTAGCAGCAACAGCAAACACCATCGGAACGAGTGCGTTGAAGTCGGTGTCGTCGCCAAACATCGGCATGTGCGTGGCTGCGATGAGCACCGCAGCAGGGATGATGAGGTTGACGAGGAGCTGCTCGCCGTGGCGCAGCATCAGCCTTGCTTCAACGCGGCCTTGTGCCAGTGCCATCTGTGCAAGTGATGCACGTTGCGGGTTCGGCGTGAAAATACCAGGGGTAAGAGCTCGGTCGGTGGTCTGGGCTTGCGTGGTCATTGCGTTAGCTCCTCAACTCTCGTCCGGTGATATCCAAAAAGACGTCCTCAAGGTCGCGGTGCGACACCGACAAATCCCGGATCAGCACGTTTTGCTGGGCAGCACTTCGCGCAAGCGCTTCGATGACGGCCGGGGAACCGGCGCCAAGAATCCGGTAGCGCCGAGGGCTGACTGCCTCGGCGGTAATGCCGAGCGCTCGGAGTTCGTCGTTAAGCAGGTGCACATCGAGCTCACGGTCCGTGCGGACAGCAACAACCGGGTACTCCTCATGACTGGTCAACTCCGCTGGGGAGCCTTGGACGACGAGTTTGCCATGGTCAATGATCGCAACGTCGTCGGCGAGCGTTTCCGCTTCGTCCATCAAGTGGGTGGTAAGGAGCACAGTGGTGCCGTCACGCTTCATCGCCTGGATGATGTCCCATACTGCGAGGCGCGACTGGGCATCCATGCCCGCGGTGGGTTCGTCGAGGAAGATGAGTTCCGGGCGACCAATCATCGCGAGCGCGAGCGACAGTCGCTGCTGTTGGCCACCCGACAGGCGGCGGTACGTGGTCTTCGCTACGCCTTCGAGCCCGAGCAGCTCTATAAGCCAGTCCGGGTCGTGAGGATTGGTGTTGTACCGCGCAGCGAGCTGCAGGATCTCGCGAACCTTTAACGACGCATAGGATCCGCCCCCTTGCAGCATGATGCCGATGCGGTCACGGACCTTCTGCGGTTGCGTGACAGGGTCGATGCCAAGCACCCGGATAGACCCGGAGGTTGGTTTGGTAAACCCCTCGCACATCTCAATCGTCGTCGTTTTGCCGGCACCATTCGGGCCGAGCAGTGCCAAAAGTTCACCACGGCGCGCGGTAAACGTCAGTCCGTCGACAGCCCGCTTTTCGCCGTACTCCTTGACGACATTGTCGACTTCAAGAGCAAGATCACTCATGGCCGATCAGTCTAGCCCGCGGCCCCGCCAGTACCGGAAACCCAACCAGGCAACAAGCACTAACGCAGCGAACGCAACAGCAGCTGACCCGTAGATTGTCACCACAGCAAACGGCGGCAGTGCCAGCCCGCGCGGGAGCACGAGGAAGCTAAAAACCGCGCTATAAGACGCCACAATCACCCGGAAAAAGAACCGGTTCGCCCAGGCCGCTAGCGGCAAGATCGCCCAGAGCGGATACCAGGGGTGCACCACCGGGAACAGGATCACGAGCACCAGCATGGATACGCCGAGCCCGCCAACGGGGTGGATCGTGCCTTTAAACGTTGCCCACAACATTCGCACCGCGAACGCCGCCGCGACGGCGAGCCCTGCGCCACGCGTCATGACGAGTATCGCCTCGGTCTGATCGCCAAGTCCCAGCAGCATCCCAATGAATCCACTGATGACGCCGATGTCGGTGGTCAGCGAGAGCCAACTGCGTATCGACGCAGCACCGCCCTGTCCCGTCACCCACCCGAACCCGATGCCGGTACCGAGGGAGACGAGTGTGATCGTCGCTAAGAAAATAAGCGTTTGCACGGCGACTGCCCGCGCAATGGAGCGCACCGTAGAGACTCCCCTGAGGTGAAAACTGCGCGCGAGCGCCATGCCAATAAACCCCAGCGGGATGAACCCGGTCACCTTCACCAACCCCGCACAGGAGAGGAGGGCGCCCGATGCTATCAGGATGATCCAAGTACGGAAGGTTGCATCGCCAGTTCGGATCGGATCGACTGCTCTGAGCCCGAGCTCGAGGCCGACGAGGACGAAGCCGACCAGTAACGCCTCGTTGTGAATACCTCCGACCAGGTGCAGGATGGTCAGTGGGTTGAGCAGGCCGAGCCACAGCGCAGCCGAGGCGTTGACGCCACACCGTTGCGCAAGGGCACGCAACCCCCACGATGCTGCGAGCAATCCCGCGACAGAAAGCACACGGTGCAGGAAGACCCCCCAAAACACTGCATCGGCGGTAGCAATGGAAATTAACGCCGCGATGCCGAGTGCAACCGGCCCGTACGGGCTTGGAGAGTGCGCCCAAATGAACGGCACGGACCTGGCCAGTGGGTGGTCGACGCCGAGGATCTCTACTGGCCCGGCGGCGTACGGGTCAAGGCCCATGCGCACAATCGCGCCGTTAGCCAAATAAGAATAAATGTCCTGAGTGAACAGGGGCGCGGTCAACATTAATGGCAGCACCCATGCGACGAACGTGCGCTGCAGCGCCGGTGCTCCGATGCGTGGTGCGTGCCCACCTGCACCGACAAACGGCGCCATAATCAGCCATGACGCGACAAGCATGCCCACGCCGATGAGCACGATGGCGTTAGAAGCCAGCATCATTCGGCTCATGGTGGCCCCAAAGGGGAAGGCGAACCACGGATTATCGACGACTGGGAGCGCCCCGCCACCTAAACCACCTAGCGCGATGAGACACGCGCCCAGGGCTCCGAGCCAGCGCAAAATGAAAAACCGGTCCCGCTCCCGGTAAGACGGTTGTGGAATGGACGAACCACCATCAAACCCGGGCGACGGATTGTGCAGTTCCGAGGAACGCGAACCGGGCCGCCCCATGTGGGGAAACTCCGCAAGGACCGCACGACCAGGGCGCCGCAGACGCGGCAATCTCGGCGAGCGGGGAGGCTGGGCAGTCACGTCGCTAGAGCTTACTTGGTGCACGCCACGCCAAGGAGACCCGCTTCGGCGGGAATAATTACGACACACTAGTGTTGTGTAAAGGCGAGCAGAGAGCCAAGGAAAGGGGTTGCATGGTGGCAGAGAAAGACACTGCATACCGCGCGAACGGAACAACCCGTTCGCAGGTGATGTCTATCCTGCTCAAACAAGGGCCCGTTGCGGCGGCCGAAATCGGCACCGAGCTTGGACTTTCGCCCGCCGGCGTACGACGCCATCTGGACAAACTCGTTGAAGAAGGGATGGCAGAAACCTGCCCGCCGCGTGCGGTAGCAGGGGATCAGGCATCCCGCGGCCGTCCGGCAAAGCACTTCCAGCTCACCGTCAAGGGCAGGGAAGAGTTCGGTACGAGCTACGACACCATCGCACTTGAGGCCGTTGATGTGATCGAATCTATCGGCGGCGAGGAAGCGGTGCGTGAATTCGCTCGCAGGAGGGCCGAACGCATCTTCGCAGATGTCCAGACTGGTGCTGACAGTGACGACCCGGAAGCAGCAGTGCAAGCTGTTGCTGCCGCGCTCGAAGCCCACGGATACGAGCCCACCGTCAGGCGTACGCCAGCAGGTATCCAACTGTGCCAACACCACTGTCCAGTCTCCGCGGTAGCGGCTGAGCATCCAGAATTGTGCGAGGCGGAACACGAGGCCATTGCGCGCATCGTCGATACGCACGTGCAACCGTTAGCCCTTATCGTGGACGGACACGGCATCTGCACGACTAACATCCCTCTCGCCCCAAAGGCGGGAAACGAAACGAAAGGAGCGGCTGACAATGACTGAAGCGAAGCCAACGCCAGGTCTTGAAAAGCCGATGAACGACGACGAGATCATCGAGTCCATCGGCGCTTACAACTACGGCTGGCACGACTCCGACGTTGCCGGCGCATCCGCGCGACGCGGCCTCAACGAGGAAGTTGTCCGCGACATTTCCGGCATCAAGGAAGAGCCGGAATGGATGCTGAACCAGCGTCTCAAGGCGCTCGAGATCTTTGAAAAGAAGCCGATGCCGACCTGGGGCGCAGACCTCTCCGGCATCGACTTTGACAACATCAAGTACTACGTCCGCTCCACCGAGAAGCAGGCGACCTCCTGGGAAGATCTGCCGGAGGACATCAAGAACACCTACGACAAGCTGGGCATCCCCGAGGCAGAGAAGCAGCGCCTCGTTGCAGGCGTTGCAGCACAGTACGAGTCCGAGGTTGTCTACCACCAGATCCGCGAGGACCTGGAGGAAAAGGGCGTCATCTTCGTCGATACTGACACCGCGCTGCGTGAGCACGAGGACCTATTCAAGGAGTACTTCGGCTCCGTCATTCCGGCCGGCGACAACAAGTTCTCCGCGCTGAACACCGCAGTGTGGTCTGGTGGCTCCTTCATCTACGTCCCGCCGGGGGTCCACGTGGACATCCCGCTGCAGGCCTACTTCCGCATCAACACCGAGAACATGGGCCAGTTCGAGCGCACGTTGATCATTGTCGACGAGGACGCGTACGTGCACTACGTCGAGGGCTGCACCGCCCCGATCTACAAGTCGGACTCCCTGCACTCCGCGGTGGTGGAAATCATCGTGAAGAAGGGCGGCCGCTGCCGCTACACCACCATTCAGAACTGGTCGAACAACGTCTACAACCTGGTCACCAAGCGTGCCAAGGCTGAAGAGGGCGCGACCATGGAGTGGGTCGATGGCAACATCGGATCCAAGGTGACCATGAAGTACCCGGCCGTCTGGATGACCGGTGAGCACGCCCGTGGCGAGGTGCTCTCCGTCGCCTTCGCAGGTGAGGGCCAGTTCCAGGACACCGGTGCGAAGATGACGCACATGGCTCCGCACACGTCGTCGTCGATCGTGTCCAAGTCCGTCGCCCGCGGCGGTGGCCGTGCCGCATACCGTGGCTTGGTCCAGGTCAACGCCAACGCGCACGACTCCGCATCTAACGTGGAATGTGACGCGCTGTTGGTTGACAACATTTCCCGCTCGGATACATACCCATACAACGACATCCGCAACGACCGCGTCACGCTCGGCCACGAGGCGAAGGTGTCCAAGGTCTCCGAAGATCAGCTGTTCTACCTCATGTCCCGCGGCATTGCCGAGGAAGAGGCGATGGCAATGATCGTGCGCGGCTTCGTCGAGCCGATCGCCAAGGAGCTGCCAATGGAGTACGCCCTCGAGCTGAACCGTCTCATCGAGCTGCAAATGGAAGGATCGGTGGGCTAAATGGCTGAAACCGTCAAGAACGCCACCACACACAACAACAAGGGCGACCTGTACTCCTCCTTCAATGTCGAGGATTTCGAGGTCCCAGGCGGCCGCGACGAGGTCTGGCGCTTCGTCTCCCTACGTCGCCTGCGCGGCCTGCACAACGGCCAGTTCGCGCCGCAGGCTCCCGCCCAGATCACAGTTGACGCTCCGTCTGAGGTCACCGTTGAGCAAGTTGCGCTTGACGACGACCGCGTGACCGCCGCCGGAGCCCCCGTCGACCGCATCGCCGCCCAGGCGTGGACCTCCTCCGAAAACGCCACCCTGGTATCGGTGCCAGCAAACGTCGAGCTCAACGACACAATCACCATCACTGTGACCGGTGCAGGCGCAGACGTCACGACGTTTGGCACCATCGTTGTCGAGACCGGCGCAAACTCCGGCGCAACCGTGCTGGTGCGCTACGAGGGCTCCGGCACTCACGCCGACAACGTCAACTGGGTCATCGGCGAGGGCTCCCGTGTGAACGCCGTCATCGACGCCAATTGGGATCTTGATGCGGTGCACGTTGGCCAGCAGGCGATCGTCGTCAAGCGAGATGCAACCCTGCGCCACCATGTCGCCACCTTCGGCGGCGAGGTCGTGCGAATCTCCCCACGCGTGTCCTTCGAAGCACCGGGCGGCGACGCCGAACTGACCGGCGTGTACTTCGCCGACGCTGGCCAGTACATCGAAAACCGCCTGCTCGTCGATCACGGTGTACCGAACTGCCGCTCCAACGTGCTCTACAAGGGCGCCCTCCAAGGCGACAAGGCTTCCGGCTTGCCCGAGGCACGCACCTGCTGGGTCGGCGACGTGCTCATCCGCGCCGAAGCGCAAGGCACTGACACCTACGAAACCAACCGCAACCTGGTGCTTACCGACGGTGCACGCGCCGACGCGATCCCGAACCTGGAAATCGAAACCGGCGAAATCGCTGGTGCAGGCCACGCAGCAACCGTCGGCCGCTTCGACGACGACCAGCTGTTCTACCTGCGCTCCCGCGGTATCCGCGAGGAAGACGCCACCCGTCTGATCATCCGTGGCTTCTTTAACGAGGTCCTCAACCAGATCCCAATCGAGTCGGTCCGTGAAGACCTCATCGCCCGCGTCGCCGGCGAACTCGAGCGCAACGAAAACTAAAAGGAGCTTCTATGTCCACCCTCGAAATTAAGAACCTGCACGCCAACGTCCTTCCGTCCGAGGAAGGCCAGGAGCCGACGCCGATCCTCAAGGGCGTCAACCTGACCATTAAGGGCGGCGAAACCCACGCCATCATGGGCCCCAACGGCTCTGGCAAGTCCACCCTTGCCTACACCTTGGCCGGCCACCCGAAGTACGAGGTGACCGAAGGCGAGGTTCTCCTCGACGGCGAGAACATCCTGGAGATGGATATCGACGAGCGCGCACGCGCAGGCCTCTTCCTCGCCATGCAGTACCCGGTCGAGGTACCAGGCGTGTCCTCCTCGAACTTCATGCGCTCCGCTGTCACCGCAGTGCGCGGTGAGGCTCCGAAGCTGCGCGAGTGGGTTTCCGAGCTCAACGCCGCCCGCGAGGCACTCCAGATGGATGCTTCCTTCTCCGAGCGTTCCGTCAACGAAGGCTTCTCCGGTGGCGAGAAGAAGCGCCACGAGGTCATGCAGCTTTCCCTGATGAAGCCGAAGTTCGCCGTTATGGACGAGACCGACTCCGGCCTTGACGTCGACGCGCTTCGCATCGTCTCTGAGGGCATCAACCGCTACCAGGACGAAACCGGTGGTGGAGTGCTCATGATTACGCACTACAAGCGCATCCTGAACTACGTCAAGCCGGACTTCATCCACGTCTTCGCGGACGGCAAGATCGTCAAGACCGGCGATGCTTCCCTCGCTGATCAGCTAGAGGCCGAAGGCTACGAGAAGTTCATCTAATGACGCTCGACGTATCTGCAATCCGGCAAGAGTTCCCGATCCTGGGGCGCACCGTGCGCGGCGGAAAGCCGTTGGTGTACCTGGATTCGGGGGCGACGTCGCAACGCCCGCAGCGGGTGTGGGACGCTGAGCGCGACTTCGTGCTCGGCTACAACGCTCCCGTGCACCGCGGTTCATACCTTCTCGCAGAGGAGGCGACCGACGCCTACGAATCAGCCCGCGAGGCGATCGCGGCGTTCGTAGGCGCGCGTAACGACGAGATCGCGTTCACCAAAAACGCCACCGAAGCCCTGAACTTGGTTGCGTACGTCCTGGGTGACTCGCGGGCGGGCTCGCTCGCGGTCGGGCCCGAGGACACGATCGTGATCACCGAGCTTGAGCACCACGCGAACCTGGTGCCATGGCAGGAGCTCGCCCGTCGCACAGGCGCGACGTTGAAGTGGTACAAGATGACCCCGGACGGGCGCATCGACCTCGACTCGCTCGAGCTCGACAACTCCGTCAAGGTGGTCGCCTTTACCCACCAGTCAAACGTCACCGGTGCGGTTGCAGATGTCGAGGAGATGGTGCGCCGCGCAAAGGCTGTCGGGGCTCTCACCGTGCTCGACGCTTGCCAATCCGTGCCGCACATGCCGGTCGATTTCCACGCCTTGGACGTTGACTTCGCTGCCTTCTCCGGGCACAAGATGTGCGGCCCCAGTGGTGTGGGCGCGGTGTACTCCAAGCACCTCAACGAGCTGCCGCCGTTCTTGACCGGTGGATCCATGATCGAGGTCGTGCGCATGGAGGAATCCACCTTCGCTCCCGCCCCGCAGCGCTTCGAGGCGGGGACCCAAATGACCTCGCAGGTTGTCGGGCTCGGCGAGGCAGTGCGCTTCCTCACCGAGATCGGCATGGACGAGATCCAAGCCCACGAGCATGAGCTCACCGCCTACGCCTTGGAGCAGATGCAGGCGATCGACGGCCTGCGCATCGCCGGGCCGTTGACCGCAGAGAACCGAGGGGGTGCGATTGCCTTCACGGTCGAAGGTGTTCACCCCCACGACTTGGGCCAGGTGCTCGACTCTGAAGGCGTTGCGATCCGCACCGGCCACCACTGTGCGTGGCCAGCGCACCGCGGCCTCAATCTGCAGTCGACCTCGCGGGCCAGCTTCTACCTGTACAACACGCTTGACGAGGTAGACACGCTGGTGGCCTCTATTGCCAAGGCGAAGGAGTTTTTCGCACGATGAACCTCGAATCCATGTACCAGGAAGTCATCCTGGACCATTACAAAAACCCGCAGCACGCCGGGCTTCGCGAGCCTTATGAGGCGGAGGTGCACCACGTCAACCCGTCCTGCGGCGACGAGCTGACCCTGCGCGTGCACCTGTCCGAAGACGGCTCCACCGTCGAGGACGTTTCCTACGAAGCAGTGGGGTGTTCCATCTCCCAGGCTTCGACCTCAGTGATGGCCGAGGAGGTCATCGGCCTGCCGGTCGCCGAGGCAATGAAGAAGCTCGAAGCTTTCGACGAGATGATCACCTCCCGCGGCACCGTTGAAGGCGACGCGGAGATGATCGGCGACGGAGTCGCCTTCTCGGGTGTGTCGAAGTTTCCGGCCCGCGTCAAGTGCGCGCTGCTCGGCTGGAAGGCATTCCAGGCGGCAACGTCGGATGCATTGGAAGAAAAGGAGTAACTGTGACCGAATCGAACAAGCAGTCCGAGCGACCACAGCAAACCGAAGAGCAACTCAAGTTGGTCGGTGAAGTAGAGGAGTACCTCCACGATGTCATCGACCCGGAGCTGGGTATCAACGTTGTTGACCTCGGTCTGGTCTACGACCTGTGGATCGAGGAGCGCGAGGGCAAGACCGTCGCGGTGCTCAACATGACGCTCACCTCGCCGGCGTGCCCGCTCACCGACGTGATCGAGGAGCAGGCCACCTCAGCCGTGGTTTCGAACACTGCCGTCGACGAGCTCGAGCTCAACTGGGTCTGGATGCCGCCGTGGGGCCCGCAGTTCATCACGGAAGAGGGACGCGAGCAGTTGCGCGCGCTCGGGTTTGCTGTGTAGAGACCTACAAAAGTCAGAAGCTCCGCCGTACCGTAGAAAAGGTACGCGGGAGCTTCATTCTGCGTTGAGGCTATGTCTTAGAGGTCCTCAATACCGTACTCGGACTTGCCGCCGTATACGACGATGAAGGCATACTTGCCATTACGCTCAGCCACCGCGGTGCCTGCGTAGTGCCAGTGGTAGCCTCCGGGATTGAAGTACTCTTCATTGCCGGCGCGCAGCTTGTCTTCCATTTCGCTGTGGGGTTTGTCGCTCGTCTCCCAGATTGCGGCGTGGAATTCGAATGGTGCAGGCGTCCGGTAGTTTTCGATTAATCCGTTGATATTTGTGTTGCCGTTGACAGCCTCATTCGCTATTCGCTGTGCCATTGCGTCCAGCTGCGGGCTGCGCTTCATTGTACTCGGACGGGAAAACGCGCCCACTGTTGGCACTGGGTGCGCCCGGTTGTAGGTATCGACGCCCGCATTGATCGCGTTGAAGAGAGAATTTGCGGTGGTCCTCGGTCCTGCGACAGGCTTCCGGGGAGGGAGGAACTGTGCGACCAGCGGATCGAGGACCGGCTTGAGCTGCGGGAAGGTACGAATCAGCTGCTCGTAGGGGCCCCACAGATTCATGAGCGCGTTGCGGGTAGTGGCGTCAATCTGCTTCTGGATCTGTTGGAAATTCGGCGCTGCCGGCTGAGCTTCAGCAGGTGTGACAACCAGCGTGGTAGACATGGCCACGCTCAGCGCGAGCGCGGAAAGGGGGGGTCTTCTTCATGGAAACCTCTCGAAAAGGAGAACAAGACGTGCCGACGACACGTAAAGAAGATTATGAATTGATGCACAGGCTGCGTCAAGCGGTTTTACAGATTCTTTTTCGTGGTTTGACCGGGCTTGTAAGGTAGCAACCCGTGATTGTCACCAATGATCTCGAGGTCCGCGTCGGCGCGCGCACGCTTCTCGACGCACCAGGCCAGCACCTCCGCGTCCAACCCGGCGACCGCATCGGACTCGTCGGCCGCAATGGTGCCGGTAAGACAACGACGATGCGCATCCTGGCGGGGGAGACCGAACCATACGGCGGCTCGGTGACCCGGGCGGGCGAGATCGGCTACCTTCCGCAGGACTCCAAGGAAGGCGACATCGAGCAGACCGCTCGGGACCGTGTGCTTTCGGCCCGTGGGCTTGATCAGATTCAACGCTCCATGGCGAAGCAGCAGAAGATCATGGAGGAGACCGACGGGACGGAGCGCGACAAGGCGATTGCGAAGTTCTCTCGCCTGGAGGAGCGCTACCAGGCTCTTGGCGGTTACGAGGCCAACGCTGAGGCTGCGCAGATCTGTGACAATTTGGGGCTGCCGGCGCGGGTGCTTGATCAGAAGCTCAAGACGCTTTCGGGTGGCCAGCGTCGCCGCGTCGAACTGGCCCAAATCTTGTTTGCTTCCCGGCAGGGCTCGGGTAAATCGAAGACGACACTGCTTCTCGACGAGCCCACCAACCACCTCGATGCCGACTCCATCACTTGGCTGCGTAACTTCCTGTCCAAGCACGAGGGCGGGTTGATCATGATCTCGCACGACGTCGAGCTTCTCGACGCTGTCTGCAACAAGGTCTGGTTCCTCGACGCCGTCCGCGCGGAGGCCGACGTGTACAACATGGGCTTTTCCAAGTACAAGGACGCACGCGCCCTCGACGAGGCCCGGCGGCGCCGCGAGCGCGCCAACGCGGAGAAGAAGGCCTCGGCCCTGCAGAAGCAGGCCGCCAAGCTCGGTGCGAAAGCCACTAAGGCGGCCGCCGCGAAGCAGATGCTGGCGCGTGCCGAGCGCATGATGGGCGAGCTCGATGAGGTCCGCGTCGCCGACAAGGTCGCCTCCATCTCCTTCCCGGAGCCGGCGCCGTGTGGCAAGACCCCGCTCTTCGGCAAGGGGTTGACAAAGATGTACGGTTCGCTCGAAGTCTTCGCGGGCGTCGACCTTGCGGTGGACAAGGGATCCCGGGTGGTTGTCCTCGGCACGAATGGTGCGGGTAAGACCACGTTGCTCAAGCTGCTCGCCGGGGTGGAGCGCACCGACGGGGAGGGTGGCGTCGTATCCGGCCATGGGCTCAAGATCGGGTACTTCGCGCAGGAGCACGACACGATCGATGGCTCGAAGTCGGTGTGGGAAAACACGATCGAGGCTTGCCCCGACGCTGGTCAGCAGGACCTGCGTGGTCTCCTGGGTGCCTTTATGTTCTCCGGCGACAAGCTCGATCAGCCAGCAGGTACGCTCTCCGGCGGTGAAAAGACCCGTTTGGCGCTGGCGACGCTTGTATCGTCGCGCGCGAACGGGTTGCTTCTCGACGAGCCTACTAACAACCTCGACCCACAATCCCGCGAACAGGTCCTCGACGCGCTGAAAACCTATACGGGCGCGGTGGTGCTGGTCACGCACGATCCAGGGGCGGTGCGGGCGTTGGAGCCTGAGCGCGTCATCATCATGCCAGAGGGCGATGAGGACATGTGGAGTGACGAGTACATGGAGATCGTCGAGCTGGCGTAGCAATTCGCCATTGGGGCTTGGGCAGGCTAGCGCCCACCAACGTTCGAGGCAGGCGAGTTTCCGGTGGCAGCCTAAAACGGCGGGTAAGGGGATTGGTGTTTAGCCCATGATGGCGGCTCGGCAGGCTCGCGCGGTGGTGGTTTCGCTGTGGCTGTGTTCAGTCGGTGGTTTCGTTTACGGATCCGATTGACGGCTGAGTTTTCTGCCGCATCTGCATGATTGAACCTAATCTTGGTGGATCCGGGTTGCTTCACACCCACGCGGCCAGTTGCGTGGTCCCGTTCGATGTGACTCGTGTTGCCTCTGTGGTCTTTGAAGTCGTTGTTACATCGGTGATGGGTTCTACAAAGTGCGGCGAGGTTGTCGATGTTGGTATCGCCGCCCCGAAGCCACGAGGTGATGTGGTGGATCTCGGCCTGGGTCAGCGGGGCGGTGCACCCCGTCCAGGCACATACGCCCTGCACCGCGAGCAGTGTGATCCTCTGCGCCAGTGATGCAAGGCGGTTTGTGCGGTAGAGGTTCAACGGCAGTGCGGTGGCGCCATCAACGGTCAGGATGAAGTCAGCGGTACCGTCCATGCCGAGGCGGACGAGGTCGAACGCGGTGAGGTCGATGCCGGTATTGGTTTGAAACCTTGTGGTTGGGGAGGCATCGGCGATCTCGTCGAGCGTCACGGAGACGACGACAGATGCGCAGCCGCCACCCGTTGGCTTCTGGCACGTGTCGTAGTGCTTCAGCATTTTTGCGAACTGGTCGTAGGCCCGTTGTGCTGGGGACCGGTAGTCGTCGACATCCTTTGGCATGTTTGAGTTTGGCGCTAGCCCCTTATCGGTGAGCGCCTTGAACAATGCGGTGTCGCTGGCGGTTGCGTCGATGGTGATCTTGTGGGTGCCGTCGGCACGCTGCGGCCCGATATGGAGTCCGCGCTTTTCCATCCCTGCGTTCGGATTCGCCGGGTCGAGGTGTTCGCGGTTGGCTTCTTCGACCCAGCGTCGTACGGTTGCGCGGAGGTCTTTGACGGTACGGCGCGGAGCCTCCTCGAGCGCCTTAGCCTGGAGGCGAGCACGAGCACCTTTAGCAGCCTCAACGAGGCGATCCAGTTCGAGGCGGATCACGCGCTGTTTCTCGGCGTTAACGCGCTCGGCGTTTCGGCGTGCCGTTTCCTGCTCGCGGCGCGCCTGTTCGCGTGCCGCTTGCTGCGCAGCTGCTTTCGCTGCCGCCTGTGCGGCATCGTCCGACGTGGAATCTGCGTTGGAGTCGAAGAGGTCAGCATCAGCAGCGTCGTCTGCGGTCTCCTCGACGGCCGGCTCCCCGTAGTAGTCGCGGCCACGGGCGAGACGGTCGTAGGCCTCCTTGGGCTCAAGGCCAAGCTTCTTCTGTAAGTACTGGGTCGGATGTTTCGCGCCGACGGTGCGGCCAGCTTCATCGCGCTCGCAGAGGAATGCGAAGAAAGCGTCGAGGCTTGCCTTTACGTTGAAGGCTGCTTCGAAGCGTTCCATCTCTTTGTGGATGTCGTCGAAGTGCAGCGTTGCTGGGTCGTGAAAGAGGTCCTTGATTGCGAAAAGGGCATGGGAGATGGTGTCGACGTGGCGCGAAAGCTCCGTTGACATGGTTTCTCTCCCTTAACGCAATCGGAATTAGTGTTAGAACGGACCTTTAACAGTTGTAGGGCTGGAGTCAGCCCAGGATGTGTCGGCAAGAAAGTCAACTGTGATGGATTCTCGGCGTGGTTGTGTCAGCCGTTCATGTACGCGCTTCATCGAGTCTTCGTTGACGTCGACTACCATGATCAACCTGCCGGAACTATCGCTCAGGCGCAATGAATTTTCCGGCGAATCAATGGTGAGGAATGGATAGTCGCTCGGGAAGTGTGGCTTCACTACCGTCTCGTATTCGTCGCCAAGCAATGCGTCCTGGAAGGGGCGAATCTGGACGTGTGGTGGCTTCCAGTGGAATAGGTATTGCGCCAAAATCTCCGCAGTAACGGATCCTTCATCCCGGAGTGAAAGCAGATTGGTCAGGATCCTGTCTCCGCCGGCGGGGAGCAGGATATCCATGCCTGAACAGTACTCGCCGTTGCGCTTTGAGATAACCCGTATGACTTTGCGTTCAAGAAGTGGCGGTAGCTGCAAGTACATGTCCGTGTTGCTAGCGCGAGCCAATTCGTAAAGGGGCTTAACGTTTTCATGATCAAACGTGCAGCGGTCCGGCTTATAGTTGTCGATCCTGAGCGTCACTTCGCGTCGGGCGTAGTCGAGGATGAGGTAGTCTTCGCACAGCTCGTCGAGGTACGGGGTGTCCACATATTGCGTGGATAGTGGCGCTGGAAATTGGGCGAGAAGATTTGCGATGTCTCCGAGTCCCCGAGTGGGATTTCTTGTGTCGATCCTATATGCGTAAATAGATTCGAGTATGAATGCGAATCCATCCCCGTGAAGATGAAATGTTGCGCCGACAGGCTCGCATTCATTGCGTTCGGTTATGACATGTAGCAGCGGTTCTGGGAATATTATTGCGCTCCTTGGGGTATGGAAATTGTGTTACCAGCGACCGTAATCAACTAAAAGCAATTCGCACAAGTGTTTGCTCATTATATTGTGCATTAACCTCTAAATAAACGCAATATCCAAAATGGATGGGATAAGGGCAGTACACTTATCGACGATCCACCTGACCGGCTACACTCACCTCCATGGCAATTAGCAATGAGTTCATCGACACCATCAAGGACGCATGGAACAGCTTGTCCTCGGATCAGAAGACAATCGCTGGCGTCCTGGCCACAATCGATACAGCAGGCAAAGCCTTTGCGCTTCGCGACCTCGCTCGGACCAATTCCAAGAGGATTCGTGGCCCGAAGTGGCTGTGGACTCCGATTATCGGTGCGGTGAACACGTTGGGCTGGGTCGGCTACTTCATCATTGGGAAGAAGCGCTAGGTCCCACGGCAGAGGATCCGCGGTAAAAGCGGATCTTGCTGATGTTTTGGGGGTCGGGCCGCTGCCAGGGATAGCGGTCGGGGTAGGCCCGTACCTCTTCGCTCAGGCGCATGAGTGTGTCTGTTCCAGCAGGACCGCCCAGAGTAAGCACTCCGTCGACGATCTCGACCGCCGATGAGTAAGAAGGTTCGTCCGACATGCTTTGCACCGAAGCCGTTGGGAATTCCGCGAAGAGTGTCCGGCCGCGCCTGAAAACGAAGACGTTCTCGTCGTAATAGCTAGGACGAATTCGCTCCGCGGCGATCAAGCCCCACACGTACACCACTGCCCACAGCGACACCAGCAACGCGGCAATACGAAGGGCCCCTGCAGGCAGTACAAGGTGGACAACGACTGTCTCGACGGCAAGCACCGCTGTGACCATCCCAAGCAATTGCAATCGACCAGGTTGATGGGGCAGCGCCGTAGCCTCTTCGGGGATGAGTGTCTCCCGGCGGATCCAACGCAAGAGATCTCGGTATAGACCGAGTTCATACTTGGCCAGGCGGAAGCCGGGGTGTTTTCGGAACAAGCGGAGGAAGCTACGCAAGGGGATCACCTGCCAGCACTTGAAGCACTAATCCCTGTGCGCCCTTCGTAGGTACATCCGACGACGCAAGTGGCACGTCTCCGGGGCTGAGGGTGGGGAAAATGTCTCGCATCAGTCCGGCTTGCGCCAGCGGGCGCAGCCTATCGACGATTACTTCGACGGAAGGGTCTCCAGGCCGCAATTCACCGAGTTTTAGCCAGAGGTCCGCAGCCTTTCGAGCTGCGGCGAGACAGCTGGGATCTTGAAGATTCTTCCGGAGCTGCTCCCAAGTGTCCGGCGTAGCAACGCCGGTAAGGGCCATGAGATCCCATGAATCCAGTTCGATCCGCAAAAGTGACGAATCATCGATTAAGGAGCCGAGCGAAAAACGGATGTCGTCCGGGGTCCCATGTGGCGATATAGACAGAGCGAGAAGGCGCCGTTTCTGGCGCTGGAGCTGTGCAATGCGCTCGTCGAGAAGTGCGAGCGATTCCTCAACAGCCTTCGGGCTTCGGACTTCGGAAACGGGAACTCCGGCGTCGATAAGTGCTCTCGCACGAAGGACCGCCGCGAGATCGGATACGGAATAGTTGCGGTAGTTACCACTGGTCCGAGCAGGTTCGGGAACTGCGCCACTCGTATGCAGGTGACGCACGGCCCGCACGGAGCAGCCTGCGACTGCAGCGACTTCTGAAATCTTCACACGACCATTCTCAACCCTGACACTGTGTCAGGGTCAAGAAGTCGGAGGAACTAATTAGTTCCTAAACCCGTGCACCGGTGCGGGGATGAATCCGCCACGGTGGATGAATTCGTCGTTGCCCACCTTGTTTACCGGAATGACCGGTGCGTAGCCGAGGAGGCCGCCGAAGTTGACTTCGTCGCCAGGCTTGGTGCCCGGCACGGGGATCAGGCGTGCTGCGGTGGTCTTATGGTTCATGACACCGATTGCCGCTTCGTCGGCAATCATGCCGGCGATGAGTTCGGCAGAAGTGTCGCCTGGGATTGCGATCATGTCGAAGCCGACGGAGCAGATGGAGGTCATTGCCTCGAGTTTGTCCATGGAGATCGCACCGGAGTTTACGGCGTCGATCATGCCTTTGTCCTCGGAGACCGGGATGAACGAGCCTGACAGGCCACCGACGCGGGAGCATGCCATCATGCCGCCCTTCTTCACGGCGTCGTTAAGCAAGGCTAGCGCTGCGGTTGTGCCGTGGGTGCCGACCTGGTCGAGCCCCATGCGTTCGAGGACGTGTGCGACGGAGTCGCCCATTTCGGCGGTCGGTGCAAGCGAGAGGTCGACGATGCCAAACGGGACGCCGAGGCGCTCAGCAGCAAGAGTGCCGACGAGCTGGCCCGCACGGGTGATCTTGAACGCGGCCTTCTTGATCTCCTCGGCGACTTCGTTGAGCGTCGCGCCCTTGAGCGGAGCGATCGCATTGTCAACGACACCTGGGCCCGACACGCCGACAGAGATGACGGTGTCTGGCTCTTCGATGCCGTGGAATGCGCCGGCCATGAACGGGTTGTCGCCGACCGCGTTGGCGAAGACGACGAGCTTCGCACAGGCGATGGAGGAGCGGTCCTTGGTCAGTTCCGCCGCTTCCTTCACAATCTCGCCCATCTTGGCCACGGCGTTCATGTTGATGCCGGCGCGCGAGGATGCGATGTTGACGGAGCTGCAGACGTTGTTGGTCTCCGCCAGAGCTTCCGGGATGGAGTAGATCAGGTTCTTGTCGGCACGCGTGCCGCCCTTTTCTACGAGCGCCGAGTAGCCACCGACAAAGTTCACACCAAGTTCGGCTGCAGCGCGATCGAGAGCTCGCGCAATCTCGACCGGGCTACCCTCTACACCTGCTGCAACAAGTGCGACGGGGGAGACCGAGATGCGTTTATTCACAATCGGGATGCCGAGCTCGCGCTCGATGCCTTCACAGACGGGAACGAGGTCGCGGGCGCGTTCGGTGACGCGGTCGTAAACCGCCTGTGCGGTGGCCTCCATCGTGGCGCGGGTGCAACCGATGAGTGAGATGCCCATGGTTACGGTGCGGATGTCCAGGCGGTAGTCCTCGATCATCCGGATGACGTCGAGGAATCGTGCGTCAGAAAACTCGAGTTTCACGGAACTCCCTTAGATGTCGTTGATAGCGCTGAAGAGTGCTTCAGATTGGATCCGGACTACCATGCCGAGCGGCTTGCCGCAGGCGTCGAAGGCGTCCTGGAGGACACCCATGTCAACATTTCCTTCGGGGAGCTCGACGCGCATGATCATGGTGAAGAAGTCATCCATGATGGTTTGCGATACATCTACGATGTTAAGGCCCTGGTCGGCTGCGGTTTTCGATACCGCTGCAATCACGCCCGGGCGATCCTTACCTGTGGTTGTAATAATTGCATGCATGCGAAAAGTATAGATCGAGAATCGTCGTTAGAGTCGGGTTTATGAAAACTCAGCATGTCCTCGTTCTTGGTGCAGGCGGTAACGTCTCGCGCTTCACTGTGCCCAAACTAGTGGGCAATGGCCATAACGTTAGTGCTCTTGTCCGGAATCCTGACCACGCCAAGCAGCTTATCGACGATGGCGCCACCGTCATCGTTCGCGATCTCACCACTCTCGACCAGGAGGGATGGGCACGCCTCCTTACACCATTCGATGTGGTTGTCTGGTCTGCGGGCGCAGGCGGGGGTTCTGCGGAGCGGACCTGGGCGGTGGATCGCGACGCTGCGATGACGATGATCGACGCGCTCGAAGAGCTAGACGAGTTCGCCCCTTTTCTCGTCATGGTGTCCTATGCAGGTGCTACCGAGGCCTCCACTGAGGATGATGGCGGTCCGTGGTACGCCTACGTTGAGTCAAAGAAGGCCGTTGATCGGCGACTGCTTGATTCGAGCCTGCCACACCAGATCCTTGGCCCAACGCTGCTGACCGATGACCCAGCAGAGGGCATCGCGCTTCTCGACGAACCACGTGGCACCGAATCCGAAACCCCTCGAGAGCTCGTAGCAGATGTGATCGTCGAATCGGTTGGCCGTGGCGAGCCGTTTGCACGTAACCCGCTGGACTTTGAGGGTGGCAGCGGGTCAGTCGCAGGACTTTAAATGTCGAGGGAAAAGTAGTCCTCGCGGCACAGCCGGGCGAAGTTGCGAAGAAGCAGGTTTGCCCGGCTGACGTCGTGATTGGGCAGATCTGCGACGATGCGGGCGTACTCCTCGGCAGGGAAGTAGCCGTAGTCGTGGAAGAAATCCATACGTGTACGCATGGCGTCGGCGTCCATTTCGGCGTGAAACTGTGTGGCCCACACGTGGTCGTCGTAACGCACCATCTGCACTGGGCAGGAGGGACCTGTAGCGAGTACGGTCAACGAATTGGGCAACTCTACAGGGTTCTCTGTATGTCCCGTCAGCGCGGTAAACGTGCCGGAGCCACTGACTACGGGGTCAAGTTCTCCTTCGGCTGTCACGTCAACGATGGTAGGTCCAGAAGGCTCAGGCGAGGTGCGCCCAACGGTGCCGCCGAGGTGGTCGACGAGCCAGGAGATGCCGAAGCAGACGAAAAAGACAGGCTTGCCAGATGTAACCACGGTGGATAGCACGTCGTCGATATGCAGGTGCCAGGCACCACGTTCTTCATTGGTGACGTTCAGCGAGCATCCGCCGACGATAATCCCGCTGACCGTGTCGAGCGGGCCTAATTCAGGGTCAGGCGAATTGATGATGCGAAGCTCCATATCCAATTCGCTCAGGCCAGTTGCGCGCAGCGTGTCGTGATACTCGGCGTGCGCGACATCTGGGCCGATCTCGCCGTTGCGAAGTGAAAGGAAAAGGAGCTTAGCCATGCCGGCTACTCTATACCGCTCGGTCTAGTCCTGATTCATTGGGTGCCGAACGGCTTGCTCCACGATGTCAAGCATCGATTCGAGGCGTTCCACAGGATCACCGGCAGCGAGTTTGGTGATAAACCCTTCGAGAACAGTCTCCAGGTAGGTCTGCACTACCTCCACGGGGACGTCGTCGCGCATATGCTTGTTCGATTCCAAGCGCGTGCGCACCGCCTGGTCGAGCACCTCTTGATGTTCCCGCCAGCGTGCTTCGAACTTCGGGTCAGTTCGCAGTCTCCGCAGGATTTCCGCACGGGTGGTGAACCAATCGTTTGCTTCAGTGTCGTGGAGCATCCCACGCATGACCTCAACCAAACCCTGCTCACTGACCACTTGTGCCTGGCGCTCCGCGTCCGCTTTCGCAATAGCAAGGAACAGTGATTCCTTGTCGCCGAAGTGATGGAAGATCGCGCCACGGGTTTTACCGGTGGCTTCCTCGAGCCGTGCAACAGTGGCGCCCTCGTAGCCGTAATGGGCGAAGCATTTGCGTGCGGTATCGATAATCTCGCTACGGCGGCGTGCGAGCTCGGCCTCGCTCACGATAGGCATGTCAGTGCTCCTTGGCGTAGTTCTAGGTCAAAAGTGGTCGAAGACTAGCGGAGTGCGGAAACAAAGGATTAGGGGGTAAAAATGCGGAAGGGGCCCCGCGTAGTGCGGTGGCCCCTTCGCGGCGATGGCGTCAGGAGAGCTGACTAGCTCTTGACCATCTGGCGAAGCACGTACTGCAGAATGCCGCCGTGGCGGTAGTACTCAGCCTCACCTGGGGTGTCCACGCGGACAACAGCGTCGAACTCGACAGCGTCAGCGCCGTCCTTCTCAGCCTTGACGTGAACCGTTGCCGGGATGTCACCCTTGTTGAAGTCGGTGATACCGGACAGGGTGAAGGTCTCGGTGCCGTCGAGGCCGAGGGACTCGTGGGACTGGCCCTCCGGGAACTGCAGCGGCAGAACACCCATACCGATCAGGTTGGAACGGTGGATGCGCTCAAAGGACTCGGCGATAACTGCCTTCACACCAAGCAGGTTGGTGCCCTTAGCAGCCCAGTCACGGGAAGAACCGGTGCCGTATTCCTTACCAGCAAGGACGACGAGCGGAATGTTCTTCTCGGCGTAGTTCATCGCAGCATCGTAGATGTATGCCTGCGGTGCACCCTCCTGGGTGAAGTCGCGGGTGAATCCACCCTGCTCATCAACCAGCTGGTTGCGCAGACGGATGTTTGCGAAGGTACCGCGAACCATGACCTCGTGGTTGCCACGACGGGAGCCGAAGGAGTTGTAGTCCTGGCGTTCAACACCGTGGGAATCGAGGTAGTTCGCAGCCGGGGTGCCCGGCTTAATGGAGGAAGCAGGGGAGATGTGGTCCGTGGTGACCGAGTCGCCCAGCTTCGCCAGAACGCGAGCACCCTCGATGTCCTTGACATCCTCCGGCTCCTCCGGCATGCCGTCAAAGTACGGTGCCTTGCGGATGTAGGTGGAGTCTTCGTTCCACTCGAAGGTCTTGCCGGTCGGGATGTCGAGACCCTGCCACTGTGCGTCGCCCTTGAAGACGTCGGCGTAGTCAGCCTCGTACATCTCACGGGAGATGGTGCCAGCGATGGTCTCTTCGATCTCCTCGGTGGACGGCCAGACGTCCTTGAGGAAGACGTCGTTGCCGTCTGCGTCCTGGCCGAGCGGCTGGGTTTCGAAGTCGAAGTCCATGGTGCCGGCGATTGCGTATGCAATGACCAAGAGCGGGGACGCGAGGTAGTTCATCTTCACGTCCGGGGAGATACGACCCTCGAAGTTGCGGTTGCCGGAAAGCACTGCGGTTGCGGTGAGGTCAAACTCGTTGACAGCCTCGGAGACCTCAGCCGGCAGCGGGCCAGAGTTGCCGATGCAGGATGCGCAGCCGAAGCCGGACAGGTAGAAGCCAACAGCCTCGAGGTCCTTCCAGAGGTCTGCGCGCTCGTAGTAGCCGTCGACAACCTGGGAGCCCGGAGCCATGATGGTCTTGACCCACGGCTTAGCCTTCAGGCCCTTCTCAGCAGCCTTGCGTGCGAGCAGGGCAGCGCCAACCATGACGGACGGGTTGGAGGTGTTGGTGCAGGAGGTGACTGCAGCAATTGCGACGAAGCCGTGGTCGAGGGTGTACTCGCCACCCTGCGGGGACTCGACGATGACCGGCTTGGAAGCGCGGCCCTCAGCACCCACAGCAGCGGACTCGCCGTTTGCCGGCCAAGACTCGTTGTAGGAGACGCTGTCGACCTTTGCTGCACGAACCGGCTCGGACGTGCCCTCGCCAGCGGTGTTGTAGTCCGGCAGCTGCTTGCGGAAGGTCTCCTTGGACTCCGCGAGCAGGATCCGGTCCTGCGGGCGCTTCGGGCCAGCGATAGACGGCTTGACGGTGGAGAGGTCGAGCTCGAGGTACTCGGAGTACTCAGCTTCCTCAGCGTCCTGCTCAAGCCACATGCCCTGTGCCTTGGCGTATGCCTCGACGCGGTCGATGTCCTCCTGGTTACGACCGGTCAGGTGCAGGTAGTTGATGGTCTCCTCGTCGATCGGGAAGATCGCGCAGGTGGAGCCGAACTCTGGGGACATGTTGCCGATGGTGGCGCGGTTTGCCAGCGGGATCTGCTTGACACCGTTGCCGTAGAACTCGACGAACTTCTGGACCACGCCGTGCTCACGCAGCATCTCGGTGATGGTCAGCACCACGTCGGTTGCGGTCACGCCGGTCGGAATCTCGCCGGTGAGCTTGAAGCCGACAACGCGCGGGATGAGCATGGAGACCGGCTGGCCAAGCATCGCTGCCTCAGCCTCGATACCGCCGACGCCCCAGCCAAGGATGCCCAGGCCGTTTTCCATGGTGGTGTGGGAGTCGGTACCAATGCAGGTGTCCGGGTATGCAACGCCGTCGTTGTCAAAGACAACGCGGGAGAGGTACTCGATGTTGACCTGGTGGACGATGCCGGTTCCCGGTGGGACAACGCGGAAGTTAGAGAAGTTCTCTGCACCCCAGCGCAGGAACTGGTAGCGCTCCTCGTTGCGCTGGTACTCAATCTCTACGTTCTTCTCGATGGCGTCGGTGGAACCAAAGGCCTCGATGATCACAGAGTGGTCAATAACCATCTCTGCCGGGTTCAGGGGGTTGACCTGATCCGGGTTGCCGCCGAGCGACGATACGGCCTCACGCATGGTGGCAAGGTCGACGACACACGGCACGCCCGTGAAGTCCTGCATCAGCACACGTGCTGGGGTGAACTGGATCTCAACGCTCGGCTCTGCCGACGGGTCCCAGTTTGCAATGGCCTTGATGTGGTCTTCGGTGACGTTCTTGCCGTCCTCGGTGCGCAGGAGGTTCTCGCCCAACACCTTAAGGGAGTAGGGGAGTTTCTCCATGCCTTTAACAGCATCGAGAGCGAAGTAGTCGTAAGACTTACCGCCAACCTCGAGCGTCTTCTTGGCACCGAAGGAATTCTTGCTTTCTGCCACGGTGAGCTCCATTCCTCGTCGTAATCAAAAACAGGGATGATGACCCTATGGTCAAGTCCCATACTAAGCGACCCGCCATAGATCCGTACTGATGATAACAGTACGTTCGTTATGTTTTCATATTTTGCTTATCGGCTACAGCAAAATCACTCAGATTAGAATCGGCCCAGCAGCTTGACATGAAGGAGTAATCGTGGAGCCGGAGACGACATTGGACGAGCTAATCGGCCAGCTTGAAACCTCTGCCGTGGCTTTTGGTACGGAGAATCCGGTAAACGATGACCTGCGAAATGGCATTGAAGGCGTGCTGAGCTCGCCGCATTCGGATTCGATCGACCCTGCCGCAGTAGTCGTTTTAGAGCGCACTCCAGAAAAGGTTGCCCAGCTCCGAGATCTTGCCCAGGACATTGCAAACGCTACGGATTATTCAACGGTGCTGATCCGCACACCCCACACCGCAGTGGGGGTAAGCGAAGAGTTGAGTCGTGCGCAAATAGAGACGGGGGAGCTCGCGATGATGTCGCATGCGGATTATGTCGAAGGGCTGAAAGCGTTTACAGGGGAGGCGAGTTCCTTCTCTCCAATGTGGCCGGTAGTTGTTGGGGTGGTGCTAGTCGCGTTTGCCCTCCTCGCGATCGCTGCGCGGCGCCCAAAGCCGTCACGCTAGACAAGTTGCAAGACTTGACGGAGTTAATGTCAGGAGTATCTCGGGTTGCTAAAGGGTACCTGCTCCGCGGCTCTTTTTTCGCCATTTTCCCACGTCAAAACGTATAAGTAACGGTTCGGTAACCTTGGGTGTGAGCAAACTCACACATCAAATAAGCGTGTCAATACATGCAGGTGAGGCGCGTGTGAATCATGTGACAAGACTTGACTTGATCAACTTTATGTAACGAAAGGGATACAAGTCGGTTGGCTTGACGTATGGTGCTCCTATCGGCTCGCGGGTCGATAGTTGTCACACGTTTCGCGTGAAGCTTCATTGAGCGCTCTAGTCAAGCGTTCGACTGATGGATCGGGCTTGTGGGGAAGCACGCCGAGATCCTGAAACATTGTCAAAGCAACACGGATCCTTGTGATGGCTACTTCTTCGCGCTGCCGCGTTAGTAGTCAACATCGAGGCCGCACGTTCTTACCCCTAGTCAGGGTTTATGTGTGCCTTGGCGCGCCTGCAGGTTTCTTGATCACCTGCGGGCCTGCCACGGTATGCGCGTGCGGCGTGAAGGAGCACCTTCGTGGCAAATCCACTTAGGGGCACCCGGTTTGGACGTGCACGTAATGTGTTCGGTACTGCCGCGTGTGTCGTTACCGTGTCGTTGGCGGTGGGCCTCGTCAGCCCGGCTGCCTCTGGTCAGAGCTCGACGTCTACCGTCGGCGAACTCGTTTCCGCAGTCACCCGCGCTCAAGCGGATGTGGACGCCCGAAACTTGAACCTCGGCGAACTGCAAGAGGCGGTGAACCAGTCGCTCGTCGATTTGCACGACGCTCATGCAAAGGCCCAGCAGGCCCGCCTCGGCGAAGAGGAAGCTAAGCGTCGCCTGGACGAGGCTCAGGCTCGCGTCGAAAAGCTGCGCACCGAGCTTGATGAGTTAAGCCGTTCCCAGTATCGCGGGGCGTCGACAAGCGATGTGCTCACGTCGATTAGCGGTAAGGACACGCAGCGCGACGTGCTGGATCGCTCGCTGTTCCTGCGCCAGCGTTCTGAAGAAAAGCGTGCGAAGCTGCAGGAAGCGGAGCAGGCCCGTGCAGAGGCGGCGAACGAAGAGTCGACGCTGCGTCAGACGCGTGAGCTTGCCGACTCGGCTGCTCAAGAAGCCGAGGCTGCGGAGGCGCAAGCGCGTCAGCTTCTCGACGACAACCGCGCAGCGCTCGAGGCAAGCACGGCTGAGCGCGACGCCGCGCAACGCGAGCTTGAAGCAGCGCAATCTGATCTCCAGGAGCAGCGTGCGCCTGAGCAGCAGGAAGCATCCGATGAGGCAACGGAGGGCCCTGTGGCCAGCCCGTACGCTTCAACCCTGACCATTTCGCGCGGCGATGCCACCTATGAGGTCCCAGAAGAGGTCGTGGACCGTGTTCGGGAGCGCATCTCTGGTACCTCCCCTGAAGCCGGTGAGCCGAGTCGTGAGGCCATCGTGGATGCCGTGCGTGTTGTCGCCCAGACTTCTTCTTCAGATACGACGTCCGACGACGTGTCCCAGGTTGCTGCGCTTTCTTCGGCAGCAGGCTTGCCACAGCTTGACGACGACGCCATCGCGAAGGCTGGTGCCATCGCCGTCGGCGTGGCCCTGGTTGGGGGTGTTGCTGCGAACCACGGCTCCTTCTCTGATGCAGTGAATAGCGGTGACGCAGGCCAACTTGTGACTGCGTTCGCAGAGGGCCTCACTGGTGCCTTGGGCAATGTCGATAACACCTCAGGCACCGTGGCTGACGTATTGCCGCAGGTGCAGACTGCGGCAGATCTTACTGAGAAGGCTCGTGCTGCCTCTGCGGCCGTATCCGACGCCTCTCAGGTTGAGACGGTTATCGCACGGGCTCAGTCGATGATCGGCACGCCGTATGTCTGGGGTGGTGGCGATGCAAACGGTCCAACCACGGGCTTGGAGGGTGGCGGCCAAGCTGGCTTCGACTGCTCCGGCCTCGTGCTTTACGCATTCGCCGGCGCTGGCATTGCATTGCCCCACTACACGGGCTACCAGTACCAGCGCGGCACGCATGTGCCGGCGAGCGAAGCGCAGCGCGGCGACTTGCTGTTCTGGGGACCGGGCGGCAACCAGCACGTTGCTATCTACCTCGGCGACGGCACCATGATCGAGGCACCCCAGTCTGGCATGAACGTGCAGATTTCTCCGGTCCGTTGGTCCGGCATGGCGCCTAACGCGGTCCGCCTGCTCTAATTTTTCGGGGCCACAGTCTAGGCTCAAGGCTATGGCTCTCAACGACTACGACGCACTCCTCGTCCTTTCCTTCGGTGGACCCGAAGGAAAGGACGAGGTTATTCCTTTTCTAGAGAATGTCACCCGTGGCCGCGGGATTCCGCGTGAGCGGCTCGCCAAGGTAGGGGAACACTACTTCCACTTCGGTGGTGTTAGCCCGATCAATGAACAGAACCGAGTGCTGATTAGCAACATCGAAAAACAGTTGGAGGCTCGGGGGATTGAACTTCCGGTGTACTTCGGCAACCGGAACTGGCACCCCTTTGCGGAAGATACTGCGAAGCAGCTGGAGGCTGACGGGCATAAGCGCGTGCTGGTGTTCGCGACCTCGGCATGGGGTGGGTACTCGGCCTGCCGACAGTACGACGAAGACATCCAGAGGATCCGCGAAGTGACACCGCAGCTTGAATACACCAAGCTTTGGCAGTTCTACGCCCACCCGACGTTCGTGCGGCTTATGGCGAACGTGTTGCGTAGCGCCGTCGATGCAGCGCCGGCTGGTGCAAAAGTACTGTTCACTGCTCACAGTGTTCCGAATGCTGCGGATGATGTCTCAGGTGGCCCGGAGGATGCCAACCTGTACTCACGGCAGGTGCATGAGGCGGCCCGGCTGGTCGCTGCAGAGGCCGGCGTCGAAGAGTACGAGGTTGTCTGGCAGTCTCGCTCCGGCAATCCGGCAACGCCGTGGTTGGAGCCGGACATCGTAGATCGCACCGAGGAGCTTCATGATCAAGACAGCACCTTTACGCACTTGATCTGTGTGCCACTCGGCTTCATCACCGACCACATGGAGGTGATCTGGGACCTCGACACCGAGCTGCGACAGGCCTGCGAGGCACGCAACATCACGCTAGATCGCGTTGCGACGGTGGGGCTCGAGCCCGATTTCGCTGGCATGGTCGTCGATATCGCACGAGCTATCACCGATGGTGACAAGCCTGAAACCTTGTCTAACGTTACTGTTCAGGGTTGTACCGTCAACGGCGCGCCGTGCAAGCCGCATTGCTGCGAGCCGTTGAAGCACCCGGGCCGACCGGGTAGCGCAAACTAATTCGCTAGATATTCGCGCCGGTAATCGATCACTGCGTCTGCGACCCCCGCCATGCGGGCGGTGCGGACGTGCCGCCACAGTGCAAACAGGTGAGGGTCGAAGGAGTGGTCGTCGAGGCGCTCCGTTACCGTCTCGATCGTCGCGGCAACACGGTCAGCCCTGGCAAAAAGCTTTGCCGCTCGCGCAGTCACCCCAGCCGGCAGCCCAGGGGTGTCGTAGAAATCAGCGAGCGTGCCGACGGTAAGCCGGGGATTTGGCAATTCCTTCGTGGTGCCACCAGCCGCCTCAATCAAAACGGCGGCTTCATCGGTTGCGCGCGACAGCAGTTGATCTGCCTCACCCGGAGTTAGCCAATCCGGTTCCGGCAGCCGCTCAGTTTCTTCAAACCAACGCCAGCGCACTTCCGCCCCCGAGTAGTCGGGGACAAGGATGTGGCTGATCCCATCTCCCCGGACAACCAACGCACCGGCCTGGGAGAGGGCGTCCATTGCGGGGGATCCAGCTCGGAGGCGCGGTGCCTGTCCTGGTCCCCACAGAATCAAGCGGACAACTGGATCCGGAGACTCAAGGTCGGCGACGGCGCGGACGTCGCTAAGCAATTGCACCATGGGCGCGCCGCAATAGGTGTGGGTGCCGCCAAGGTCTGTTAACGCGTCGAGGGTGTCGTCCGTGGACTCGACGTTGTACAGCCAGGCGGCAAGCCAGACTGCAGTGTTTTGGAGAGGCGAGTAGACCTGAGCGCGCGTGTGCATCCAGTTGAGTCTAGCTAGGGGGATAGAATACGGAGCCACTATGGGAGATAGCCGGTATAGCGGAGATATTTTTCAAGGCCACGCGCGCAAGAGGAGGCCAACGTATCCAGAGATGCCTGCAGAGCCAGGCATCATCGTGGAGATCGTCGGCAACGACTTTGTCGGCGCAGTGGTTGGATTCGAGCGAACCTACGACGGCGACTTCGTCCGCCTGGAGGACCGCTATGGAACCCAGCGGCTGTTCAAAATGCTGCCGGGGGCATTCATGGTCGAAGGGCAGCGTGTCACCCTCACCCGATATGTTGCACCGCGTAACGACGAACCAAAGCGCTCCAACTCGGGCTCACGCAAGGTTGCTAACGTGCAGGCGAAGGTTGCAATGCCGTCACGCATCTGGGTGGAGGGCATCCACGATGCTGCGATCGTTGAGCAGGTGTGGGGGCACGACCTGCGTGTTGAGGGGGTTGTCGTCGAGTATCTGGAAGGGCTAGACAACCTGCAGATGCGTCTCGACGAGTTCCAGCCTGGACCGGACCGTCGCGTCGGTGTGCTCGCCGATCACCTCATTAGGGGGACTAAGGAGGCTCGGCTCGTCGAAAATGTAGGACCTCATGTGTTGGTGACGGGGCACCCCTACATCGATATCTGGGCTGCGGTGAAACCGAAGAGCGTCGGCATCGCCGCCTGGCCGGAGGTTCCGTACGGCGAAGACTGGAAGACGGGCGTGTGCCGTCGCTTGGGTTGGTCTGATCCAAAGGAAGGCTGGCGCCGCGTTTCATCGTCCGTGCGCACTTTCCGCGACTTGGATTCAACACTTATCGGTGCAGTTGAGAGACTGGTGGACTTCGTCACTAATCCCGAGCTCACGAAGGAAGATCTCACACACATGTAAGATTTGCGCCGTGGGAGCATTGATTTGGTTTATTGTCGCGGCAGGTTTCGCGCTACTCGAGCTTGGCGTGGGCGAATTGACGCTGCTCATGCTCGCTGCGGGTGCGTTGACAACATCGGGGGTCGCCTTATTCGACGTTCCACTTGCAGCTGAAGTCGCGGTGTTTATCGCTTCCTCGTTGCTGTTCTGGTTCTTCCTAAGGCCACGTCTGCGCAAGCGGATGGATAAGCCGCTGGTGCTCGATGAGACGCCACGCGCGCTCGTCGGAAGTCGTGCAGAGGTTGTCGAGGACATCGGCCCCGGGGGTGGGCAAGTGCGTTTCGACGGCAGCCTGTGGTCGGCACGCGCCCTGGATCCGGCAAAAACTATTCCTGCAGGTTCCCACGTGACCGTTTACGATATCGACGGACCCGTAGCCGTCGTTTGGAAGGAGTCCTAAATGGGTGGGTTAGTTACCTTCGCCGTCATACTTATTCTGTTTATCGCGCTGCTTACAGCGTCGATCAAACTGATTCCGCAGGGAGAAGCTGCGGTTATTGAGCGTCTGGGACGCTACACGCGCACTGCGTCCGGTGGGTTGACGTTCCTGGTGCCGTATATCGACCGCATCCGTGCGCGCGTAGACACGCGTGAGCGCGTGGTGTCGTTCCCGCCCCAGGCAGTAATTACCCAGGACAACCTGACCGTGGCGATTGACACGGTGGTGACGTTCCAGATCAACGAGCCTGCGAAGGCCATCTACGGCGTGGACAACTACCTCGTCGGTGTGGAGCAGATTTCGACGGCAACGCTGCGTGACGTCGTTGGTGGCATGACGCTTGAGGAGACGCTGACCTCTCGCGAAACCATTAACCGCCGCCTGCGCGGTGAGCTAGATGCTGCGACCGCAAAGTGGGGCCTGCGCATTAGCCGCGTGGAGCTCAAGGCGATTGATCCGCCACCGTCGATTCAGCAGTCCATGGAGATGCAGATGAAGGCGGACCGCGAAAAGCGCGCGATGATCCTCACCGCTGAAGGTAAGCGCGAGTCCGACATCAAAACCGCTGAGGGTGAAAAGCAGGCTCGCATTCTTTCTGCCGAGGGTGAGAAGCACGCAGCGATTCTCGCCGCTGAGGCTGAGCGTCAAGCAATGATGCTGCGCGCCGAAGGTGAGCGTGCCGCGAAGTACCTCGCTGCGCAGGGTGAGGCGCGTGCGATCCAAAAGGTGAACGCCGCGATTAAGTCCTCTGGAGTGACGCCGGAACTCCTGGCATACCAGTACCTGGACCAGTTGCCGAAGATTGCCAACAACGAGGCGGCCACGATGTGGATGATTCCGTCCCAGTTCGGCGATTCGTTGCAGCAGTTTGCCAAGGCGTTTGCCAACAAGGACGACGACGGAGTGTTCCGCTACGAGGCGGCGCAGGTTGACGAGCGCGATCTTGAGATGGCCGATGAGGGCAATCCGGAGCGTTGGTTCGACACCTCGACCGACCCGGAGCTAGCCAAGGCGCTTGCAGAGGCCCGCGCGGTGGCGAACAAACACGTAGACGATCCAGATCCGACCCAACCTACCGCTGGCACGGCTTCCAGCGACTCGGGGTTGCGAGAGATCAGTGCCCCTGCGAACGAGCCGACCGATTTCGGGTTCAATGACCAGGTGTCGAACCCGCTTAATCAGCCAGATCAGCAGCCCGAGTAATCAGGTTGAGGGCCAGTTGCCAGCCGGCTTGTTCGGCTGGCCATCCCGCTGCCTGGAGCCTCTGGCTGATTGCCTGCTTGGATATGCCGAGCTCGGCTGCTGCTTCATTCTGATTCAGCCCGCGGCGCACGAGCGAGGTCGCTTCTCGTCCCTCGAATGTCCGCTTGTGCAGCACGTGGGCTAGCAGGGCGAATGCGGCAGCGATATCCGCAGCCTCAGTAGTTGCGCCTTGCTTGTCGACGACCACACGCACCTGGCCCGCTTTCACCCCAACCGCCTTTGAGGCAGCTTTCAAGGCATCGCTGTTGCTTGCAGCGACCCCTAGGCCGATGGCCCAGTTGCCGTCGGAGAGCAGCGCCATGATCAGGTTTAACGAAGCCTCAGCGTCATCCACCAGGGTGCGGATATCTTCAACACCGAGCACTTCAAACGGGCTGATGCCTGGGAGAGTGCCAAGCGCCTCCGCGGAACGCTCGACGACGGCAGCACGCCCTTTTTCGCGGCCCCTGTATTTCGCATGCACGGCAATCATGGCTGCCAATACTACGCGGGTCTACCCGTGAGCCTTTACTTACGCGCCGGAAGTCGTGCGTCGAGAATCAACCCGCTAAGGCCAATCACTGCCAATACAGCCATCACTGCGATGACCACAGGGTTTGCCTCACCCGTGAGGGTGTCGCCAAAGATAGTGACCAACACGGTTCCTGGAAGTGAACCCGCAAACGTTGCGATGGCAAACGGCAACACCGGAACGCGCGTGAGCGCTGCTGCGTAGTTGAGGACGGAAAATGGAACGGCTGCAATGAGGCGCAGGCTGAAAATCGCGAGCCAGCCGCGTTCTTCGAGGCGCCGGTTGATCTGCTCAACAGCAGGATGTGTCAGCCGCGGTTCTACCCAATCCCGCAGCAGAGTGCGCACGATCAACAGTGAGATAACTGCGCTGACTGTCGTCGCGGTAATCGCGATCAAGATCCCTTGTACCGAACCGAAAAGAATGCCGGCAGAGACGGTCATCACGGTGCGCGGGATAGGGAATTGGGTAATCAAGATATAGAGCAGCCAGAACGCTACTGGGAACCAGGGGCCGAGTGTGTCAGCCCAGGTGCGAAGTGTGGAGAGTGGTGGGACGTCGAGAAACACCCAGCCCGCTATGAACACGACGATAAGCGCTGCGAGTACGAGCTTGTTGCGGGCGGAACCCGATATCTTGGGCATACGCACTCCTCGACCATGTCTGTAAATATAAATGTCCCGCTCCGCAGTTCTATTGACTGCTGAGCGGGACTTATCTGTGCCCGGAGGGGGACTTGAACCCCCACGTCCGTTAATAGGACACTAGCACCTCAAGCTAGCGCGTCTGCCATTCCGCCACCCGGGCTAGGGTGTTTGTTCAGCCTCTCGGCTGGGCACCTGCACTACTATAGGGTCGGTTCTTGCAGGTACCAAATCGCCAGCATAACGCGCAGATTCTGCTAAATTTTGCGGGGTGATAGCTCCACCGCGCAGAATGCTGACGTACCGCTGGTTCGTCCCACAAGTTCCGCCTGCTCATGACCCCGCCCGGCTCCACCCGGCGCGATGGGAGGAAGGTAACCGGGTCGTTCGGGACATGGTTTCCGCGTATCCGGGTGTGCTCGCACTGCATATTCTGAGCTACCTTTTTGGCTCCGGTATCGCAGCGTTCGTGCCGGTGGTGATCGGCATGATCGTGGACGGTCTCCTTGGCGAAGAAACGTTTAACGCGTGGTGGCTGTTTGCGGTACTGGTGGGCATTTTTGTTTTGTCGTTCATTGGTGAGGCAACCGGCGACGGCCTTGCGGCAGCGTCGGTTGGCCGGGTTACCCACAACGCCCGGTTACACTTATCCTCCGGAGTGCTGCGCGATGGTGCAGGCGCGATGAGCCCGGGTACGGTGCTCAACACGATCGATGCAGACGCAAGCACGGTCGGACGGTACCGCGAACTGCTGTCGTTTCCGCTTATGGCGATCGGTTATGCCGCGGGTGCAGTGGTGGCGATGTGGTCTGTGTCCCCGTGGGTGGCACTTGCCATTCCGGTTAGCGCGATGATCATTGGGCTTTTTGCGGCGTGGACCGCAGGACCAGTGACACGGATCTCGTTGAAGCGTCGCGCTGCGGAAGCGGATGTCGCGGGCTTGGCCACGGATGTCTCTCAAGGCATTCGTGCTGTGAAGGGCCTTGGCGCGGGTGCATCTGTTGCACAACGTTTTGCAGTTGAGACGGCCAACGCCAGGACATTGATCTTGAAGCACCTGAAGGTTGAAGTCGGGCTGGGCTTTGTTCGTCTTGTGGTGGCTTGGCTGTGCAATCTGGCGATCGTGGCACTTGCTGCCTGGTTGACGCTTCGCGGAGAGATCACGCCTGGGCAGATGACATCGGTTGCGCTGCTAGTGCCGCCTGCGCTGAATATGGCGGGATTTGCCTTCGGTGACCTAGCTAGTGGGTGGGGCAGGGCGGTTGCCAGTGGCAAGCGCATCGTGGAGTTGCACCATGCAGCCGAAAAGGTGTCTGAGCCGCAGCCAACCTCCAACGCGATCCCCGGTCCAGGGCTGTGGATCCTCGCTCCGGATGAGCGATCGTTTGCGGTCGTTGAGGCATGGGCGGAGCGTGAGGGGGTGCTGTTCCCACCGCACACCGTCAACGTATTTGAGGGCACGATCGCGGATAACGTGAATCCGCGCGGTGATTTGCCGGCAGTCGTCGTCAAGCAGGCGCTCGCTGCGGCGCATTGCCAGGACATTCTGCGTCGCCTCGGAGGTGTCCGAGAGAACGGTGAATTGCCTGATGCGCCGCTGGGGGAGGCGGGGCTGAATTTGTCGGGCGGGCAGCGGCAACGTGTGGCACTTGCACGCGCACTCGCAGCGGATCCGGACGTGCTCATTTTGGACGACCCAACAACAGGGCTGGACTCTGTCACCCAAGCTGACGTCGTTGCGGCGGTTAAGACGCTACGCGCGGACAAAACAACCATAGTGATCACTGGAAATGCCGCGTGGCGCTCTGCAGGTAACGCATTGGAGGTGCAGTAAATGAAGCGTGAATACGAGCGCGTCGATGCCGTTGCCCCCGCTGGGGTGAAGGAGACCTTCGCGTACCTTGCGGAACTGCCGAACGCACTGGATCGTCGGTGGTGGGTAACGCTGTTGAGTATCCAGGCTGTGATCGTTGCTGTGAACACGACACAGTCGAACCTGTTTGGGCGCAGCGTTGACCCGTTGATCGGTGGCTCGATACCCGGGCTCGGCTCTGGCAGCAGTGCTTTTATTTGGGCCATCGCATTGGCAATGTTTTGCATGCTGATCGAGCTGTCCCTCCGTGGTCTGGGCAACTATGTGGTGGGCCAGAAGGTCGCCCGTGCGTCGATCGATCTGCGCCGTCGTTGCCTCGACGCTATCTTGCGCGCGCCTGTGCCGCGGGTGATGGAGTTGGGCACCGGCAACGTGATTACGCGCATGACGAAGGACATCGATGATGTGGTGCAAACGATCACCGCGATCGGATCCAGGGTCCTCACCACAGCCTTCGTGTTTCCGATTACCTTTCTCGGGCTTTTGCTTATCGACGTCCGCTTTGCCCTCATCCTCGTCATAGTCGGTATCTGCACGTACCCGTTCGCGCGTGCCGTTGTGCGTGCAATCCCTGCTGCGTCGAACGCAGTGAGTGTGGCGGAGGCTCGTAGAAACGCAGTGCTGCTTGATACGGTGCGTGGCCTGCCGACGCTTCGCGCGTTCGGACTAGAACGTTGGGCGCTTGGGCGCATGCGTCGCACCTCCTGGGGTGCGGTGGAGGCGACGATGGATCGTGTGCCCTGGTTCATTCGTCTCATGGGCATCGGACAGTTCGCCTTCGCAGCATGGGTGCTGCTCACTCTTGGTGTGGGTGCCTGGTTGGTGTCTACAGGCGCTGTGACACCTGGGGAGGCCAGCGCTGCTGTGTTCATGGTGATCCGTGCTGAGGTTGTCGTGTTTAATGCGCTGTTTTTCATCGGAGAGCTCCAAAGCGCCGCCACGTCTGTTGGGCGCGCGGTGAGTTTGGCCAAACTGGCGGACGGCCGAGCGGCCACCGTGGTACCTGATGACCTCGATGTGCCTGAAGACGTTGAGATCAACCACGTGTCCTTTGCCTACCCCGGCGGAGCTAACGTTCTTGAGGACCTCTCGGTGACGCTCGCAGCGGGCACGATGACGGCGCTCGTCGGCACGTCTGGCGCGGGCAAATCCACGCTGGCAGCGCTTATCGCAGGCTTAGTGGAGCCGACTTCGGGGAGCATCCGAGTTGGTGGGGTAGATACCTCCCAAGTCAGCGACGTCTGGACTGCGAAGAACGTCACCCTGCTCACCCAGGACGTGCATATCTTCGCGGGCACGCTGCGCGAAGACCTGTCTATGGCTGCTCCGGGAAGTGACGACACTGTTTTGCTCAAGGCGCTCGCCGGTGTCGGGTTGGATCCGAACAGCACGCAGTTTGCCCGACTCTTCCCCAATGGGCTCGACACCGCTGTGGGAGCAGGCGCAGATGACCTCCCACCCGAGGTGGAGCAACAGGTCGCGCTCGCGCGTGTGGCGTTGGCAGGTCCGAAGATCCTCATCCTGGACGAAGCGACGGCGGAGGCGGGCAGTGATGCCACAAACATGCTCGAAGATGCTGCTGCAAGGATTACTGAAGGCACGACGGCGTTGGTTGTCGCGCATCGCCTCGATCAAGCTGCAACCGCTGATCGCATCCTGGTGATGGAAGCAGGACGCATTATCGAAGACGGCACCCATGCCGAGCTTCTTGCTGCCGGCGGGAGATACGCACAACTCTTTGAGGCGTGGAGTGGCGAGGGTCACTGATTTTCGGGTAGGAATGGGTCTATGACTGCTTCCTATGTTTCAGACCGTTTCCCCGGCCCCGACCCATATGAGCCCCTGGCGGACGTGCCTTCGTTCACGGTGACCTCGGATGACATTGTTGACGGCGAGCGTCTCAACGACACACTTGCCGGCGATAACGCCACCAGCCCGCAGCTTGCGTGGGAAGGTGCGCCTGAGGGGACGAAGACCTACGCAGTGACGTGCTTCGACCCGGACGCACCAACCGCGTCAGGTTTTTGGCACTGGTCCGCGTTCAACATCCCGGCAGATATTACCGAGCTGCCTGCTGGCGCAGGCGCCAAGGAAGACCTGGGCGTCGGCGCGGTTGTGCTCACCGGTGATTCCGGAGTTAAAGGGTTCTACGGCGCAAACCCGCCGGCAGGCCACGGGCCGCACCGCTACCTGTTCGTAGTCCACGCGGTGGACACGGAATTGCCGGCAGATCAGATCGCGAACCCAACGCAGCTCGGGTTCAACCTGAACTTCCACTCGTTGGGCCGGGCAATCATCTGGGGTTGGTACGAGAACCAGTAGTATTCGGCGAATGGTACCTGTGCAGCTTCGCGTCGGCGGTGCCTTTTTAGGTCTTGCCGCCGCACTCGTCCTCTATGCAGTCGTCGGATTTACCCGTGGTGATGAGGGGTTTGTGATCACCCCTCAGGTGCTCACGGTGCTTGTGGCTGTCGCTCTCGTCGGTGCGTTTGCGACCACGAACAAAGAGCAGCAAGGCTCGCGCACGCAGGTTATCGCCCTTTTCATCGCGATCGTCTTGATCGGCCTTGGGGTAATTTTGCCGAACACCGCATTATTCACGACGACGCCGGTGTGGCTTGTCGCTTGGGCTATCGCCGCGGGCTTCTGCGCCGTGATTCTACGGCGCAGCGTGCAACCGAAGGCCTAGAGCGCTTTCCACTCAAGCCCACTGCCCACGGCCTGCTCAATAGAGTTCAGACCGTGGGCCTTAATCTGTGCAGCAATGCCCCGGTGGATATCCCGGATCCAACCCGGGCCGCCGTAGATGAATGGCGTGTAGCCCTGCAACAGATTGGCACCTGAAGTGATGCGTTCCCACGCCTGTTGGGGTGTGGAGATACCGCCAACACTGATGATCGCCAATTGGCCGCCGATGCGGTCGTAGAGGCGCTTGAGCACCTCGAGTGAGCGTGCCGCAACGGGTGCACCAGAGATGCCACCCGCACCCATGGCTGCAACCTCGTCTGCATTGGTGTGCAGCCCGTCGCGGGAGATCGTGGTGTTGGTCGCCACGATGCCGTCGAGTCCAAGTTCGGCAGCGAGGTCTGCAACAGCGTCGATGTCCTGGTCTGAAAGATCTGGCGCGATCTTGACCAGCACCGGGGTGGTGGTCGACTCTTTCACCACGGAAAGGATGGGGCGAAGCTCCTCCACCGCCTGCAGGTCGCGAAGACCCGGCGTGTTCGGGGAGGACACGTTGACCACGAGATAGTCGGCCAGCGGGCCAAGGGCGGTAGCGGTTGCGCGGTAGTCGGCGACAGCGTCTTCGGCGGTCTTGTTCTTGCCGATGTTAATCCCGACGATGTCGTCGGACTTCCTGCTGCGCAGGTTATCTGCGACAACGAGTGCACCCTTGTTGTTGAACCCCATACGGTTCAAAATTGCCTTGTCCGCGGGAAGGCGGAACAGGCGTGGGGCGGGATTACCCGGCTGCGGCTTCGGGGTCACCGTGCCCATCTCTGCGTAGCCGAAGCCAACGGCGCCCCAGGCGTCGATAGCTTCAGCGTTTTTATCAAACCCAGCCGCAAGTCCGAGCGGGGCAGGGAAGTCAACGCCGAACACTGTCTGGCGCAGCACGGGGTCGTGGACGCGTACAACCTTCTCGAGTGCGCGGTTGATGGGACTCGCGGCATCCAGCACACGCAGGCCACCGCTGATGATGCCGTGGATGCGCTCCGGCGGGATGCGGAACATCAGTTGCAGGGCGCGGTCGTAAAGACTCATGTTGGTCTCCTAGTTAATCTGCTCGTCGGGTGCGACGATTTGGATGCCATCGCCGGTGGCGGATGCGAGGACGACGGTGCCGTCGTCAAGCGAAATGATGCTCTGAGCGTTCGCGACAGTGGCGAAACTCTTCTTCTCAACCGGCACACCCTGGGAGATGTCGTATCCGGTTGCGGTGTTTTCAGCCAAGGAACTTACCCAAGCAAGGCGTTGCGACGAATCCCACGCGACGTCCCACGGGCCTTCCGGCACAGGTGCGCTCTGCTGGAGACGAATGATGTCGTCGGTGGTGTAGACGTGGATCTGGTTGCCGGTGGAGTCGGCAGCGAGCACAAGCCCGTGCTCGCCTGCGGCAACCTTGCCCACGCCGAGGCCAACACGCAGCGTGCCGCCCTGGCGGGAGCCCTGCCAGTCGATGTCCTGGATGGTGGTGTCGAAGCTGCTGATGCGAACTACCGCGTCATCTTGGCCGTCAAGAGCAACCGCCTGCAGCTGGTCGGTCTCGCGGGCAACATCGATCGTGTCCGACAGTTCCCCGTCCTTAAACACCCACACTTTGCGCTCCGTATCGCTTGCAGCGAGCACTTCACCGCTGGAAACAACAGTCGCCGAAGTCACCGGAAGGTCGGTGCTAATAGTTTGCGCGACTTGGCCGAAGACGTTGACAGCCCCATCACACGCCACTGCGAACGACCCATCGCTGGCAGATACATCCCCGCACGACGCGTCGAGTGGATGCTCTTCAGCCTTGCCGTTGGCAATGTCGTCGATCGACCCAATCAGTAGAGCGTTTTCTGTGCGCACCCCGACAACACCGTTTGTCGTGTCGAGGTCGCGCACAGCCTCAAACTGCACTACACGCCCAGCCGGGTTGTTGCTCGCAGGGGACTGGGCGGGTTCGGCGCTGCCCATGTTGGCTGCGGCGTCGCCACCCGCCTCCTCGATTTTTGCGTTCGGGGTGGCGCTGCATGCTGCCAGCGCGAGCGGTAACACCGCGCTAAGGCAGAGTGCGGCAGTAAAACGGGAAGCAGTACGTCGAACAATCACGCACGTAAGCCTAGCAATCAGCCTGCTGCGTTCAGTGATCAAGCGCGGTGCGGAGTAGGGTGTGCAGCCATGATGTCGTGGCTACAGGTGATCGTCCTCTCCATCGTGCAGGGCTTGACGGAGTTTCTCCCGGTGTCCTCGTCGGGTCACCTCCGTATCGTCTCAGAGTTGTTTTGGGGGGAGGACGCTGGCGCAAGTTTTACCGCTGTGATCCAGCTCGGTACCGAGCTTGCCGTACTTGTGTACTTTGCCAAGGACATTTGGCGGATTCTCACCGCGTGGTTCGCTGGACTGTTCGACAAGGCCAAGCGAGGGTTTGATTACCGCATGGGCTGGATGGTCATCGCCGGCACGATCCCAGTCGGGTTGGCAGGTGTGTTGCTGAAGGACCTGATTCGCGAAAACTTCCGCAACTTGTGGATCACCGCGACCGTGCTCATTTTGTTCTCTCTGGTGTTCATTCTTGCGGAACGCCGCGGCAAGAAGTCTCGTGGGTTTGAGGAGCTGACCATGAAGGACGCCGTTCTCATGGGCCTGTGGCAGTGCCTAGCGCTGATTCCTGGTGTGTCGCGCTCCGGCGGAACGATCTCGGGTGGTTTGTTCCTCAACCTCGACCGCGAGGTTGCTACCCGGTTTAGCTTCCTTCTGGCTATCCCCGCGGTACTCGCGTCTGGTCTGTTCTCCTTGCCCGATGCGTTTGACCCGCAAGCGGGACAGGCTGCCTCCGGAATGCAGCTGCTTGTCGGCTCCGGAATTGGCTTTATCGTCGGTTACATCTCCATTGCGTGGTTGCTGAAGTTCGTTTCTAACCACTCGTTTGCCTGGTTCGCTGCCTACCGCATCCCACTCGGTGTCATTGTGATGATTCTGCTTGGCACTGGTGTCATGCAGCCTGTGTAGGGTTGGGCGCATGCAAGCTTGGCCGAACCCAATTGTTCCTCACGTTGCCGGCACTTCGGTGCCGCTGAAGCTCTACGACACCGCTGATCAGCAGGTGAAACCTGTGGATACCACGCCGGATGCGAAGGGCGAAGTGGGGTTGTATGTCTGCGGTATCACTCCATACGACTCGACCCACCTGGGACACGCTGCCACCTATCTCACATTCGACCTTGTGCAGCGTCAGCTGATCGCTAACGGTCACAAGGTGCACTATGTACAGAACATCACCGATGTTGATGACCCTCTGTTCGAGCGAGCCGAGCGTGACGGTGTGGATTGGCGCGAACTCGGCTCGAGCCAGATCGATCTGTTCCGCAGCGACATGGAGATTCTCTCCGTCATCCCGCCGCGCGATTACATCGGCGCGATGGAGTCTGTCGATGAGGTCATCGAGATGGTGCAGAAGCTTCTCGACGAAGGCGTGGCCTACACACTCGACCAGGGCGATGTGTATGCCTCGATCGATGCAACCGAGCAGTTTGGCTACGAGTCGAACCTCGACCGAGCAACGATGGAGGAGTACTTCGCTGAACGCGGTGGCGACCCGGAGCGTGAAGGCAAGCGCGACAAGCTTGACGCGCTGATCTGGCGTGGTCACCGTGAGGGCGAGCCAGCCTGGGACTCGCCGTTCGGCCTAGGTCGTCCGGGATGGCACGTAGAGTGCTCCGCGATTGCGACGAACCGCTTAGGAGCAAGTTTCGCGATCCAAGGTGGTGGTTCGGACCTTGCGTTTCCACACCACGAGTTCTCGGCCGCGCACGCAGAGGCCGCGCTGCACGTGGACCGGATGGCCGGCCACTATGTGCACGCGGGCATGATCGCACTTGATGGTGTGAAGATGTCGAAGTCACTAGGTAACCTCGTCTTTGTTCACAAGCTCACCGAGCAAGGCCACGAGGCTTCCGCGATCCGGCTGGCGGTGTTTTCCCAGCACTACCGGGAAGACCGTGATTTCTCCGACGCGATTCTTCACACCGCTGAGGAGCGACTCGACCGGTGGCGTGAGGCCCTGGCGAACGAGGTGTCTGAAGACGAGGCGCTCGGTGTCGTCGATAAGTTGCGCGCTGCGCTGGCAGACGACCTTGACACGCCCACAGCTCTTCGTGTGGTCGATGGAGCACGAGGCGACTACGACGGTGTGATTGCGACAGCACTTGAGGGGCTACTCGGTGTGCATCTCTAGGCCTCATCCAGCACAATGGTGGTCATGAGCGCAGCAGCACACACGATTCGTGCCCAGTTCCAGCCTGAAGTCGACGAGTTTATCGATGACCTGACGATGTTCGCCTCAGGCTCCTACCTTTCTGAGGAAGACAAGGAGTTGTGGGACGAGCCATTCGACCCGTCCGTGTTGCCCGAGTTGCGGAAAATGCTTGAGCAGTACCTCGACGAGGTCGACGCACTCGGTTCCCAGCCAGAGGACCAGCAACTGGTGGGGCTAGTTGGACCGTTCTACGAGCGCTTGGAGGCATTCAATGTCCGTCATGCGGACGCGGTGCTTGAGCCAGAAGAAAAGGCAGATATTGAGACGCTCGTGATTCGGGTGTGCACCGCGGCGGGCGCGACCGATGAGGCGCTAGAAGCGCTGCCGGAATTTGAGTAGGCAGCGTCCGGCGGCCGTCTTCTGGGATATGGACGGCACGCTGATAGACACAGAGCCGCTCTGGGGACAGGCGACCTACGAGTTAGGGGAGTTGCTTGGTCGGCCACTGACCCCAGAGGTTCGCGAGCGCACCATTGGCGGGAGTTTCCCGAACACGCTTCGCATTGTGGCGCAGTGGGCGGGGCACACACTGACTGACGGCGACGAACAGCGATATAAAGATTGGATGTTCGGTCGAATGGCTGAACTGTTTTCTGCAGGTATCGAATGCAACCCAGGGATTCTTGAAGTGCTGCAGTCGCTGAAGGAAGACCACAGGCCTATGTTCGTGACGACGAATACAGAACGCGTCCTGGCAGATCCGTGCATTGATGCGATTGGGCGTGCGTTCTTCACCGGCACCATTACTGGCGACGAAGTGATCCACCCGAAACCTGCCCCCGACATGTACCTCGAAGCAGCCCGGCGCGTCGGCGCCGCTCCGCAAGACTGTCTCGTGGTCGAGGACTCGTTCAGTGGCATGTCAGCTGCGGCTGCAGCGGGATGTGCAGTGTTGGGGCTCGCGGATCATGTACCTGCCGGTGTGTATCGGTTTGATCCCCACCTGTTTGTGGGGGCCAGTGCCGACGACGTTTACCGCTGGTTTGCTGCAGCCTGCAGCGCGTAGGTGTCACGCGCACAATCGTCGAGAGGCTTCGCTTTGCTACGTATAGTGGTGTGCCATGAGCACTCGTATTGAAGAAGACCTGCTTGGCAAGGCTGAAGTCCCCGCTGATGTGTACTACGGAGTGCATACGCAGCGAGCAGTAGACAACTTCAAGTTGTCGGCCAGCACCCTGAACGATTTGCCGGAGTTCATCCGTGGCATGGCCCAAGTCAAGAAAGCTACCGCTATTGCGAACCGTCGCCTGCATGTGTTGCCGCGCGAGAAAGCCGAAGCAATTGCGTGGGCCTGCGACCAGATTCTGGATGAGGGACGCTGCATGGATCAGTTCCCGATCGACCTATTCCAGGGTGGCGCGGGTACCTCGGCAAACATGAACACGAACGAGGTGGTGGCTAACCTCGCACTGGAATACGTTGGTGCTGAGAAGGGCTCCTACGACATCATCAATCCGAACGATGATGTGAATATGTCCCAGTCCACCAACGATGCGTACCCGACTGGTCTGCGTCTCGGTGTGTACTACGCGGTGCAGGGCTTGCTTGAGGAGCTCGACGAGCTGCAGAAGGCACTGCGCGCGAAAGGCGACGAGTTTTCCGACATCATCAAAATGGGTCGTACTCAGTTGCAGGACGCGGTTCCGATGACGCTGGGTCAGGAATTCACTGCGTTTGGCGCAAACCTCAATGAAGAGCAGCGCACCATCAGCAACGCTGCAACCTCGTTGCTGGAAGTCAACCTTGGCGCAACCGCAATCGGTACGGGAATTAACACTCCGAACGGCTACAAAGATCAGGTTGTCACGGCACTTCGCGAGGTCACCGGCCTGGACATCCAGGCCTCTCCGGATCTGATCGAAGCCACTTCGGATACCGGCGACTACGTCATGATGCACGGCGCTATCAAGCGTGCGGCAATGAAGCTCTCCAAGATGTGTAACGACCTGCGCCTGCTGTCGTCCGGTCCTCGCGCTGGTCTGAACGAGATCAACCTTCCGGAGCGCCAGGCTGGTTCCTCGATCATGCCGGCCAAGGTCAACCCGGTTATCCCGGAGGTTGTTAACCAGGTGTGCTTCAAGGTCTTCGGCAACGACGTGACGGTCTCCATGGCTGCTGAGGCAGGTCAGCTCCAGCTCAACGTCATGGAGCCGGTCATTGCTCAGTCCTTGTTTGAGTCGATCCGTCTGCTGGCCAATGCGGCACGTACGCTGCGCGAGAAGTGCGTTGTGGGCATCACTGCGAACAAGGACGTGTGCGAGGCTTACGTGACTAACTCGATCGGCATCGTCACCTATCTCAACCCGGTGATTGGTCACCATAACGGTGACATCATTGGCCGTGAGGCTGCTTCCACCGGTAAGAGTGTCTATGACCTGGTGCTGGAGAAGGGCCTTATTGAGGAAGAGGATTTGAAGCGGTTGCTGAGCAAGGAAAACCTCATGCACCCGGAATTCCGCGGCAAGCTCTACGTTGATGAGGACGACGCTAATTAGGTTTTAAAACCGCATTTCCTTCCGCGTCAGCGGTGAACCGGGGCAGGGTGGTAGCCAATCTCACACCTGCCCCGTTTCCTTTTGGTGTGATCAATACGGGATAATGGCGGAAGTTCTTACTAACCCGTAATGAAGGAGCGCACACCATGTTGGTTGCCCTGCACACCCTCATTCTTTTCGGGGCAATCGTGTTGGGTGCACGCATTGGCTCGATCGCGATCGGCTTCGCCGGAGGACTGGGGGTGTTGCTGCTCGGTGCGACAGGCATGCCGGTCACCGCAGATGCAATCCCGTTTGATGTCATCGGCATCATCATGTGCGTTATCGCAGCAATTTCTGCAATGCAGCTCGCCGGTGGCATGCAATACCTCGTGGATCTTGCGGAGCGACTCTTACGCAGAAACCCTAAGCGCATCACTGTGTACGCCCCGATGGTGACGTGGTTGATGACAGTCTTCGCGGGAACGGGGCATACGGCATTTTCCACGATGCCGGTTATTACAGAGGTAGCTAAGGAAGGAAACGTTCGTCCTTCACGCCCCTTGTCAGCGGCCGTGATCGCTTCACAGATGGCGATCGTCGCTTCACCAATCTCTGCAGCAGTTGTGTTCATGGCGTCAGCGCTTGAACCGCTTGGGGTGGGGTATCTCCAGATTCTTGCGGTGATGCTTCCTGCGACGTTCCTCGCAATTTTCCCGACGGCGTGGGTTGCCAACCATATGGGCAGTGAGCTTGACGACGACCCGGTGTACCGCAAACGCAAGGCCGCTGGACTCGTCGCAACGCATCAAGCTCATGATGATTACGTTGCCGCACCAGGAGCGAAGCGCTCGGTCGCTATCTTTCTGGCAGCGATCGTCATTGTGATGGTCTACGCAACGCTGATTTCGGATCAGATCGGTCTGATTGCGGAGCCAACAGTGCCGCGTAACGAGGCAATCATGGCCATCATGCTCAGCGCCGCGGTCGTCATCATTATGAGCACCCGCACTGCTGCCGCGGAGATTCTGAACACCCAAGTCTTTCGATCCGGCATGTCCGCATGTGTCTGCGTTCTCGGCGTAGCGTGGCTGGGTACGACGTATATCAACTACTACATCGACGACATCCAAAACATCGCCGGTAACGTGCTGACCTCAAAACCTTGGCTGCTCGCGGTCGTGCTCTTTGTCGCCGCATCACTGTTGTATTCACAAGCCGCTACGGCGAAAGCGCTCATCCCCGCCGCATTGGCGATAGGGGTCAGCCCACTCACGGCACTTGCAGCATTCCCGGCGGTCTCCGCACTATTCGTCCTGCCCACGTACCCAACGCTGCTCGCGGCAGTAGAGATGGACGACACGGGCTCGACCCGCATTGGCAAGTATGTGTTTGACCACCCATTCCTCGTCCCCGGAGTGGTCTGCATTTTAGTCAGCGTAATCCTGGGATACCTCATCGGTGCGGCGGTAGTGTGAGATGCATGACTGCACAACCATTGACTGACGTCGAAATCGCTCAAGCACACGAACTCGAACCCATCACCGACATTGCCGCCCGGGCCGGCGTGGATGAGGATGCGCTCATCCCGTACGGCAAGTACATGGCTAAGGTGGACATCAACAAAACCCCGAAGGGCAAGCCGGGCAAGCTCGTCCTGGTGACCGGTGTTTCCCCGACCCCGGCAGGTGAGGGCAAGTCCACCATGCTGATCGGCCTGACCGATGCCCTTGCCAAGCTTGGGCACAAGGCGATGGTGGCACTTCGTGAGCCTTCGCTGGGCCCGGTCATGGGCGTCAAGGGTGGTGCAGCCGGTGGTGGTTACTCTCAGGTCGTCCCGATGGAGCAGATCAACCTGCACTTCACCGGCGACTTCCACGCGATCACCAGCGCCAACAACACCTTGGCTGCGCTGATTGACAACCACATCCATCAGGGCAACGAGCTCAACATCGACCCGCGTCGTGTGACCTGGCAGCGCTGCGTGGACGTGAACGACCGCGTGCTGCGCAACGTGATCACCGGTCTCGGCGGCCCGACCTCGGGTGTTCCGGCAGAAACCGGCTTCACCATCACGGCTGCGTCCGAGATCATGGCGATCCTTGGCCTGGCCACGGACCTGGAGGACCTGAAGCGTCGCCTCGCAGCGATCACTATTGGCCTGACGTACGACGGCAAACCGGTCACTGCCGGCGAGATCGGAGCACAGGGCGCGATGGCCGCTCTACTCAAGGACGCTGTGAACCCGAACCTGGTTCAGACGCTCGGCGGCACCCCGGCGTTTATCCACGGCGGACCGTTTGCCAACATCGCACACGGCTGCAACACCCTCATCGCTACCCGCACGGCACTCGACTATGCCGACATCGTGCTCACCGAGGCCGGCTTCGGTTCTGACCTGGGTGCGGAGAAGTTCTTCGACATCAAGGCACGCTACGGTGATCTGGATGTCGCAGGTGCGGTGATCGTCGCTACGATCCGCTCGATCAAGCACCACGCTGGCATTGCGAAGGAAGACCTTAAGGCTGAAAACGTCGATGCGCTGGCAGAGGGCATCGTGAACCTGGAGCGCCACGTAGAAAACGTGCGCAAGTTCGGCGTCACCCCGGTGGTTGCGCTCAACCGCTTTGTCACCGATACCGACGCCGAGCTCGATTTCGTGCGTAACTGGGCAGAGTCCAAGGGCATTGCGCTTGCCGACGCCAACGTGTGGGCCGAGGGCGGCGCCGGCGCCACCAAGCTCGCTGAAACCCTGCTGGCGAACCTCACTGAGGGCGAATCACACCCGCTGTACGACCCGGCTGAGGGCGTGGAGAAGTCTATCGAAACCATCGCCAAGGAGATCTACCGCGCAGGCGAGGTGCAGTACTCCGCTGCAGCTCTGAAGGACCTAAAGACGTTGAAGGACAACGGCTTTGACAACCTGCCGGTCTGCGTGTCCAAGACGCAGTACTCCTTCTCCGACGACCCGACGGAGCTCGGTGCGCCAGAGGGCCACACCCTGCACGTACGCAACCTCATCCCGCGCACTGGCGCAGGCTTCGTCCTCGCGCTGACCGGTGATGTGATGACTATGCCGGGCTTGCCGAAGAAGCCGGCAGCCAACAACATCGACGTTGACGAGAACGGCGTGGTCAGCGGACTGTTCTAGTCCGTTTCCGGTCCCGGCTCCTCCTCTGCGCGGGAGCCAGGCCAACCGGGATACTCGGGTGGTGTGCCGCCAAACACTGGACACAGTGATTGGAAGGCGCACCACCCGCAAAGCTTTGACTGCTGTGGACGGAACGAGCCGGCTTTGCCGTCGGCTTCGATCTTCCACCACAACTCCGCCAGGTCGCGCTCGAAGTACTCCAGCTCCTCGCGCGAAGGCGTGAGGATCATCGAGTCCATCACCTTCAGGTACATCAGTTTCAGCTGGGTCGGCACAACGCCGAAGAGCCGCCAGTACACCAGCGCATAAAACCGCATCTGGAACTGCGCGTCCTGGGAGTAGCGGGGCAGTGGCTTCTTGCCGGTCTTGTAGTCGACAACACGCACCTCGCCGGTCTGCGCGATGTCCACCCGGTCGATGAACCCGCGCACGGGAACCCCGTTAGGCAACGTGAAGTCAACTGGCATTTCTTGCGCGTGCGCGTCGAACCCGAGTGGGTTTTCCATGGTGAAGTAGCCACGTAGGAGCGTGCGTGCATCTACGAGCAGCTGGTAGTCGTCTTCGACGGGTTCGGCGCAGGTGGGGTCGTCGATACGCATCTGCTCCCACGTCGGCTTGAGCCGCTTCACGGCGGCGGGGTAGGTGCGCTCCTCCCTGGGCCAGGAAAACATCTCCTCCAGGACAGCGTGCACCAGGGTGCCTTTCACCTGCGCTTCCGTGGATGGTTCCGGCAAGCGGTCGATCGCGCGGAACCGATACTGCAGCGGGCAGCGCTTGTAATCGGACGCGCGGGAGGGGGACAGGGCGAGTGGTCGTGGCGTATTGCTGGGAGTCATGGTGCCCAACATCTTAGAGTGGGGGTATGACACAGCCGTTCATCGATTTCATCAGCCAGAGTCCATCCGCCTATCACGCAGCGGAAAACGTCGCCAAAAGCCTCGAGGCAGCAGGGTTTACTCGCCGGGCATTGCTTGACGACGACGCCACCCGCCCCGGTGGCCACCTCATCATCAGCGATGGCGCCGTGATTGCGTGGTGGGTCCCGGAAAACCCCAACCCGCGGTTCCGTGTTGTCGGCTCGCACACGGACTCGCCTGGGCTGATGGCCAAGCCCGATCCGGATGTCGTGCGCGAAGGGTTCCGCCAGGTTGCCACCGAGGTCTACGGCGGGCCGATCCTGGCGAGCTGGTTCGATCGCGACCTCACCTTCGCCGGTCGAGTGGTGACCACCGACCGTAAGGAACACCTCGTGAACACGGGTGCGGTTGCGCGCGTTCCCAACCTGGCTATCCACCTCTCCCGGGGTGACATGCCGGAGATCGACCGCCAGGTCCACACCCAGCCGATCCTGGGTGTGGACCGTCCGCTGCTCGAGCTAGCGGCGGAGTCGGCGGGCCTTGCTGCAGACGACATCGTGGCGCACGAACTTATCACCGCGGACGCACAGCGGGGCGAGGTCATCGGTGATCTTCTGGCCGCTGGTCGCCTGGATAACCTGACCAGTGTGTGGGCGTCGCTCGAGGCGATGCTCGCAGCCAAGGACAATGCCCAGGACATCCTGGTGCTTGCGGCGTTTAACCACGAGGAGGTGGGCTCTGCATCCACCGCCGGAGCCGGTGGCCCGATGCTAGAGCGCGTCCTGACCAAGGTTGCGGCGGCATTCGGCGATCCGTCTGAAATCATCGCGAACTCCATCCAGGTTTCCGCCGACGCGGCACACGCGGTGCACCCAAACTATCCGGGCAAGCACGATCCGACGCACCACCCGCTGATCAATAAGGGACCAGTGCTGAAGATCAACGCCAACCAGCGTTACGCGTCCAATGCCGCCACAGAGGCCGAGTGGATCCTGGCGTGCCGCGCTGCCGGCGTGCCGCACCAAACCTTTGTGGGCAATAACGCTGTGCCGTGCGGGTCGACGATTGGCCCGATTTCCTCGACGCGTCTGGGCCTTCCGACGGTCGATGTGGGTGTGCCGCTTTTGTCCATGCACTCCGCGCGCGAGCTGTGCGGAGTGGACGACATGGATTACTTCGTGCGCGCACTGTCGGCTTTTTACACCGGCGCACAGTAGGGCATACTTACCGGCATGTATTCGGGACCGTTCCAGCCAGGCGACAAGGTGCAGCTCACTGACGCGAAGCGCCGCCACTTCACCATCGAGCTCAAGGAGGGTGGCCAGTTCCACTCCCACAAGGGCATCGTCAGTCACGATGACATCATCGGTGCCGACGAGGGCACGGTGGTCAAGTCCACGCTGGGTTCGGACTACCTCTGCTTCCGCCACCTCCTGGTGGATCACGTCCTGTCCATGCCCCGCGGCGCCGCGGTGATCTACCCGAAGGATGCGGCCCAGATCCTCGTTGAGGGCGACATCTTCATGGGCGCACGCGTGCTGGAGGCGGGTGCCGGCTCCGGCGCGCTGACCATGTCGCTGCTGCGCGCGGTCGGACCCGAGGGGCACGTGTACTCCTACGAGATTCGCGACGACCACCTGGCGTTCGCCAAAGACAACGTCGCTGAATACTTCGGTGGCGAACCGGAGTGGTGGACGCCGCGCCTCGGCGACTTCGGCGAGGTCACCCCGGAAGACCTCGACGGCCAGGTGGATCGCGTCATCTTGGACATGGTCGAGCCGTGGCACTTCATCGACACCGTGAAGAACGTGCTCATCCCAGGTGGTGTGTTCATGACGTACGTGGCCACCGTGCCACAGCTGATGAACATTATGGAGGCTATCCGCGAGGCGAAGTGCTTCACTGAGCCGCGCGCCTGGGAGACCCTGCTGCGCGAGTGGAAGGTCGACGGCCTGGCCACGCGCCCTGAACACCGCATGAACGCACACACGGCGTTTCTTGTCTGGACCCGCAGGCTCGCTGATGGTGTGACGCCGCCGCGCCCGCAGCGTAAGGCTCGTCGATAAGCACTTGCGTCCTATCGGCGATAGGTAGGCTCGGATCCATGGTTGGACACATTGAAGACGATGCTTTCGGGCCGGAATTGCGCAACCTCAAGCGCGAGAATCAAGATCTGGGGGCGCGCAACAAGCGGCTTGCGGAGTTGCTGAAGTCCAGCCGCGACAAGCTCAATGACCTCTACGTCAAGGTCGAGGAGCTCGGCGAGCCCGCGTCTACCTACGGCATCTACCTTGCCCCGGGTACTCGCGATGGGGAAGCGGAGGTGCACACATCAGGTCGGCGGATGCGCCTGAAGATTTCGCCGCTGGTCGAGCCGCAAACCCTTGTACCAGGCACGCTTGTGCGCCTCGGCGAGGGAACCGTTGTGGTGGAGGCCTGTGGGTTTACCCCAACTGGCCAGATTGCCACGATGGTGGAACGCATCGGCACAGATCGCGCCGTGGTGGCCGACCAGCAGGGTGCGGAGTCGCTGGTCATGCTCGCCGAACCGCTACTCAAAACCACGCGTGCAGGCGATACGGTGCTGGTGAACTCATCCGCCGGTTACGCGTTTGAGCGCATCCAGAAAACCGAGGTCAACCAACTCTCGCTCGAGGAGATCCCGGATGTGACCTACGAAGATATCGGCGGGCTGTCCTCCCAGATTGAGACGATCCAGGACTCCGTCGAGCTGCCGTTTTCCCACCCCGAGCTTTACGCCGCGTACGACCTCACCCCGCCGAAGGGCTTGTTGCTGTACGGCCCTCCGGGTTGCGGCAAGACGCTGATTGCAAAGGCTGTGGCGAACTCGTTGTCGCAGCGTATTGGCGACGGGGGACAGGCGCACTTCATCAACGTCAAGGGCCCCGAGCTGCTGAACAAATTCGTCGGCGAGACCGAGCGTCGCATTCGCCTCATCTTCGAGCGCGCTCGCGAGCTCGCCTCAGAAGGTAACCCGGTGATTGTCTTCTTCGACGAGATGGAATCTATTTTCCGCACCCGCGGTTCCGGTGTCTCCTCGGATATGGAAACCACCGTGGTGCCGCAATTGCTGACTGAGATCGATGGCGTAGAGGACATCGCGAACGTTATCGTCATCGGCGCGACGAACCGCGAGGAACTCATCGACCCCGCAATCCTGCGCCCGGGTCGCCTCGACATCAAGGTCCGCGTGTCGCGGCCGAACAAGGAGGAGTCGAAGGACATCCTCGCGCGCTACCTCACCGACGCGATCCCCCTTGCTGCTCCTCGCGAGGAACTTATCGACGCAGCCGCTGCCGCCATGTTCGCCCCGCGCCCCTTCGTGCGCCTCGAACTTGTCGACGGCACCGCCGAGGTACTGCACTACTCCGACTTCGTCTCTGGCGCTTTGATCGCCAACGTGGTGGACCGTGCGAAAAAGCTCGCGATCAAGGACCACCTCTCAGGTTTGTCCACCGCGGGAATCACCGCCGATCACCTGCGCGAAGCAGTACGCGACGAGCAGGACGAAAGCGAAGATATGCCGAACACTGCGAACCCAGACGAGTGGGCGCGTATTACCGGTCGCCACGGCAAGCGTGTCGTCGCTGCAGAAGTCATCGGGTAGCGGATCACTGCTTATTCGCCGTAGTGATATCGGCAGGCTGCGATGCGCACCTCCTCTTCGGTGAGTTTGTATACCAGCCGATGTTCACTCGTAATACGCCGGGACCAGTACCCGCTGAGTTCGTGCTTCAACGGTTCGGGTTTTCCGATGCCATCGTTGCCGTTACGTTGAATATCGCGGATGAGGACATTGATACGCTTCAGTACCCGTTTGTCGGTGGTTTGCCACTCCACGTATTCGGACCAGGCGTCCTCGTCCCAGCTGAGGATCATTCTTCATCCTCGATGAGTTCCTTGCGTACAGATGCGCCACGTTCGAGCCGCTCAATCCGTTGCTTGAGCACCCGCGCATTAGCAGGGGATTGCAGTAAGTAGTTGGTTTCCTTGAGTGATTCGTACTCAGCTAGAGAAACGATGACGACCGGGTCGTGACCTGCCCGGGTAATGACGACCTCTTCACAATTGTCGACGACATCGGAAAGCACCTCGGCGTAGTTAGCTCGAGATTCCGAATATGACATGACCTTCATTGTTCGCTCCCACCAGTATGATGACGTACAACTTTCTGTACAACTCTAAATAGAGTAGCGAATCAGCGTCAATAGGGGTGCATCGTTTGTCGAATGATGTCTACAGTCCGCGTGAAGTCTCCGTCACTCAGGTGCGCGAAACTAAGGACGAGACCGTCGCCGCCGTCCGTCCAGAGCGACGACTCGTGACCGCATTCGATGCCTGCCTCGAGCAAACGGGTCTCAAACGTGTCGCGCTCCAGGTGGGACGCAAACTGGACTGTGAAGTCGGCGCCGTCGCCCGGCGCGAGGCGTGCGTCGTCGAAGAGCGGTACCAGGCGGTCGTGCAGTACCTGTCGTCGTTGCGCTAGCGCCCGATGCACGGCGCGGGTGTTGCGGCGAACAACACCTCCGCGCAGCAGCGAGGCGATCGCGCGTTGCGTCACGGTTGCGACGGGCATGCCGAGGATGCCACGGACCTCTTTCAGCCGGGCCACGGTCGCGGGGGAGGCGACAACATATCCGGCGGCGAGTTCGCGCGAGAGCAGCGTGGAAAACGTGCCGAGGGTGAGCACGTCCGCTGCTGGCGCGAGCGTGGACAAGGTCGGTTGGGGAGCGATACGGTAGCGCAGTTCGGTGTTGAAATCGTCCTCGATTATTACCGTGCCGGTGCGGTTTGCCCAGTCCAAAAGCTCCGACCGGCGCGGCGCCGGCATTGCGCCGCCGAACGGGTAGAGGTGCGAGGGCGTGACCAACAGCGCATCTAAATCTGCGGGCAACTGCTTGACGACGACCCCTTCTGCGTCCGTTTCACACTCCACGACCTGGTGGCCACCGAGTGGGATGACACGTCTGAGTCCTGGGTGGCCGGGGTCCTCGACGCCCACCTTGAGGTCTGCCCCGAGCGCATAGAGGATGCACATGAGACCCTCGCGGGAGCCGCCGGTGGCGACGATTTGCTCCGGGGATACCGCCATGCCACGGGCAAGGCGGAGGTGCTCCGCGATGGCGTGGCGTAGTTCCGGCTCGCCGGATTTATCCACCCCGCCACCGGGTTCCGCTGCGGCCTCCCGCCAGGCCTTACGCCACGCCGTGGGTTTGATCGTCCCGGCGCTGCCGGGGGAGGGCTTCAGCGAGATCCGGGTGCGGGGGATCTTGGGCGAGATGCCGGTTGTCAGGTCATTTTCGTGCGCCGGCGCAACCGCAAGTTCGGGGTGGACCCGGGTCGGCGCGCCTTGCCGGGAGAGGAGGTACCCCTCGCCTTCGAGCTGGTCATATGCAGTGACAACGCTGCCGCGCGATACCCCGAGTTGCTCGGCTAGGGCACGAGTAGACGGGATTGCGTCGTTAGGCGCAAGCGCACCGGTAGCAACAGCGTCGCGGATCCCTGCCGCAATTTGAGTGGGAATGGGTGTGGGGTGGTCGCGCGAGACGTCGAGAAGCATCAACTGGTCCAAAGAATCTAAATATAACTGGCTCTTGGAATCTACCAGTTCGCCGTGCAGACTGAGCGGTATGTCTGATGTAGAACAGTTGAACCAGAAGTTCCTCGGCGGCGTGATTATGGACGTCGTCACCCCAGAGCAAGCGAAGATCGCCGAAGACGCCGGCGCGGTCGCTGTGATGGCCCTCGAGCGCGTGCCCGCCGATATTCGCGCCCAGGGTGGTGTGGCCCGCATGTCGGATCCGGACCTGATCGAAGGCATCATCAACACCGTCAGCATCCCGGTCATGGCCAAGGCCCGCATTGGCCACGCCGTTGAGGCGAAGATCCTCGAGCACCTGGGCGTGGACTACATCGACGAGTCCGAGGTGCTCAGCCCGGCTGATTACGTCAACCACATTGACAAGCGCGGTTTCAAGACGCCGTTCGTCTGTGGCGCGACCAACCTCGGCGAAGCACTGCGTCGCATCAACGAAGGTGCTTCCATGATCCGCTCCAAGGGCGAGGCTGGCACGGGTGACGTCTCGGAGGCCACCAAGCACATCCGCAAGATCACCAGCGAGATCGCTGGCCTGCAGGCGATCTGGGAGAACAACCGCGACGAACTCTACGTCGCCGCCAAGGAGCTGCAAGCTCCGTACGACCTTGTTGCGTGGGTTGCCGAGAACGGCAAGCTGCCAGTGCCGTTGCTCGTCGCCGGTGGCGTGTCCACCCCGGCTGATGCGGCCTTCATGATGGAGCTCGGCGCAGACGGCGTGTTTGTCGGCTCCGGCATCTTCAAGTCCGGCAACCCTGAGGCCCGCGCAAAGGCTGTGGTCAAGGCGACGCAGAACTGGAACGACATCGCGGTAGTCACCGAGGTGTCCCGGGGCCTGGGCGAAGCGATGGTGGGCATCAACGTCTCTGACCTGCCAGCACCACACCGCCTGGCTGAGCGCGGCTGGTAGGGCTCTTATTGAGGACTGCAAGACGGTAACAACCGAAAATGCTATTCGTACGTTAGCGTACTTCTAGCTAGCGAAAGATCGGGAAGATTAGCCAGCAACAGATTATGTTCGATTCGACGGTTTTGAGCATCGTTTTAGCCTCCTTAGGATTGCTGATCCCGCTCTTTTTGGCCTGGGCCGGCGATATAAGCGTTAAGAGGAGCACAAATCAGATTTCTGAGGAAATCGACATTCTCGAGCGATTAGCTCCCGATTCAGAAGTAAGGAGAGAACTAAGCGAAGGAATCGAGTTCTCGATTCGAAACCACCTAAGTCAGGTTGCAAGGAAATCCGCAGGCCGAACGGTGGTTAGCTTCTACGCCCCAATCGCCGTCCTCGTGATCATTAATACCTCGGTTTTTATGCTTACAGGGGCGAAGATGTCGTGGATTAACTGGGCCATATTCGCAGTCTCTTCCGCAGTTTCTCTATTTTACGCTATACAGCTGTTCTCGAGCCTTCGTGGCCTCGTAAGCGCGGAAGTAATGGCCGCGCGCCTAAATTGGCGATTGAGGCGAAACGAACAGCGCATTTCGAAACTTGAGGATCGGATTCAAACATCCAAGAGTTTAGTTGTCCAACACTCGGATTTTTTCCACCAATACGACGCTGCAGACGCCGAGGGGAAGAAATTACTGCTTCACCAGCATGCTATTTCTCTGCTCATCCACGGTGTGCGTCCGAGTGATGTTCGGAAGTTTGCTAAACAGTTTGCGGACGCCGAGGCGCCGTCAGTCGTAAACAATGCGATCTCAAACTTCAAATCGTGGCAAGCTCGGAACGAACCGCCTCCGTGGAATCCACAATCGGAATAGCAAGCAAACTGCGTCACTGCTCTCCAAAATTGCGGACCCCACCCACTAGGCTTGGTCCTCATGACGCGTTACATGGGTACCGAGACCGAATACGGCATCACTTGCCCCGATAATCCGCTGATCAGCCCGCTAGTTACCTCCACTCACGCGGTGGTGGCGTACGCGGCGTTGCGCACAAAAGCGCGTACGCGATGGGACTATGCGGAAGAAGCCCCGCTGAAGGACGCCCGTGGGTTCGATCTGCAGCGCTACCGCAGTGTGCCGGTGGTGGACGCGAATGCGATCGGGGTGGCGAACGTTGTCGTCGCTAATGGTGCGCGTTATTACGTTGACCACGGCCACCCCGAGTACTCAAGCCCAGAATGCTCGAACGCTTTGGACACCATGATTTATGACGCAGCGGGCGATCACATCCTCAATGACGCCGCTGCTGACATCCGTCACCTGTGGGAGGAGCAGGTTTCCGTCCTCGCCAATCACGATCCGTGCCCGCCGCTGAAGTTCTACAAGAACAATGTCGATGGCAAGGGTCGCTCGTACGGCAGTCACGAGAATTACCTGTACTCGCGCCACACCAATTTTGAGCGGCTCACGCAGGCGTTGATTCCGTTCTTCGTCACTCGCCAGGTGATCATCGGCGCGGGACGCGTCGGAATCGGCCAGGCATCGGAGAAGCCTGGTTTCCAGATCTCGCAGCGCGCAGACTACTTCGAGCAGGAGATCTCGCTCGAGACGACGCTTAACCGCGGCATTGTGAATACCCGCGACGAGCCACATGCACCGGAGGAGGACTTCCGTCGCCTCCACGTCATCGTGGGCGATGCGAATATGAGTCAGTACTCGAACTTCCTCAAACTCGGTATGACGAAGTTGGTGCTCGACGCCATTGAGCAGGACGTGGACTTCTCAGACCTGCGACTGAAGGACCCCGTCGCGGAGATCCATGCGGTTAGCCACGATCCGGCACTGACGCACGAGCTTTCGCTTGTCGACGACACCACGCGCACCGCAATCTCCATCCTGCGGACCATCCGTGAGCGGTGTGCAGGCCTTGAGGGACTTGGGGTCGTCGATAAGCAAGTGCTCGAAATGTGGGGCGAGATTCTCGACGACTTGGAGCGCGATCCACTCTCGACGGCTGACCGGCTGGACTGGACCGCAAAGTGGTCGCTGATCCAGCGTTTCGAGCAGCGCGGCGCGACGATGGCGAAGCTGCAGGCGATTGACCTGCAGTACTCGGACATTGACCCGTCGCATTCGCTGTATCACGCGCTTGTCCGCAAGGGTGCGATGCACACGATGGTTGATGCGGAAACGATCAAACGCGCCGCCGCAGAACCGCCACGCGACACGCGAGCGTACTTCCGCGGCACTGCCGGCCAAAAGTTCGGCGAAAACCTGGTCGCCTCTAGCTGGCAGTCCATGCTGTTTTCTGTCGACGAGCAGCTCTACCGGGTCCCGCTCGACCTGCTTGGGGAGCACACCGCAGCCGACACCGAAGAACTCATCGCCCAATCCAACACGGTGTCCGACTTGCTGGCCGGACTGGGCTTGAAAACGAATAGGTAAAGGTAGGCTGATAGCCATGGCTACGCAACAGATGCACGCCGCAGGTGGCGGCGGTGAAGATAACGGTGACAACTTCGACGCATCGCAAGGCGCCGGTCAAGCCCAGATCAACACAACCGGTACGGATGATCTGCTGGACGAGATCGACGCGCTGCTGGACACCAACGCGGAGGAGTTTGTGAAGTCCTTCGTGCAAAAGGGCGGTCAGTAAACGCAATGGTGGCTGGGTACCCGCGGCGCATCATGGGCGTCGAAACAGAATTCGGCGTGGCTGCCTATGACGGTGCCCGCCAAGTGCTCACCCCGGAAGAGATCGCCAGGTACCTCTTCCGCCCGGTAGTAGCGCAGCACCGCAGTTCCAACGTGTATGTGGACAACGCTGCGCGTCTTTACCTCGATGTCGGCTCGCACCCGGAGTACGCGACAGCGGAGTGCGACTCGCTGTCCCAGCTCCTCGCGCACGATAAGGCGGGCGAGTGGATCTATGCGGATCTTGCAGAAACGGCTGACAAGGCCCTTGCGGCAGACGGCCTCGGCGGGTCGACCTATTTGTTTAAGAACAACGTGGACTCCCGTGGCAACTCCTATGGTGCACACGAGAACTACCTGGTCAGCCGCGAACTCGCGCTGAAGTCCTTCGGTCAGCAACTGCTGCCGTTTCTAATCACACGCCAGCTCATCTGCGGCGCCGGCAAGATCGCAGGCGACACATTCGTCATCTCGCAGCGCGCCGACCAGGTATGGGAGGGTGTGTCCTCTGCGACGACGCGCACCCGCCCGATCATCAACACCCGCGACGAACCGCATGGGGATTCGCACCGTTTCCGTCGCATGCACGTCATCGTCGGCGATTCCAACATGGCCGAGCCCACCTTTGCACTGAAGGTTGGCTCGATGCTGCTGGTCATCGAGATGCTCGAGGCAGGCTTTGACCTGCCCGACATGGAGCTCACAGACCCGATTGCGCATATCCGAGACATCGCAGCCGACCCGACCGGATCGACGCCACTCGACCTAGCAGCGGGTGGCACCGTGACCGCCTTGGAGGTACAGCGCACAACGCTTGAGGCTGCAAAGCGCTGGTTGGCGCAACGCCCAGACGAGGGTACGCCGAACGAGGAGATGGCCCGCGTCGTGGACCTGTGGGAGCGCACCCTCAATGCAATTGCGACACAGGATTTCTCCCAGGTAGATACAGAGATCGACTGGGTGATTAAACGCAAACTGCTTGAGCAGTTCCGCGCCAAGCTCGGTTGCGGCTGGGACCACCCAAAACTCGCTCAGATCGACCTGACCTACCACGACATCAACCGCAAGCGCGGCCTGTTCTACCTGCTGGAGCGCAAAAGTCTTGCCAAGCGCTGGATTACCGACGACCAGATCGCTCAGGCTGTGGCGAACCCGCCTGAGACCACACGTGCCGCCATCCGCGGGAGGTTCCTCGCGGCAGTACGTGAGGCAGATACGCCACACAACGTCGATTGGGTGCACCTGAAGGTCAACCGTCCGGAGCCGCGCACGATTGAGTTGCTCGACCCGTTTGCTAACACCAGCGCCGAGGCTGATGACCTCATCGACTACGTCAACGCTCACAACGGGGAAGGGGAGTAGCGCATGGCCGACGATTCTGACATGATCATCCGCCAGGTCGGCCTTACCTTTGCACTGCTCAACTCACCCGAAAAGCAGTCCGTCGCGTGGGTGCAGCGCCACGTCGACGGTTACGGGGGTCGCAGCCGTGACGCTGCAGGTCATCTCATCCGCCGTGACGTCGCAGAACTGCGCCGACTCTGGGTTCCCGCCCACTTTGTGGACGGGGAAGTGTGGGTCGATAAAGACCTCTACGAACTTCCGCCGGTGGATCTCACCGCCGAAGAAGCATCCGTCGTCGGGCTAGCAGTTGATCTTTCCCAGCCGGGCTCGCTTGGCAGTTTCGCGCGTTCGGGATGGACGAAGCTCGCCGCGTCCGGTGCGACGCGGAACCTGGATGCTCCGACGTTGGTGTCGGTGTCCAACGATATTTTCCAACTCCGCCCAGAGACGTTGCGCGCCATCGTTGCGTGTGTGCGCAACAAGCAGCGCATGTCCTTCGACTTCGTCCGCGCACCAGGCAAGGATCCTGAGCGTCGCGTAGTGGACCCGTGGGGCGTGGTGTCGCTGAACAACCGCGCCTACTTCGTCGGCTACGACATCGACCGCGGCGCCGAGCGTGTCTTCCGCGTGAAGAAAATTTCCCAGGTGAAACGTGTCAACGCTTCAGAGCCGTTCCACGAGCAAGAAGGCGAGCTCCAAAACATTGTGGAGGCATCGCTGCGAGGTGACCTGGTCGATGCCACCGTCACCGTTACCAATGGCGCCGGTGAAGAACTCGCAATGCGCGGCAAGCGTATCGACGACACCATCACGCTCACCTCCGTCGACCGCGATTGGGTCGTTCGCGCGATTGCCAGCATTGCGGGCAGCGTTATTGCGGTGGAGCCAGCTGGGGTACGGGAGGACGTCGTCAAGCTTCTGCGCTCTGCAAAGGGAAAGGATCCGCATGAGCACTGATCTGCAGCGTCAAGAGCGCGTGGTGCGTTTGCTCAACCTAGTTGCTTACGCATCCAACCACGCGGACCTGACGGTGATGGAAATCGCGCGAGACCTCGGCGCAGATCCACAGCAGGTGCGCGATGATCTCGACTTGCTGTACATGTCGGGAGTTGGCACCGGGCCGGGGGAGATGATCGAGCTTGAGCACTCTTGGAAGGGCGTGCGGATCATCGACGACCAAGGTTTGACCAAGCCGCTCCGCCTCACCCCAGTCGAGGCAAGCGCGCTGCTGGTGCTGCTCGACTCGTTAGAGACAATGCCTGGGCTTGTCGACGCACGCGCGGTCCGCTCCGCCGCGGACAAGATCCGTACCGCGACAACCTCCAGCGGCATTGGCGATGCGGAGCACCCCACGACGTCGAGTGTTGCGTCCACTGTCGCCGACGCACTCTCTGCCAAGAAGCAACTTGAGGTGACGTATTACTCGGCAACCTCAGACACAACGAGTAAACGAATAATCGAACCGGCGAGCCTCTTCCACGAAGACGGCAACACCTACCTCCGAGCAGCAGATGCCGGCGAAATGAAGACGTTCAGACTTGACCGTATCCGGGAAGCGGTACTTCTCGACGAGCCGTCAACCGCCACGGACACCGACTTCGACAGCGCCGATCCCTTCGGGATGGCCCAGCAGGCAAAAGCGCAACTGTTGATCCACCCAGACGCGACGTGGCTGGCGGACTACTGGGATATCGATATCGAAAGTGACGTAATTGACTCCGAAACGGGGTGGATTCCGGCTACGATGCACTACGGCAGTGGCGACTGGCTGATCCGGTTCTGCCTAGGTCAAGCCGACCGCGTGCGCATCCACGAGCCTGTGGATCTCGCCGACGAACTCGAGGCGCGCGTGAATTCTGCACTCAAAGCGTTAGACTAGGAACCCTTAACTCGTCTGTTGTTGAAAGGAATGCAATGGCAAGCATCGGTTGGGCAGAAATCCTTATCTGCCTCTTTGTCGTGCTCCTGCTGTTCGGCGCCAACAAGCTGCCGGATCTTGCACGCTCCATGGGGCGCTCCGCTCGTATCTTCAAGTCCGAGGTGAAGGAGATGAAGAACGACGAAGCGGCAGAGCAGCCCAAGCAGCAGCACCAGATTGAGTCTGCTGCTGCCCAGGAAACGCGCAGCGCCGCACAGGATGCCGATTTCTGGGAGCACCCGGAGAATCAGCCGCGCGCCTAGGTGCGTCTGATGACGAAGTTAAAGAGAAGAGGGAAGAACCCAACCGGCGAAATGTCGCTGGTTGAACACCTTCAGGAGCTTCGCCGCCGTGTGATTGTGTCGCTTATTGCGATCACCATCGGCACGGTTATCGGCTTTATTTGGTACCAGTACGCCCCTTGGCGGTTGATGCCGCTAGGTGAGATCATCCGAGGCCCATACTGCAACTTGCCGCAAGAGCTGCGGGCCTCATTCACGGCTGACGGGGAATGCCGACTGCTGGCTACAAGCCCGTTTGAGATGTTCATGCTGCGCCTGAAAGTCGGGGCGCTGGCTGGTCTCGTGCTGGCATCCCCGGTCTGGCTGACGCAGATCTGGAACTTCATCACGCCCGGTCTGCACAAGAACGAGCGTCGTTACACCATGACGTTTGTCTCTTTGGCGGTGTTCTTGTTCGTGCTCGGCGCCCTGCTGGCGTACTTCGTGCTCGACCAAGGCCTATACGTCCTGATGTCTATAGGCTCCGAGTTCCAGATCGGCGCATTAACCGGTGAGCGCTACTACAACTTCCTGCTTTCCCTCATCGTGATCTTCGGTGTCAGTTTCGAGCTGCCACTGATCATCATCATGCTCAATCTCGTCGGCGTGCTGCGCTACGAGCATGTGAAGGACAAGCGTCGATTCATCATTGTGTTGATCTTCATCTTCGCGGCCGTGATGACGCCGGGGCAGGATCCGTTCTCGATGGTGGCACTGGCGCTTTCGATCAACTTGCTTGTGGAGATCGCGTTCCAGTTCTGCCGTTTCAACGACCGCAAGCGCAAGCGTGAGCGTCCAGACTGGATGGATCTTGACGACGAGCAGGGTTCCGGCCCGATCGACGCTCCGACTCCGGTTGGGTCTGCGAGCCCGATTGGCTCGTCGACAAGCATTAAGGCTGCACCGATCGAGCGCCCACAACCGGTACACCGTGCCCCGGCGGCAAAGTCGAGCACCTCGCAGAAGCGAGGCTTCGAAAACGACATTGACTTTGGGGACGTACTGTAGGGGGCATGCTTTCCTCCGAGAACTCCACGCCGTTTCTGCAGGAATTCGCCGCAGCGAAGCCTTTCGATCTCGACGACTTCCAGATTGAGGCCTGCAAAGCCGTCGAGGAAGATCGTGGCGTGCTGGTTTGCGCGCCAACCGGCTCGGGCAAAACCATTGTTGGCGAGTTCGCCGTGTCCCTCGCCCTGCACCGTGGGACGAAGTGTTTCTACACCACGCCGATCAAGGCGCTGAGCAACCAGAAGTACAACGACCTCGTTGCCGAGCATGGCGAAGAGGCTGTCGGTCTGCTCACCGGGGACACCAGCATCAACGGCTCGGCTGAGATCGTCGTCATGACCACTGAGGTGCTTCGTAACATGCTCTACGCCGAGTCACCACAGTTGGATCGCCTGACCCATGTGGTGATGGATGAGATCCACTTTCTGGCAGATCGGGACCGTGGTGCCGTGTGGGAGGAGATCATCCTCAACTTGAGCGACTCGGTCAGCCTCATTGGTCTTTCAGCTACGGTGTCAAACTCCGAGGAGTTCGGCGAATGGCTGTCTACCGTCCGTGGCGATACAGAGGTGATCGTCTCTGAGCACCGCCCGATCCCGCTGAGCCAGTACATGATGGTGGGGCGCAAGATGTTCCCGCTGTTCGAACCCGGCACCGACGGGCGAGTCAACCGCTCCCTCGAGCACGCCATTGAGCGCATCGAGTCCGGCCATTCCAATGAGGGTCGCCGCGACTTCGAAGAAGGCCGTGGCTTCCGTTCGCGCTCCCGCAGCGGCCGTACCCGCGGCCAGGACAAAGTGCGTCCAGTAGGGCGCCCGGAGGTCGTCTCCGTCCTGCAGGGCCAGGACATGCTGCCCGCGATCGTGTTCATCTTTTCCCGCGCCGGCTGCGACGGCGCACTGTTCCAGTGCCTGCGTTCCCGCAAAGAACTGACGACTCCGGAGGAGCGCTCCGAAATCGAGCAGATTATCGACGACGGCGTTGACGGCATCCCCGATGAAGACCTCGAAGTACTCAACTTTAAACAGCTGCGCACCGCTTGGATGCGCGGCTTTGCCTCCCACCACGCAGGCCTGCTGCCAGCGTTTAAGCACATCGTCGAGCAACTTTTCGTACGCGGCCTGGTCAAGGTGGTCTTCGCCACCGAAACGCTTGCGTTGGGCATCAACATGCCAGCGCGAACCGTGGTGCTGGAGAAGATGGTCAAGTTCAATGGCGAGGCACACGTCGATCTCACGCCAGGTCAGTACACACAACTGACCGGGCGTGCAGGTCGTCGCGGCATCGACCACATCGGCAACGCCGTGGTGCAATGGGCCCCGGCGCTTGACCCGCATGCGGTTGCCGGGTTGGCCTCGACCCGCACATACCCGCTGATTTCGCAATTTCAGCCTGGCTACAACATGGCCATCAACATGCTGGCCATGAATGGGTTCGACGATTCGATTCGGCTTATAGAGCAGTCCTTCGCCCAGTTCCAAACCGACCGCTCCGTGGTCGGGGAGGTCCGCGACATTGAGCGTCTGCAAACCAAGGTCCGGACCCTTCGTGAGAAGTTGGAGCGCGACATCTCTGCGTTCGCGCCGCCGTCCGAAGACCCGGCTGCAGAGCTTGTGGAGTACTCGCGGTTGCGTCGAGACCTCAACGATGCGGAGAAGAAAGCGCGCCGCGAAGCGATTGAGAACCGTCACACGGAGACGGTGAAAATCCTTGCCCGCCTTCAAGTCGGCGAGGTGATCGCGCTGCCAGGCAAGCGGAAGCCGGAACTGGCCGCTGTGGTGCAACCCGCGGCGAAGCAGCACGACCCGCGTCCCTGGGTGACCACGGAGCGCGGCTGGTCGGCGCGTATCGACGCCGCCTCGTTCCGCAACCCACCCATGGTCGTCGGCCGCATCAAGGTGCCACGTCATATGCAGCAACAGCCACGAAAACACGCACGCAAGGTGGCTGACATGCTGCACCGTGGCCACTTCAACGCGCCGAAGCGACTGCGTGAGAAGGCAAGAACCCGTCCGAACAAGCAGGTGCTGGCGCTGCAAGCGGCGCTTCGCAACCACCCGGTTCATCACTGGCCAACCCACGACCGCGAGCTTCTTGCCCGGACCGCTGAAGACATCGTGCGCGACGAGCGCAAACTGGCCTCACTTGAACGCCGCGTCGATTCGTCGACTGATTCGCTTGGCCGGACGTTTGAGCGCATCATCGGCCTGCTCACGGAGATGGACTACGTCGAACTAGTCGACGGCGAACCAAACGTCACCGACGAGGGCGAGCGTCTGTCGCGTATCCACAACGTCTCAGACCTCTTGGTCGCACAGTGTCTCAAGCGCGGCATCTGGGACGAGCTAGATCCAGCGGAACTCGCCGGTGTCGCATCCATGGTGGTGTTCGAAAACCGTCGTGCGACCCAGGGTTCGCCGGAGGCGGCAACCGACGCGATGGCTGATGCGATGAACGACACCATGCGCATCTATGGAGAACTGGTGTCTGATGAGCAACGCCACCAGCTCCCTGCGACCCGCCTGCCGGACGCTGGCTTTAGCCTGTCCATGCACCAGTGGACCGCAGGCGCGCCGCTAGGCTATGCCCTTGCAGCTGCGGCAGAATCTGGCGCAGAACTGACACCTGGCGACTTCGTGCGCTGGTGCCGCCAAGTCATCGACCTGCTCGAGCAGATTAAGAAGACCGGTTACTCGGACCAGATTCGCGACAATGCGAACCGTGCGGTCGACGCGATCCGACGCGGTGTGGTGGCTATCGGTAACTAGCGGGCAACAGCGACACGGTGGCGATTCGCAGGTTTCGGTACATCGGATCCATGATGAGCGACTGCACTGCGAACACCTTGCCGTGTGCAAAGACCGGCCCGCCAGAGTCTCCTTTGATCGCCGGGGGAGAGGCGTAGACCAGGCCCGCGGGGCGGATCCGCGTGGCAAAGGACCGTGACGCGGAAAACGGCAGCTTGCCCAGGTAGAGGCCTGGCTTTCCCTGAGGAGTTTTCGCACGTCCGCCGAAGCCAACCGTCAGCGTCGATGCGCCAATCTTCGGAGGAGCCCCAATCGCAAGCAGCGGAGCCGATGAGCGTTCGGTGAGCCGTGCCAATGCAATATCAGTACCGGGAATCGGTGCGGCGGATTTGAGGCGGTACGTGGTGTCGTCGATACGCACACGCACCTTCGATTCATCCACACCGCGAAAGAAATGCGCACACGTGAGCACCGTATCGGGCGTGATCAGCGCGCCTGAACAGTAGCTACGTCCAGGCATACTGATGCGGGCGATTGATCGTGCGAGGGATTCAGACACAGCAGCGATGGTATCGATCTACCATGGCCAGCATGACGTTTGATGCAAGTGTGTACGCGAAGCGCCGACAAATGGCTGCCGACTTGGTAAAGCAACGTGGCTTGAGCGGATTGGTGATCGGGACTGGTGCAGAGTTTGCCTACCTCACCGGCTCCTGGGCGTCCTCCCACGAACGCCTCACCGCCCTCGTCATCTCGGCCGATGGCGCGCGTGTCGTCGCACCGATGACAGACCTGCTTTCGTTGGGGCTCGACGGCGCGGACGACGTCGAGGTGATCGGCTGGCGCGATGGTGAGAACCCGTACCGCCTCGTTGCTGACTCGCTCCCGGATGGCCCGGTCGGTCTCGGCTCCTCTTTGACCGCCGACCACGTGTTCGCACTGCAGGCCCTGCTGCCACGTACAGATCTGGCTGAGACTGAGGTCGCGGAATTGTTCATGGTGAAGGACGCTGCAGAGCTTGAACAACTCGAGGCCGCAGGCAGGGCAATCGACCGTGTGCACGAACGTGCTGCGGAGCTGCTTCAGCCGGGCCGTACGGAGCGCGAGGTCGCTGCAGAACTGAACGCGCTGATCCTCGAAGAGCACGAAACGGTCGCGTTCGTCATCGTCGGTTCGGGACCAAACGGCTCGAACCCGCACCACGACTTTTCGGACCGTGTGCTCGAGGAGGGCGACCCCGTGGTCGTAGACCTGGGCGGTGTGCTGCCATCTGGCTACCAATCGGACTGCACCCGTACTCACGTCGTGGGTGGTAGGAACAAGGCGAAGCCAGACTTCCTGGAGGCGTACGACGCGCTTCAGCGCGCATTCCAGGCGGCCTGCGACGCAGCCCGCCCCGGCATTACCGCAGGGGAGCTCGACGCCGTCGCACGAGGCGTACTGGAGGAGGCCGGCTACGGCGAGTGGTTTACCCACCGTCTTGGACACGGTATCGGATTGTCGGGCCATGAGCAGCCGTTCATCATCGCAGGTAGCGACGTCATCTTGCGCGAGGGAATGGCCTTTTCCATCGAGCCGGGCATCTATAAGCCAGGTGAGTGGGGCATGCGCATCGAAGACATCGTGACGCTGACGGCTACCGGCATGAAGACCTTCAACACCACTCGTCGCGACCTGGATGCAGCGCGTGGATAACCCCGGGGTTGTGCTCCTGCTCGGTGCTCGCAGCGACATCGGCGGCGAGATCGCTGTGCGCATCTGCAGTGGTCGTGAAGTTGTACTCGCAGCGCGTAGCAGCGATGGCCTCGACGACGTGAAACGTCGTTTGCTTGCAGCGGGCGCGACTGTTGTCCGAGCCGTTAATTTTGACGCTACCAACCTCGACTCGCATCGCCGCATCGTCCGCGAGGCGGGGGAGGTCACGTCCGCCATCGTCGCCTTCGGCATTTTGGGCGATCAGGAACTGGCAGAGCGCGATGAACGCGAGGCCGCTTGCATTGCCACGGTGGACTACGTGGCACAGGTCAACATGCTCACCGTCCTTGCCGACGAAATGGCACGCGGCGAGATCTTCGCCTTTTCTTCCATCGCTGGCTGGCGGGCACGTCGCGCCAACTACGTCTACGGATCGACGAAGGCAGGCCTCGACGCGTTTTGCCAAGGACTCTCCGACAAACTCCATGGGACAGGCCTGAACCTGATACTGGCGCGCCCGGGCTTTGTCATCGGTGCAATGACTGAGGGCATGAAACCAGCGATCATGTCTGTGACCCCGGATGTCGTTGCAGATGCTGTCGTTGAGGCCGCAGTCAAGGGACGGAGCACGACAGTGTGGATTCCGCGTCGCCTTACCGTTTTGGCCACGATTATGCGCTTGGTTCCACGTCCAATCTGGCGTCACATGCCGAGGTAGCCATGGCGTCGTTGCTCCTTCCTCGTGTGCGCTCACTTGTCGGGCTCGGCCTTGACTTAGTTCGTCCTGCTCAACGAACCGGGCCAGACTTCGGCCGAGCTACCTGGCTTATGGGCGTGACGCCGGGGTCCCTTCTCGAGGCCGTACAGATCCGACCAGTAGGGGCAAGCGGACTGCTGAACCCCTCAGACTCCTGGCGAATCGAATACGCCACGAGCGATACTCAAGGCCGGATCTTGTCCGCGACAGGCGCAGTGTTTCGCTCTCGTACGCCGTGGATGGGGAAAGGTGAACGGCCCACGATCGCGTTTGCGCCATCGACGCAGGGCGTTGCACGGCGTTGCGACCCGTCATATTCCTGCACCGTGGGCATCGGACCACGTATCAAGCCCATAGACTTGATCGCCGCGTATGAACAACCCGTAATCAACTTGTTCCTTGCAGCCGGCGCCGACGTAGTCATCACCGACTACCCACGCGACCCCGGGGACGATGTGGAGCTCTATTGCGACCACGTTGCGGCAGCACGCTCCCTCGCCGATGCCGTGCGCGCAAGCACCCACCTGGGTGTCGGTACGTCCAAACTCGGCCTGTGGGGCTTCTCCCAGGGCGGGGGAGCCGCCGCAGCGTGGCTCGAGGAACCTGAGTACGCACCCGATCTCCAACTGCTGGCAGCTGTGGTCGCAGCTCCGCCAGTGGACATGGTCAGCATGCTCCATCACGTCGATGGCGCGCTTGCCTCCGTAGTGATCCTCTACGCGGTCGCGGGCCTCATGGCCAGCGACGACGCAATTGCTGCCGAGATTGCTCCGCACTTGAGCCCAAGAGGTGTTGCGGCCATTGCGAACGGGGCGCGCACGTGTGCTTTAGGGGCGGTGCTGCATCGCCCGTGGTCGCATACTCGCTCTTGGACGAGGACCGGAGTGAGCATGGCATCGCTTCTCGACGACCTCCCGTTGACCAGCAGCCACCTTGATGCAACACGCCTAGGCACCAAACGCCCGCTAGGTATTCCGATTCGTCTGTGGAGTTCGCTATATGACGACCTTGTCCCGCACGCCGATGTCTCAGCCTTGGCAGAGAGTTGGGGAGTGGAGTTCCTCTCACGTACGGCCAAGCGTATCCGTGGCAGGACCGGCACGAACCACTTCGGCCCGTATTTTCTCTACGCTGCAACTGACGTGGGTTGGTTGCTCGATCGGCTCAACGGGTAGTCTCTGGCCCATGCCTGTGCTCCTGTTGTCCTACTTCGTTGTTGAAGCGATCGCGTTCTTTCTCGTCGCCAAGTGGATTGGTGTCGGATGGGCGCTGTTGGCAATTTTCGCACTGATGATCTTCGGCGGCTTTGCCGCCAGCATGTCGCTTCGCAGTGAACTTACGCAGATGGCTCGTGGGCGAACCAGCCTTGGCAAGTTGGCTGGCGACTCCGCGCTGTTGATGGCGGGTTGGGCGCTAAGTCTCGTCCCTGGTTTCGTGAGCTCGGTCATCGGCCTGCTATTAGTGTTCGGTCCGACACGAGCAATCGCGCGTCGTTCGATGACCAAACGCGCCCGTCGCGGCATGGAAGACCTCGGCGCGCGCCTCTACGAGGCCACCCCGATGTCGCAGTTCACCACCTCCTACGGTTCGTTTACCAATCCCAATCAGCCCTATCCGCAGAAAGGAGCGGATGCTGACGACGTCGTTATTGATGCCGACGAGTTGGAGGAATGGTTCCGCAACAGCGGCAATGAGCCGGGGGAGAAGTAGGTGACGGCCCTTACCCGCTTCCTCCGGTTCGTACTCGCGGCCTGCTCTGGCTGGCTGGTGTTCTTCTCGTACGAACCGCACGGACACTGGTTCTCCGCCATCGTCGGCATATCCGTGTTTTATCTTGCGCTCATGCCATGGCAACGCTGGCCGGGTACTGATCGTCCTTCCGCAGCCTTCGGCGGCCTACTGGGCTTTACGCAGGCTGCGTTTTGCTACCTCTACCTGCTGCCGTGGATCGGGGAGTTTGTCGGCGCAATGCCGTATGTCGCTTTGTCGATCTTCCTCGCGCTCTACGGCATCGCTATAGGTGTGTTTGGTGTGATCGTCGCGCGTTGGCGCTTTGGCTTCCTCGCGTTTGCGCTGATCTACCTTGCGGTTGAGTTTTGCCGCTCGTCGTTTCCTTTCGGCGGGTTTAGCTGGGTACGCCTGGCGTGGGGGCAAATCAATGGTCCACTAGCTGCTCTCGCACCTTGGGGTGGTCCGGCGCTGATCTCAATTGCGGTGGCGCTGGCAGGGGCAGGTCTCATCGTGGCCATCCTGCAGCGTGGGACGCAACGCTGGGCCGGCCTTGTAGCCGCAGTACTGCCCCTCGGTCTCGGCACCGTGGCGCAGATCGGGGTCAATAACCCTGCCTCGACAGTGGGCGAAGCAACCGTTGCCGCGGTACAGGGCAACGTCCCTCGCATGGGGCTTGATTTCAACGCACAGCGCCGCGCGGTGCTGGCCAACCACGTCAACGAAACGCTTGCGCTTCGCGACGACCTCCGCGCGCAAAACATGGATGTCGACGCCGTTTTCTGGCCAGAGAATTCCTCCGACGTCAATCCGTTCACCGACTCGGAAGCACGAGCGCTTATCGACGTCGCCGTGCGCGGCATCGACGCACCGTTGCTCGTTGGCACACTCACACGAGACGACGTTGGCTCCCGCAACACCATGGTCGTCTTCGATCCAGAGGATGGGCCAGGGGAGTACCACCACAAGCGGTTCCTCCAGCCGTTCGGCGAGTACATGCCCATGCGTGACTTTTTCCGGAGGTTCTCCGACATGGTTGACCTGGCTGGCAACTTCAAACCTGGTGACGGCAACGGTGTGGTGCACCTCGGCAACATCGCAGTCGGTGTGGCGACCTGCTACGAGGTGGCGGAGGACGAGGCCTACCGGATGGCGATTCGCAACGGCGCCCAGTTGCTCAGCACACCGACGAACAACGCCACGTTTGGATTCACCGGCATGACGTATCAACAATTGGCGATGAGCCGCATGCGTGCACTGGAGACCGATCGTGCAGTGGTTGTTGTAGCCACCTCGGGTGTCTCCGCCATCGTCCATCCCGACGGCTCAGTATCGCAGCAGACGGAAATCTTCACGGCAGATCATCTCGTCGAAAAGCTGCCGCTGCGCGATTCTGTCACCCCGGCTGTGCGATTTGGAAAGATTCTGGAGTGGTTGCTTGTCGCGGCAGGGATCATGCTGATGGCTGTGGCAGGCGTTTCCGCACGTACCCGGGCGCACGGGTATGCTGCACCAAGGAATAAATAAGTGTGACAACGAGGAGACGTAGCACCGTGGCGAATACAACCCTGGTGATTATCCCGACCTACAACGAAGTGGAAAACATCCCGCTTATCGTTGGACGCGTGCTGGATGCCAACAAGGATGTGGACGTCCTTGTCGTCGATGACAACTCGCCTGACGGCACCGGAGCAAAGGCTGACGAGCTCGCAGCTACTCATGATGAAGTTCACGTGCTCCACCGCACCGGCAAAGACGGCCTGCTGGCTGCGTACCGTGCCGGTTTCGAATGGGCCCTTCAGCGCGAGTACGAGGTCATCGTTCAGATGGATGCAGACGGCTCGCATGCCCCTGAGGAACTCGTGCGTTTGCTCGACGCAGTATCCAACGGCGCAGATCTGGCAATCGGTTCGCGCTACGTCGACGGTGGGGAAGTAAAGAACTGGCCGCGCAGCCGCTACCTGCTGTCCAAGCTGGGCAACGAGTACATCTCGATCGCCCTTGGCGACGATGTCAAGGACATGACCGCTGGCTACCGCGCGTTCCGCCGCGAAGTCTTGGAAGAACTCGACCTGGATGCACTGTCCAACAAGGGCTACATCTTCCAGGTGGAGATTGCCCACAAGGTAGCAGACGCTGGATTCGGGGTTGTTGAAGTCCCTATCACCTTTGAAGACCGCAAGCTTGGCGAGTCGAAGCTGGACGCAAGCTTCGCTGCCGCATCGTTTGCAGAGGTAACCAAGTGGGGAGCGAAGGAAAAGGCTTCCTTCGTTGGCAACCTGGCGAGCGAAACCTGGCGACAGATTGAGTACGCTGCCGCCAACTCAAAACTTGCAGATCTTCCAAATCGTGCGACCAAGGCTCCGTCGCAGGTAGCTGACTTGGCTAACGAGGTTGCTTCCTTGACCAAGTACGAGCTCTCCGGCAAGAACCTGGATAAGGTCGGCCGTCGCGTTGCAGAAGGTGCACAGACGGCAAAAGACCTGACCACGGAAACCGTGCGTCAGGTCCTTCACGTATTCAATTCCGGTTCAAAGTAGGGAATTAGCCTTCCTTCTGCGCGGCCTGCTCCTTAGCGAGGCGGGCCGCGGTGCGACGGCGCTTCCGGAGCTGCTCTAAGCGCTCCTCAAGCAGCACGTCAAGCTCCTCAATGCTGCGACGTTCCAGCAGCATGTCCCAGTGGGTACGCGGCGGCTTCGTCGGCTTCGACTCGACACCTTCGCCCTCCATGAGCGTGCCGGTCTGACCGTTCTTGCACATCCACTCTTCGGGGATCTCAGCCTCATCGGCGAACGGAACCTCAAACACCTCACCATTGGGTGTTTGGTACTTCGCCATGCGACGCGGCGCGAGATCATGGTCGCGGTCAGTTTCGTAGCTCACGGCACCCATGCGGCTACCGCGTAGCACTCGATCAGCCATGTTGTCTCCATCCTTGTCGTCGTTATTGCCCGGTTGCCCAGCAATCGCTCAAGTATAACGGTCCACTAATTCGTTTTGTTCCCTGACCTCACCCAGGCTTGACACCTGTAATAGACTTGCCGCCGTGAAGATCAGGAAGCGGAGAATAAACGAGACTACAAACGTTTGCGCGTGGTGCGGTAAAGAGATTGAAATCAACCAGGGGCGTGGCCGCAAGCGGAAATATTGCAGTTCTTCGTGCAAGCAGCGTGCGTATGAGCAGCGCACACTCCTTGCAGGTACGACCGTGGACCCTGACGCTGTGATTCTGAGCCGTCAGCGCGTCGCAGAGATCCGCGATCGACTTTACGAGTTGCGCTGTGCCGCTGAGGATATCCAAACTGCAGCGGCCGAAGGCGCGACGGCGGACGAGTTGCATTCGTTGTGTGACGAATTAGTAGGCTTGGTCCAGAAACTCGAAAAACTGAGGTGAGGTACGTGAAGACCAGCTCCCGTAATACGAAGCTGCTTATGATCGCAGTTTTAGCCTTTGCCATTCTGGCGCTTGCAGTGGCGTTCATCCCGTTGGGAAGGACGCTGTTTTTTAGTCACGGTGTCAAAACTGAGGGTATCGACGAGTCCAGCCTGAAATCCGCCACAACGGAAATTGACGGCGTCTGGGAGGTAACAAACAAGCCTGGACCCAACCAAACGTCTGCAGGCTTCACATTCGCCGAGGTGCTGCCAGGTGATCGCCGGACTACGTCAGGCTCGACACAAGGCGTTCGCGGTAGCGTGACTATCGAGGCGGGCACGCTGAAGGCTGGCGAGATTGTCGTCGATATGACAAACATTCGCACCGACTCTGATGTCCGCGATGAAAGCGTGCGACGCAAAATTTTCCATACGGACGATTTCCCGGAGGCAAAGTTCGTTGTCGCCGAGCCAGTGGACCTTAGCAGCGTGCCAGAGGACGGGACGATGGGCACCGTAGACCTGACGGGCAACATGACCATCCACGGCGAGACGAACACGATCACGCAGACATTCAATGTCGCGCGCTCGGGCGATCAGCTGCTCGTCGCAGCAGACATTCCGATCAACCGAGAGGACTACGGAGTGAAGACTCCGGAGCTGGTGGCCGCAAAGATCGCCGAGGACGGCGAAATTAACGTCCGTCTGGATATGCGGAAGTAACCCTATATAACGTCACCTGACGTTATATAAAGGATATTTGTCCGATAATGTACATTATGTCAAGTAACATTTGGTGACACCACAGCGTAATCTGTCCCCATGGCAAAGCTCCTCTCTCCCGATCCCCGCAGGATCCCCAAGCCGGTTTACGACGATTCCTACCCGGACGCTGTCAGTGAGCAATTCACTGGCGGCTCCGACCCGGAACTCGTCGCGGCGCTCGCAGCAATCGTCGGCTCGGACAATGTTCACTCACGCGTCTCAGATCTCGTGCGTTACGCATCAGACGCCTCTCCGTACCGCGACATCCCGTCCGTGGTCGTTCAGCCACGCAACGCGCAAGACCTTTCCGCTCTGATGCGCTATGCCCGCCGCGCAGGCCGGACGCTGACGTTCCGCGCCGCCGGGACGTCGCTTAACGGCCAGGCGATGACGAACGACATCCTCGTCGATGTGAAGACCCACTTCGCCGGCATGGAGGTCCTCGACGGCGGCAAACGCCTTCGTACGTTGCCGGGTGTTGTGCTTGGCGACGCTCAAGCGGTCCTGCGACGCCACGGCTACATGCTTGGACCCGATCCCGGCTCGACCGCATCTGCTTGTATCGGTGGCGTCCTCGCTGACAACGCCGGCGGCATGCGCTGCAAGATTGAGCGCGATTCCTTCCACACCATCGATCAGGCTGAGTTTGTATTGACGTCTGGCGAGATCGTCGATACGCGCAAAGGCGACGACGCCTTCCGTAAACAGTGCCCTGAACTGCACAAACAACTCTCTGATTTCCGTGATCGTTTGCGTGCCAACGAGACGCTGGTCGCTCGCCTGCGCTCAAAGTTCTCCATCCGCAACACCAACGGCTTGCGCATCGATGCATTCTTGGATGAGGACGAGCCGGTCCGTATCCTCATGCGCTTGCTCGTCGGCTCCGAAGGCATCCTCGGCGTATTTACCGAGGCTGAGATTCGCACCATCGAGTTGCCAAAGAAAAAGGCTGTGACCTGGGTGGTTGTGCCCGACATCACTGATGCTGCCAACTATGTTTCACAGCTTGTCGACGCCGGCGCTGAAGCCTGCGAGCTGCTCGTCTCCGATGTCATGCGCAGTTCAGTTGGCCAATTTAGTGCTGCTCCTGCTGAATGGGCAGATATTGATCAGTCCACCGCTGCCCTACTCCTCGAGGTCGGTGGCACCACCGAAGACGAGCTTCAGCAGGCCATTGCCGCCGCCGAGGCCGTGCTCGAGGGCGCGGAGCTGCTGGCGCCGCTGCACTTTGAGACCGACCCAAAGAAGCAAAACGCCATGTGGCAGCTACGTAACGGCCTGTTTGGCCTGATCGGGCAAAACCGCCCTCAAGGCGCCGCGCTGATTACTGAGGACGTGTGCTTCCCACCTGCGCAGGTCGGCGAAGGCGCTGCTGAACTCATGGAGTTGCTCCGGCGCTACGGCTACCCCGAAGGCGTGATGGGACACGCACCCTACGGGAACCTGCACTTCTTTATCACCCCGGACTTCTCCAACACTGAGGAGCTCGAGAAGTACTCGCGCTTCCTTGACGAGCTGGTTGAGTTGGTCGTCGACAAGTACGACGGCTCAATGAAGGCTGAGCACGGTACCGGTATCAACATGGCGCCGTTCGTGCGCCATGAATGGGGCGACGCAATCTGGAACCTGTTCTGGGAGGTCAAGGAGATGCTTGACCCGGACATCATCCTCGCGCCGGACGTGAAGTTGACTCGCCAGTCGGACATCCACCTGCAGCGCTTCAAGTCCTTTCCCAAGGTCGAGCAGGAGATCAATATGTGCGTCGAGTGCGGCTTCTGCGAGCCGGTATGCCCGTCACGCCACGTCACTGTGACTCCACGTCAACGTATTGTGCTGCGCCGTGAGATGGCGCGTCAGCCGGAAGGCTCAGAGGTCTTGGGGGCGCTGCGCGAGCAATACCAGTACGACGCGATCGACATGTGCGCTGCCGACGGAACCTGCGCTATCCCCTGCCCTGTTGGCATTGATACCGGCAAGGTAATGAAGCAACTGCGCGCAGCTCAGGCAACACCTGCAGAGAAGCGTGTCGCAACTGGGATCGCGAAGGGATACGGCGCGGTCGAGGCGTTGGGCCGTACTGCGGTATCTGGCGTCAATATTCTCGGGCCTGCGCTAGCCAATGCTGTCACCCAGGTTGGACGTGCACTCATCTCGCCCGAGCGCCTCCCCTCTGTGCCAGGGCCCATGCCGCACAAGGCACCACAGATGCCGGAAACCTCGCGCAGCGGTGCCGCAGCTGTCTACTTCCCTGCCTGTGTAAACCGTATCTTCGGCCAACCTGCTGGTTCCGCTGATCAGATTGCTGTGCCGCAGGCGGTTGTTGAACTCGGCCGACGAAGCGGAGCACCTGTGTGGATCCCGGAAAACGTTGACGGCGGTTGCTGTGGCATGCCGTTTTCTTCGAAGGGATTCGACGATGCATACCGTGCGAAGGCACTCGACCTGCTGGAGCGCATGTGGCAGTGGTCAGAGCAAGGCGCACTGCCTGTGATCATCGATGCAGCCTCGTGCACCCATACCGTGGTGGATTCCATGCCGGAGGTACTCTCCCCTGCTGATCTTGAACGTTTCGAGGCGATTCGCGTTCTCGACCTGGTGCAGTGGCTCGACGAAGAGATCATGGAGCACCTGCCCATCACTCAGGACCAGGGGCGTATTGCTGTCCACCCGCCATGCTCCGGTCAGCACCTTGGTACCACGGAAGCGCTCATGCGTGTCGCAGCTGCGTGTGGCGATGCGGAAGTGCCCGCTGGGGCGGCCTGCTGTGGCACAGCTGGCGATCGTGTGATGTTGCACCCTGAGCTGGTTGAGTCGGCGACTCGCGAGGAACGCGAGGGGCTCAATCGTGGCAATTATGCACGCTTCGTGTCAGCAAACCGCACCTGCGAGATGGGCCTACAGATGGTGGCCGGAAAGCCATTTGAGTCGATTGCAGTACTGGTCGAGCGTGCATCCCGACCGGAGGTCACGTTAGCCTAGCGACGGCCTCCGCGGTGGCGCTGCACCATCGTGACCTGCGCGAGGTCCAGCATTTCCAATCGTGCAAGGGCTTCGCGCAGGGCTAGCTGCCAAGTCCACATTCTGCGGAATACAACGTCGTAGCCATCCGCTGCGGCGTCGCGTAAGTGGGCGTCGAAGGCCATTCGCTGCAGCCTCAGCGATGCTGCGAGGTGTTCAGGTGCGGTTGTCACCGCAGTCACGCGCAATGCAGTGTGCTTATCGACGATCCGGGCAACGTCATCGCAACTCACAACGTTCATCCGTGGCCACGCATAACCGGCGGTTGAGGCCAACGCTGTCGCTGCACTCCGGGAATAGTTGTTCGTGCGGACAATTGTTTGCAGCACTACCTTGCCGCCCTGTGCGAGCATCTGTTCCGCAGATGCGAGATACGCGACCTGCTCCGGGTGCGGCATGTTCTCAAACGCCTGCATGCTCACTACTGCGTCGTACACCCCGCGACGCTGCCGTGCCAACGCTTCGATTTCGGCTGGGGAATCCAACACGTCAATGCGTGCAGCACCTTCAGCGCCACTGAGGATCAACTGTTCTTCAAGACTTTTTCTCACGCGGGCGTCAAAGGTAACCACATCCAGGGTGCAGCGTCGATCAAGTGCTTCCGCAGCCACCGCTCCTCCACTGCACGGCATCTCAAGCAAATGTGTGCTGGGCCCGGCAGCGGCGGCGTCGAGAAGCATCGAAATGCTCCTGCGTTGCGCATCAGCTAGGTCATCGCGATGAGCGTCAAGTGGAGCGCCGATTTCGGTGACGTCGACGAAGTGGTGCCCTGGCTCGTTTCCTCGCCCTGCCCCCGGAGTGTGGGACTTCATCCGCGTGCGCTGAGTCGTCGGCACACCCGTGCCAAAGTGTCCCTGTGCATGCGTTGCGGTGCCACCATCAAAATGCTGCACCAGATCCGGAGGTAGCTCCCCGATCACCCCAAGGGGTGTGCGACCGTGCTTCGGAGCAGACACGCGTGCTGGTGACGGCCTGTACCCCGCACCGATCAGCGCCTGGAGTGCATCTACAAGCCCTTCGGACGTCGAGGTCACCCACTCGCCTGCCATATAACTTTCAGCAAGGCCAGTCCACCCACGCGCAGCGATACGCTCAAACATGTCCGCGGATTCCACGGTGAGCGCTGCATCGTCTCCTTCTAGAGCAAGTTCTGCTTTCGCACAGGCACGAGCAAATGTCGCCTCAGCGATCTTCGTGCGCAGCGCTCCTCCACGGGCCCTGGGTACCGCAGCAACAGCCGGCCAGGCCGCGGCGTCGATGGAACTTTTGCGTGCGCGGGAGATATCGGCCATTTCACAAATGCTAGTGGCCAAGAACCTGCTTCTGCGGTACGCCACGGCTCAGATAAAATGCGGCGCGTACTATATAGGCGTTGCACATATAAAAATTCAACCGAGGAGAGATATTTATGGCCTCTACGGTCATTCGCCCAGACGGAAACCGCCATCATGTTGTCATCATCGGCGCTGGCTTCGGTGGCGTCAACGCAGCCAAGGAACTTGCGGATGCTGATGTCGATGTGACCCTGATCAACAGCACCAACCACCACCTTTTCCCGCCACTGCTCTACCAGGTGGCAACCGGCCTGATGTCCTCGGGCGAGATCACCGGTGACATCCGTCAGATGTTTGCTAACCAGCAGAACGTCCGCATCGTTCGTGGCACTGTTGAGACCATCGACGTCAAGGGCAAGACCGTCACCTCTGTTGAAAGTGGCAAGGAATACACCTTCGGCTACGACTCCCTCATCGTCGCCGCTGGTGCTGGCCAGTCCTACTTTGGCAACGACCACTTCGCCGAGTTCGCGCCGGGCCTGAAGACCTTGGATCACGCGTTTGAGATCCGCGCACGCCTCATTGCAGCATTCGAGCGTGCAGAACTTGCGGAAACCGCAGAAGAGCGCGATCGCGCTCTGACCTTCGTCATCGTTGGTGCTGGCCCGACCGGCGTCGAGCTTGCTGGCCAGGTTGCGGAGATGGCGCACCGTGCCTTCACCTCGGGCCGATACTCCTTCAGCACCGAGCAGTCGAAGATTTACCTGCTTGATGGCGCACCGCAGGTGCTGCCTCCATTTGGCAAGCGCCTGGGCAAAAAGGCACAGCGTGAGCTTGAAAAGGCCGGCGTCACCGTGATCCTCAACGCCATGGTGACCAACGTTGATGCGGACTCTGTCACCTACAAGGACATGAAGACCGAGCAGGAAACCACGATCCAGACTCCGACCAAGATCTGGTCCGCTGGTGTTGCGGCTTCCCCGCTGGGCAAGCAGGTCGCAGACCAGATCGGTGTTGAAGCGGACCGTGCTGGCAAGGTCGCTGTTAACGCGGACCTTTCCGTCGGCGACGAGTCCAACGTCTTCATCGTTGGCGACATGATGAATCGCGACCGTCTGCCAGGTGTGGCCCAGGTTGCAATCCAGTCCGGCGCTTTTGTGGGCAAGGTCATCAAGAACCAGGTCGAGCACGATATCGCTCCGGAGGATCGCGCTCCGTTCGAGTACTTCGACAAGGGCTCCATGGCGATCATCAACCGCTTCAATGCTGTGGTGAAGATGGGCAAGGTCGAGATCACCGGCTTCATCGGCTGGCTGATGTGGCTTGGCGTCCACATGTCCTTCCTCACCGGCCGCCGTAACCGCATTGTGGCTGCCAACGAGTGGACGATTAACGCGTTCTCCCGCACCCGCCACAACCTGGCTGTCACCGAAGGCCAGCTGGAGAACATCCACCTGGAAAACGGTGAGAAGTAAGCGTTCGTAGCGCCCCCAACTTCCCCGGCCCTTCGCCCTCAACGAGCGCAGGACCGGGGTTTTTGCTACTCTCCACCCCCGAAGACTTTGTGTGACCAACACCACCCCAAACGTATTACCTATAGTCGGAAAACTTCTTTATACTCTTAGGTAAGCGGCAAGCGCTTTAAAGAGACTGTGTTTGGGAATGGGTAAGCGCAGCCGCATGAAGACCACTAGTTATCTATGTGAAAGATCGTGCAACTGTGACTGTTTCTACAGAGCCGCAAATCCAGAACAAGGCGTGGGAAGGTTTCACGCCAGGACCGTGGACCGAGCACATCGACGTCCGCGACTTTGTTCAGCGCAATTACACCCCGTACGACGGGGACGCATCCTTCCTCGAAGGCGCAACTGAAAAGACACTGCGCCTCTGGGACTACCTGGATAAGAATTACCTCGCCGTTGAGCGCGAGCGTCGCGTCTACGACGTAGACACTGACACCCCGGCCGATATCGACGCCTTCAAGCCCGGATACATCTCCGAAGACGACGACGTCATCGTCGGCCTGCAAACCGACACCCCAACCAAGCGTGCCATGATGCCTAACGGTGGCTGGCGCATGGTTGAGCAGGCCATCAAAGAGGCCGGCAAAGAGGTCAACCCGGAGGTGAAGAAGATCTTCACCCACTACCGCAAGACCCACAACGATGCCGTCTTCGACATCTACACCCCGCGCATCCGCGCAGCACGCTCGTCCCACATCGTCACGGGCCTGCCGGACGCCTACGGCCGTGGACGCATCATCGGTGATTACCGTCGTGTGGCGCTTTACGGCGTTGACTACCTCATCGAGCAAAAGCAGCTGGCCAAGGATGCGTCTTTGGAGAAGGGCTTCTCCGAGCACTGGGCACGTTACCGCGAGGAGCACGCGGAGCAGATCAAGGCACTCAAGAAGCTAAAGAAGATGGCTGAAGACTACGGCTTCGACATCTCCGGCCCGGCAACCAACGCCAAGGAAGCTGTGCAGTGGACCTACTTCGGCTACCTTGCCTCCGTAAAGAGCCAGGACGGCGCCGCAATGTCCATTGGTCGCCTCTCCCCGTTCTTGGACGCATACTTCGAGCGTGACCTAGCCAACGGCACCTTGACCGAGGTTGAGGCGCAGGAGATCATCGACGCGCTCGTCATCAAGCTGCGCATCGTGCGCTTCCTCCGTACAGAGGACTATGACCAGATCTTCTCTGGTGACCCGTACTGGGCAACCTGGACCGACGCTGGTTTCTCTGAGGACGGCCGCCACCAGGTCACCAAGACCGCCTTCCGTCTGCTGCAGACGCTGCGCAACCTGGGTCCTGCTCCGGAGCCGAACATCACCATCTTCTGGGATCCGGCGCTGCCGGAGGGCTACAAGGAGTTCTGCGCCGCGATCTCCATCGAGACCTCTTCGTTGCAATACGAGTCTGACAAGCAGATCCGTGACCAGTGGGGCGACGACGCCGCTATTGCGTGCTGTGTCTCTCCGATGAAGGTTGGCAAGCAGATGCAGTTCTTCGGCGCACGCGTTAACGCTGCGAAGGCACTGCTCTACGCCATGAACGGTGGTCGTGACGAAGTTACCGGCAAGCAGATAACTGACGGTGACCACAAGCCGATCGAGGGCGATGGCCCACTCGACTTCGACGAGGTCTGGCAGAAGTACGAGGAGATGCTCGACTGGGTTATCGGTACCTACGTCGAGGCTCTGAACATCATCCACTACTGCCACGACCGCTACGCCTACGAATCCATCGAGATGGCACTGCACGACTCCGACATCGTCCGCACCATGGGCTGTGGCATCGCTGGCCTTTCAATCGTTGCTGACTCTCTGTCCGCGATTAAGTACGCGAAGGTCACACCGGTGCGCGACGAGACAGGCTTGATCGTCGACTACATCACCGAGGGCGACTTCCCGTTCTACGGCAACGACGATGACCGCGCGGACGACATTGCCGCAACCGTGGTCCACACCGTGATGCAGAAGATCAAAGCGATCCCGATGTACCGCGACGCTATTCCGACCCAGTCGGTACTGACCATTACCTCTAACGTGGTCTACGGCAAGGCAACTGGTTCGTTCCCGTCCGGGCACAAGGCCGGCACTCCGTTCGCCCCAGGTGCGAACCCGGAGAACGGCGCAGACAATCACGGCATGGTCGCTTCGATGCTGTCCGTGGGCAAGCTCGACTACAACGACGCATTGGACGGCATTTCGCTGACCAACACGATCACCCCGTCGGGCCTGGGCCGTAACAAGGAAGAGCAGATCACCAACCTGGTTGGTGTTCTCGACGCCGGCTTCATCATGGACAACGCCGATGCGGTAGTTAACCCCGCCTAATCAGACTTTCCCACTCACCTATTCACTCCGAAGGAGACGACATCATGACCACCCCTACTTTCGACGAGCGCCTCGCTTCCATGAAGGCTTCCCGTTCCGCGAACAACATGGACTCTGGCCTGTACCACGCCAACATCAACGTGCTTGACGAGTCCACGCTTGAGGATGCAATGGAGCACCCAGAGAACTACCCGAACCTCACTGTTCGTGTCTCTGGCTACGCCGTGAACTTCGTGAAGCTGACCAAGGAGCAGCAGCGCGACGTCATCTCTCGTACCTTCCACCAGGGCGCGTAGTTTATGGCCCAAGACGGAACGAGCGGCGTCGTCACGCTATCGCCTGAAGCAGGCGAGCGCGTGCGCGGCGTCGCTGCCGGTTTAGGCGGACTTTCCACCGACGACCTTGAGATCACTCGCCCAGAGTTGTTTGAGGCTCGCCGCACTGGCGAGATCGGCCTCATCCACTCTTGGGAACTGGTCACTGCCGTCGACGGACCGGGCACCCGTATGACGATTTTCTTGTCGGGCTGCCCACTGCGGTGCAAGTACTGCCACAATCCGGACACGATGGAAATGAAGGAAGGCACACTCGAGCGTATCGACGACGTCGTGCGCCGCGTACTGCGATACAAGCCTGTCTTTAACGCTTCCGGTGGCGGGCTGACCCTTTCAGGCGGCGAACCACTGTTTCAGATCGCGTTTACACGACGACTGCTCAAGGCAGTGCATGACGCTGGTGTGCACACCACAATCGACACTTCTGGTTACCTTGGTGCACGCTTGACCGACGAGGACCTGGACAATATTGATTTGTTCCTCCTCGACGTCAAGTCCGGTGATCCTGACACATACGAAAATGTCACCGCGCGCCAATTGCAGCCAACCATCGATTTTGGTGATCGACTGCACGAGAAGGGCAAACCGGTCTGGATCCGGTTCGTTGTAGTCCCAGGTCTGACCGACGCTGAGGAAAACGTGCAGCGAGTCGCCGATATCGTCGCGCGTTGGAAGGGCACCGTAGAGCGTGTGGAAGTGCTTCCTTTCCACAACATGGGTGCCGACAAGTGGGACAAGATTGGCCTCGACTACGAGTTGCAGGACGTCACTCCCCCGTCCGCAGAGTCCGTTGAGCATGTGCGATCAATCTTCCGCTCGCGTGGTTTGACGGTGTTTTAACCCTAGGATCACCCCCGTTAGACATTGGGGTGCGCACGCGTAATATCACCTTTGATATCCGTGCGCACCCATTTTTGTGTGCTCATTCATCCTGGGCTTTGCCGTGTTCGGCCTGCCCTACGACGTGAAAGGGGGCTAAAGCTATGCCGCCACGTATTTCAATTCCAGGACAGCGTCCTAAGAAGGTGCAGCCCCCGTCTGTGAACCAAATCCCGGTGCCTGTCGAGCGTCAGATCGACTTTTGCCGCGTTTTTGTCGACGGCAAACGCCAGCCGGGAAATGTGCGCATGACTCACGCACTTGAGGTGGCAGAACGCTACGAGAACGCCTTTGTTTGGTTGTCGCTGAAAGAGCCGACTACGGAGCAAATGGAGCGCGTCGCTGAGATCTTCGATATTGAGGACCTGGTTGTGGACGATGTTGTCGCAGCACATCAGCGACCGAAGGTTGAACGCCACGACGAGCAGTTGTTCCTGGTTGTGCGTTCAGTGTCGTATCGTGACGACGAAGAGGTGTCGGACGCCCGTGAAATCATTTCCACCGGCGAAGTACAGATGATTATCGGCGAGAAGTTTGCCATCACGATTCGCCATAATGTCCGTCTCCCTGACCTCACCAACAAGCTCGAGGACGAAGAAGAGCTAGCGCTGCTCGGGCCTTCCGCTGTGGCGTGGGCGGTATCTGACTATCTGGTAGACAACTACCTGAAGGTCGCGGATTTCCTCGAAAGCGACGTCGACGAGCTGGAAAACGAAGTGTTTACGCCACGTCGCACGATCAACATTGACAAGATCTACACCTACAAGCGTGAGATTTTGGAGATGCGTCACGCGATCGACCCACTGTCACCAGCGCTTCGCAACGGGTTGACGAACAACAAGGACTTTATGCGTAAGGCTCTGCGTACCTACTTCCGCGACGTCCAAGATAACTCCACGATCGTCAGCGACCGTCTTTCAGGCTTCGACGAACGTCTCACGTCCCTGCTGGACGCGTCGGTAGCGAAGATTACGATGCAGCAGAACTCTGACATGCGTACGATTTCGGCCGTTGTGGGCATGGCGGCGGTGCCGACCTTGGTTGCCGGAATCTACGGCATGAACTTCGAAGTCATGCCAGAGCTTGGCTGGCGTTACGGCTACCCCGCTGCACTTCTCGCAATGTTCATTGCTATCTCGGTGATGTGGTGGTGGTTCCGCAAGAACCACTGGCTTTAAACAGCCGCTATTTGCTCAAGATCATCAGTTTGAGGTTGGTCACCGCGACCAACCTCTCCTCGCAGTACATGTTCACGCGCCACAGGTGGGTGCGCGCACCGATGTGGACCGGCTCCGCGGTGGCGTCGATACGTTGCCCCGCGCGCACGCTGCCCAGAAGGTCGGTGGAGTTGCTCATCCCCACTGCTGGCTTGGCGCTAGCTGCCACCGCCGCAATTGACCCCATGGTTTCACCGATTGCGCAGTAGACACCGCCGTTGACAATGCCGGTTGGCTGCAGATGCTCCTCAGTTGCGACGAGGTGTGCATCCATCCGTTCTTTTGAGCAATAATCCAGCACCAAACCGAGTCGCTGGGCGAAGTCAACGTTGAGGTTGTTGATCACGGCGAGTTCTTCTTCGCTCAACGGCGTGTCAAGCACTTCGTTGTACAGGCGAAAATCGAATTCTAGGTTCATGCTCGTCGATGATACGGATGATCTGTCCTCAGCCACGTAGAATTCGCACTATGACTGCAGATGCTTCAGAACCTCTTGCTCAAATCGGTGTCGTCGGTATGGCAGTAATGGGCTCAAACCTTGCCCGTAATTTTGCATCGAAGGGCCATACCGTCGCTATTTACAACCGCTCACCAGAGAAGACGCGGGCGGTTATCAACGAGTATGGCCATGAGGGAAACTTCATCGCCGCCGAGACCATCGAGGACTTTGTCGCATCTCTGCAGCGCCCCCGCAAGGCAGTGATCATGGTGCAGGCCGGTGCAGCAACTGATGCGGTCATCGAACAGCTCGCTGATGCGATGGAAGACGGTGACATCATCATCGACGGTGGCAATGCCCTGTTCACCGACACGATTCGCCGTGAACGTGAGATGGCCAAGCGCAATCGCCATTTTGTCGGCGCGGGTATTTCCGGCGGTGAAGAAGGTGCATTGCGTGGCCCGTCGATTATGCCGGGTGGCCCAGTCGAATCCTGGGAGACACTTGGACCACTCCTCGAAGACATTGCTGCAAAGGTCGATGGCACCCCGTGCGTGACCCACATTGGCCCGGACGGCGCTGGCCACTTTGTCAAGATGGTGCACAACGGCATCGAGTACGCCGACATGCAGGTCATCGGCGAGGCGTACCACCTGCTGCGTTACGCAGCAGGCCTGGAGCCTGCGGAGATCGCCGACATTTTCACTGAATGGAACAAGGGCGATCTGGATTCCTACCTCATCGAAATCACCGCGGAGGTGCTTCGCCAGGTCGACGCCCGCACCGGAAAACCGTTTATCGACGTCATCGTGGACGCTGCCGGCCAAAAAGGCACCGGACGGTGGACCGTCAAGGAGGCACTGGATCTTGGTGTACCGACCACAGCTATTGGCGAGGCAGTGTTTGCCCGCGCGCTGTCGTCGGCACTTGCCCAGCGCGAGGCCACGACGGAAGCCGAACTTCCGGCGGGCGAGTTGAGTACCCTCGAAGCACTTGGCGTGGAGAAGACTGCGTTTATCGACGATGTCCGCCGAGCCCTGTACGCCTCCAAGTTGGTCGCCTACGCGCAAGGTTTCGACGAGATTAACGCCGGGTCCGCTGAGCACAACTGGGATATCAAACCGGGCGATCTCGCACGTATTTGGCGCGGTGGCTGCATCATTCGTGCGAAGTTCCTCGACCGCATTACCGAGGCCTACGAAAACGATCCGAATCTTCCGTCGCTGTTGCTCGATCCGTACTTCACTGGAGAACTGCAAAAGGGCCTGGTAGACGCATGGCGCCGTGTGGTTGTCGTCGCTACGCAGCTTGGACTCCCAGTGCCGGTGTTCGCTTCCTCGTTGTCCTACTACGACTCGCTGCGTGCCAAGCGGCTGCCAGCAGCACTGATCCAGGGACAGCGCGACTTCTTTGGTGCACACACCTACCGCCGCGTGGACATGGAAGGCACCTTCCACACCACCTGGTCCGGCGAGCGGGAAGAGTTGAGCTACTAAAACAACGACGCGCGTACACTGATCTGAATGACTACATTCGCCGACCTCGGCCTACCCCGTGAAATCGTCGCCACGCTGAAAAAGCAGGGCATCACGGAGCCCTTCCCTATCCAAGAGGCGGCTATCCCCGATGCCGTTGCGGGCCGTGATGTTCTCGGGCGGGGTCCAACAGGCTCGGGCAAAACGTTTACGTTCGGTTTGCCTATGCTTGCCCGTCTCGTTGGAGCCCCATCACGCCCGGGTCACCCGCGAGCGCTCGTGCTTGCGCCGACGCGTGAACTTGCAACGCAGATTCGCGAGCGTCTCGACGACTCCGCTGCCGCCCTCGGCCTACGCGTCCTCGATGTTGTCGGTGGCGTGAACATCAATAACCACATTCGTGCGTTGGCCTCCCCAGTCGATCTCCTTGTGGCCACCCCAGGCCGCGCCGAGGATCTCATCAACCAGAAGAAACTCTTCCTGGATCAGGTGGAGGTCACTGCTCTGGACGAGGCCGATCAGATGGCCGACATGGGTTTTTTGCCACAAGTTCGCAAGCTGCTCGACCGCACTCCCAAAAACGGCCAGCGTTTGCTGTTTTCCGCCACACTGGATGGCGACGTGCAAAAGCTCATCGACCGCTACATGCACAACCCAGTGACGCACTCCACTGCGCCGGTGGAAGCGGCTGTGGACACCATGGAGCATTTCCGACTTTTGGTCGGTGGCCGTGAGCAACGCAATGAGATCGCGATGCAGATCGCCGCACGTGACGGCAAGACCATCATGTTTATGCGCACGAAACACGGTGTTGACCGTCAGGTGAAGAAGCTGCGACGTGTCGGCATCAATGCCCAGGGGTTGCACGGCGATAAAACCCAAGGGGCGCGTACGCGTGCCTTAGACGGCTTCAGCGACGGCACCACCCCGGTGCTCGTCGCTACTGATATTGCTGCACGCGGTATCGATGTCGACGACGTCTCGCTTGTCGTCCACGTCGATCCGCCAGCCGAGCACAAGGCGTATTTGCACCGCGCAGGGCGCACCGCCCGTGCTGGCACGTCCGGCACAGTGGTCACGCTCGTCATGGACGAGCAAGCTAAGGAAGTCGCGCAACTGATGCGCAAGGCAGGCGTGAAGGCTCCGGAGGTCAGAGTGGCTCCAATGTCGGAGTCGTTGGTTACGATTACAGGAGCACGTGTCGCAGATGGAAAGCCACTGCCTCCGCCGGGGGCTCCGAAGCAGGCTCCTTGTGGTGGTGGCGGGCAAGGTTCCCGCGCTGGGCGTCGGTCGTCGCAACGATCGAGCCGCGCTGGACGTTCCCGTTCTACACGTGGGCAACGCGGCAACTCGCAGGGTCGTCGTGGAGAGAATAAACGAAGGAGTAACGGCCGCTAAGGCGCAGATCAACACACATGGACATATTCATATCCATACTTTCTCTTCTGGCGTTCGTATTGCTGACAGCCTCTACCGGGTTGTTCGTCGCAATCGAGTTCGCCATGACGGGGCTCGAGCGCTCCACAATCGATGCCCACGTTAAACAACGCGGGGATGCTACAGCCCGCGCTATCGCGCGTGATCACGCGAATCTTTCGTTCGTCCTCTCAGGCGCCCAGCTCGGCATTACGGTGACGACGCTGGCGGCAGGTTTCCTTGCCGAGCCTGTACTCGGTAAGTTCTTCACCCCTGCGTTGGAGGCCGTCGGACTTAGTGCGTCGGCCTCAACCACTGTCGCACTTATTTTGGCCCTTGTCATCGCAACGTTTTTGTCGATGGTTTTCGGCGAGCTTGTACCGAAAAACATGGCTATTACGGACCCGCTGGCGACAGCTCGCGTGGTCGTGCCACCGGTGCACTGGTTTAACACGGCGATGAAGCCGTTTATCAACCTTCTCAATACCTCCGCTAACTGGATTGTGCGCAAGATGGGTATCGAGCCTGCCGACGAGCTTGCCTCGGCCCGCTCTTCTCAGGAGCTTGGCGCCATGGTGCGCTCGTCGGCAGAGGCTGGTGGTTTGGATGCTGAGACCGCTGCAGTGATCGACCGATCACTGCGCTTCGGCGAGACCACAGCTGAAGAGGTGATGACGCCCCGTTCCACCATCGACTCCCTCGACGCGGAGGATACTGTTGTCGACCTGATCGCACTTGCTCGCGAAACTGGGCGTTCGCGTTTCCCAGTGCGGCGTGGCGATCTCGACGACACCCTCGGAGTCGTCCACATCAAGGACGCATTCTCCGTGCCACCCGACGAGCGTGCGACCACACAACTTGCCACGCTTGCCCGGCGTGTCCCAATCGTCCCGGGCACGCTGGACGGCGATTCCGTGCTGAACCGGGTGCGCTCTGCTGGTTCGCAGGTCGTACTTGTTGCCGATGAATACGGCGGCACCATGGGCCTGGTTACCATCGAAGACCTCGTTGAGGAGATTCTTGGCGAGGTGTACGACGAATACGATGACCGCGAAAGCGAAAAGGACTTTGTCCGTTACGGCACCTCATGGGAGGTTTCCGGGCTCGTGCGTCTCGACGAGCTCGAAGAGCGCCTCGCCTACACAGCACCCGACGGCCCCTACGAGACGTTGGGCGGTCTGATCATGGCAACACTCGGTCGCATCCCGAAGGTTGGCGACGAGGTCGTCCTGCGCGAAACGTTCGGTTCGCTGCAGGAGGAGTTCCAATCGGCAGGCGCCGGATCATGGCTTGCCCAGGTCACCGCAATGGACGGCCGCCGTGTGGATAAAGCGATGCTGCGCCCGATTACCCCTGAGGAGGCCGACCGATGAGTATCTGGCTCGCTGTTGTCCTGATTGTCGCCCTCCTCGCTGCTAACGCATTCTTTGTTGGAGCCGAGTTCGCTCTCGTATCCTCGCGCCGCGACCGTCTCGAGTCACTCCAGGCCCAAGGCAAAACCAAAGCCCAGGACGTGATGTACGCAACCGAGCACCTTTCCATCTACTTGGCTGGTGCGCAGTTCGGCATTACTGTGGCCTCGCTGATATTGGGCAAGGTTGCCGAGCCGGCGATTGCAAAATATCTGGAGGAGCCGTTCCTCGCGCTGGGTGTACCGGCAGATATTCTGCATCCAATTTCGTTCGTTATTGCGCTTGCATTCATTTCTTTCTTGCACATTTTGTTCGGCGAGATGGTGCCGAAGAATATTGCCATCGCGGGGCCTGAGCAATCCGCAATGTGGCTGACCAGACCGATGACGGTTTGGATGAAGCTAACCCGCCCCGTGCTGGAAGCACTTAACTGGGTGGCTCGTCAGACATTAGCTGCGTTCGGTATCCAACAGCGCGACGAGTTGGATTCCACTGTCGACCAGGAGCAGTTAGCCACAATGATTCAGGAGTCTCGCAAAGAGGGGCTCCTGGATGCCGAGGAAACTGTCCGTTTGGCAAAGGCGTTGCGTCAGGATTCCCGCAGCCTCAACGAGGTGCTCATCCCGCTTGTAGAGGTAAAGACGATCCCCTACGACCCGCGCGGCATCCGTCTTTCGATCATCGAGCAGGCAGTGCAAGACACCGGTTTTTCACGCTTCCCGGTACTGATCAGCACTGGATCCCTGGCGGGCTACCTGCATGTGAAGGACATTCTGGACTTGATGGAGACAGATGAGAAGGATCCACGCGTGCCGCTTTCACGCATTCGACCGCTCATCACAGTCGACGGCCACGAGTCAATGGACGACGCTCTTACTTTGCTGCACCGACGTTCAGCGCACATGGCGGCAGTGCATGAGAACGGCCGCCTCGTCGGGATCGTCGCCCTCGAAGACCTCATCGAGGAATACGTGGGTACGGTGTCGGACTGGACACACGAAAACGAATAGTTAGCGTGCGTATGACCACAACCCTGCAACCTGAGGAATATCTCGCACGCATACACGAGCACGAGCAGCGTGCGGCTCCTTGGGCGGACGCCCGTGCGGCTCGGCGTGCGCATGGCGAGTACCACCCAGTATGGGACTTCCTCTTTGAGTACTACCCCGTTCGCCCATCACATTTGAAGCGCTGGCATCCAGGGGTTGGGGTCGCTCTCGCGCAGGCTGCGGATACACCGCAAGCGTCTTGGCGCGACTACGTCACAGCACCTGACGGAACCGTGTCCTTGAATCTAGGCCTTTTCCTCCAGCATCGACGCAATGATGTGGAGATGGTTGGCCGGCTGCTGCGTGCCGTCGATACGCGTCCTGCTCACTTTGATTGCTTCGGCATGCACGAGTGGGCGATGGTGTATAAGACCGACCACCCACGTCACGATTTGCCACTTCGCCTTGGAGCAGAGGGCACCAACGACGTGGTTGAGTCTCACCACATCAAGTGCTCACATTATGACGCGTTTCGTTTCTTCACCCCTGCAGCGCGTCCGCTGAATCTGACTGTTCTTACTCGCGAGTCTCAGCCTGATCACGACCAGGCTGGCTGTGTACATGTCAGCATGGATCTGTACAAGTGGGCGTTGAAGTTAGGACCGCTGGTACCTGGCGAGCTTTTCCTGGATTGCTTTGAGCTTGCGGCACGGGCTCGGCGCTTGGATATGGAAGCGTCGCCATACGACTGTCGAGAGTTGGGCTTTGATGTTGTCGCGGTAGAAACTGCCGAAGGTAAAGCGGAATACGTTGCGCGTCAACGCGCATTGTCTCAAGCCGCTGCTCCACTGCGCGCCAGGCTTGTCGCGACCGTAGAAGCTGCGTTGGACAGCTAAGCTCGGAGCAGGTTTTCTCAATCGTTCGACGTTGAAGGGGCTACGACCACAATGGCTAGGCACGCAAGCGGTAAAAACAATTTCAGGCTAGCGGGTTGGCTTATCGCCCTGCTTGTCGCTCTCGCTGTAGCTGCAATGCTTGCAGTGGTTTTGTGGCAGCGCGACGGCGCCGACTCGAGCGCTGCAGCTCCGGATTGCGTATCCGGTGATCTGGTTCTGCCGGTCGCCGCTTCCGATGAGAAAGTGGGCCGCGCGCTTATCGACGACTACGCAGCCGCCAACCCCGTTGTCCGGGACTACTGCATCAAGCCGCAGTATGTTGACTCGATCAAGGAAGCCGCAGTCTATATCGCTCCAAATACCTCGATTACGCATACTGCGTTGAAGTCGGCTGAGCGCACTGCAGCGGTTGCTGACCCCCAAGCTGTCCATAGTGAACCTGTAGGTGTCGCTGGCACCGAACAGGTGAAGTTGGAGGACGTGAAGACCGAGTCTGTGCTGTTCCCTGTTGAGGAAGAGCCTGAGGCTTCCGCGTTGGTGGCGGCAAAGATCGCCGGCAACGACAATGATGCTGTGAAGGCCCTCACCGATCAGCGTCTGGGTAAGCTGACGGACTTCGCAGGAGCAGACGGCAAGCTTGTGGCGACTGCGAAGGACAGTGTTCCGGAAGGTCTTTCATTTACCTCAGTCGGCGCAGACATTGTTTACGCGGCGATCCCATTGAACCAGAACGACGCAGTAAACGAGGATCAAGCGCGCGCTGGCCAGGACTTCGCACGTGCCGCAGCCGAGAAGTTCGATGGCTCCGAGAAAGATCAGCCGGTGATTTCGGATCTGGTCTGGGCTGCTGCCCTGCCTTCTGGTGGAGAGAAGCTCGGCGATCAGGCGGAGGCAGCGAATATTCTCGAGCCGGTCAACACGTTGTTCCTACTTGACACCTCTGAGGCAATGGCGCCGTTTATCGAGCCAGCCAAGGATGCGATTGGCAACACCGCGCTTGAACTTGCCGGTGCAGGGAAGGAAGTAGGTCTGTGGAACTACTCCTCACCGCTGACCCCTGGCGTGGTGAATGGTTTCCGCCAAAACATCTCCGTCTCCCCTGATGCGGAGTCGGTCAACGTGGCGGTGCGTCGCTTCCTTGTCGGCGGAGTCCCCCAGACCCGCGAAGCACTCCAGGCTGCGGCTGCTGCATACGGCAACGCAAATGCGCCAATGCGAATTGTGCTCGTTACCACCGGCACCGCTGATGCCGGGGATGACGCAGCATTTATTGACGGCTTCCGGCAGGCAGCGGGCAACAACCTGGACCTGACTGTGGTGCGCGTCGGAGAAGGCGATCCGGATGCGGCACTCGAGCAGATCGCCAAAAAACAGTTCGATGCCAAGACTGCAGAGAGCATCGCGGATGCGGTGAAGCAGGCCGCAGGGTTCTGACGGCTAACATCGGCAAGCAACAAAGGCCCGGACTGGAGGGAGTACCCAGCCCGGGCCGTTGTTGTGTGGCCTGTTTAGGAAGTCTTGCGACGACGGCGATCAGCCAGCTCGTCGAAACCAATGACGTTTGGAGCGTCGATCTCTTCTTCGACACGCTCGGACGGGAACGCGGAGATGGTGCCGGTGAGTTCTTTCATAATCTGCGGCACCGCGATGCCGAACACGCCCTGGCCGCCGCCAAGGAGGTCGATGATCTCTTCGTTGGAGCGGCACTCGTAGACGGTTACACCGTCGGAGACCAGGGTGATTTCCGCAATGTCGGAGACACCGCGGTCACGCAGCTTGTCCACCGCGAGGCGAATGTTCTGCAGGGAAATGCCGGTGTCCAAAAGACCCTTGACGATCTTGAGTACCAAGATGTCCTTGAAGGAGTACAGACGCTGGGAACCAGAACCCTTTGCGCCACGGATCGACGGGCGAACGAGCCCAGTGCGTGCCCAGTAATCCAGCTGACGGTAGGTGATGCCTGCGACCTGGCATGCGATCGGTACGCGGTAGCCCACTTCGTCGGACGGGCCGACGTCGAAAAGCGATTCCTGCACCGCAGCCGAGGTGGTCTCCTGCTCGCCTACCTGGTTGAGATCGTTGATACTCACGTAATTACTCCCATGAAAGTTATATGAGGGCCTGCTGACTATTAAATGCCAAGCATAGGACCTGGGTCAAGAGTTTCACGCGCAACACGCCGAACTCTCAACCTCAACTTTACACTGAGACTTTATTTCGCCTCGTCTGCCCCATCGTCCCCATCAGTATCAGGAGTATCACCGGTGTCGAGGTCATCCACACCAAGATTGCGCATGAGCTCTTCAAAATCAGCGTCAGCCTGGGCGTCGCCGCTTGCTGAAACAGATTCCTGAGGATCAATGACCTTGAGTTCAGCACAAAGAAAACGCTGCGCGTCTTCCGGCGAAAGGTAGATCGATGCCTGGCTTGCTACGAGGTCATCAACGCTGAGTTCGTGGTCTAATTCAAGCGCAAGCAGAAGCGCGTCACTCGCCCGCAGGTCCAGTTCAGAGCCGTCCGCAAACGACACGGTTGCCATAAACATGCCCTCTAAGTACGAAGACAGCTCAATGGTTTCTACTGTTTTTCCGGTGTTGCGAATCAGATCCACAACGGCATCTATGGTGCGGGGGCGGATTGGCGACCAACCTGAAAGCCGGGCAGCCAATTCCCCACCCTCATGCGTTGGTACCCAGACAGGAATGCACCGGCCGTTAGAGGATCGCTGCAGCAATGCGCAAAGGTATTGCTCGGGACCGACGGGGTACACCCCGACCAGCTCGACTGTTTCCATAACGACTAGTTGCCGGACTGCTTGCGCAGTTCGTTCTTCACCAGCGAAGCGTGCAGCGAGACCACCAGCGCGGACATCTGCTGGCCAATCTCTTCTGCTTGCTGCTGCGCATTGACCTTGCCGGACTTTGCAACCGGTTCGGTGACCTGACCGATCATGTCAGCCTGACGAGCAGCAGCGGTACGCAGCGTCTTCAGATGACGCGAGTCCAAGCCGAACTCAGCCAGGGACATTGCGGTAGTGACAGTGCGGACATCGTCGACATTGAACAGCCCTGCCGCGTCTGGGGTGATGAGGCCTACCTTGATGTATTCCTCAACCGTGGACTGCGAAGCCTGAGCCTGTTCCGCAACATCCACGTCGGTCAGGCGCGTCGGTGCTGGGGCCCGGAAGTTCTCTGGAGAGATCATCGGCTCAGCATCGTTTGCAGTCAGGATCGCGGTGACCTGGCCGGAATCCATGGCCTCGAGCTGTTCGCGGATCACCTTCAGCGGGAGGTAGTTGTCACGTTGGGTGACCAGAATGTAGCGCAGGCGCTCCACGTCCTGATCAGTAAAACGGCGGTAGCCCGACGCCGTGCGCTGCGGTGTGATCAGTCCCTCGGATTCGAGGAAACGGATCTTGGAGACGGTCACGTCCGGAAACTCAGTCCGCAAACGCTCAAGCACAACACCAATCGACATGGTCTTTGCCGGTTTGTTGGGCTTGGCTTGCTTCGCGGCCGTCTGCTGCGGTGCGGTTTTGCGGATTGCGCTCACGTGATCGTGCTCTTCTTCTCGTGGGACGTCGGGCTAAGGATGAACGGAAAGCTTAGGCTTCCGCGGTGATGAATACGAGTCGGAACTTGCCAATCTGGATTTCATCGCCATTGGTCAGCTGCTGCGTGTTTCGCGGCTCGCGGTTGACGTAGGTGCCGTTGAGCGATCCGACGTCGACAACCTCGTAGCCATCCTCGTTGGCACGGAACTCGGCGTGACGACGAGACACGGTCACGTCATCGAGGAAGATATCCGCCTCTGGGTGGCGGCCTGCCGTGGTCGACTCCTGGTCGAGCAGGAAGCGTGCACCAGCGTTCGGGCCACGCTTGACGACGAGCAGCGCCGCACCTTCGGGGAGGTTTTCGGTTCCTGCTGCGGAATCCACAGATGCCGCGGCACCAGATTCCATCTCCTTGAGCAGGTCTGCTCGGAATACCGAGGTGGTTTCGACCTGGTTCTGCGGCGTGTTGTCGCTCATGACTAACTCCTTGACTATCGAGTCGAGATTGAGAACTTCTGCAATAGTACCGCCCAAGTCGGGATTGGGTGGTGTTTAGTGACTTAACGGAAAATATTGCCGATGCCACTAATGACCGAATTGCCTGACCCGGCAAGCGGATTATCCGAAACCATGTAGGTCCATGTGGCGCTTGGTCGCTTCCATCCTGCATCAGCAAGATGCGCCCCGGATTCATCGATATCCACGGTGTTAAAGGTTTCTACCGCTTGGTCAACCGCACGGTTGGCGAGGTCTTTGAACTCGCGCACAGCAATGCGGTGGTACTCATCGATCGGGGTCTCGCGTGCGATAGCTCGAAGGTGAATAGATTCACGGACATCGTCCATCAGCGCGAGGTGTTCGGACCACTCTGCGTCGAGGTGGAACAGCATGATTTCGCGCGCTGCTTGGTCGAGAACCGGCTGCGGTAGTTGCGACAGTTCGGCGGCGCGCTGCGGGGAGCGCTCAGAGAGTTCTCGCCACGCGGTGTCAGTATCCAAAATGGTGGCGCGACGCTCGTCGAGAATGTCGCGGTGGTCTGCGAGAAGCTTGTTGTACTTCCACGTCTGGGAGTGGATCTCCAACAGTTGGCCTTCGGTGACGCGCTGGCAGTGCTCAACGAACTGCTGGGCTCGATTGCCGGTGAGGCGCCCATCCGGTTCAGGCTGCGCAGAGAAGGATTCGTCGGCACCTCCGGTGGTGATGATGTCGTCGTCAAGGGAGACGAAGAACAGGCTTAAGCCTGGATCGCCCTGGCGCCCTGCACGGCCGCGAAGCTGGTTGTCCAAACGCGCGGTACGGTGCCGCGCGGTGCCAATGACCGCAAGACCGCCGAGGGCGGCAACTTCGGCATGATCGTTTTCGTTCGCGCCGCCGAGACGGATGTCGGTGCCGCGACCGGCCATCTGGGTCGAGACGGTGACACGTCCGATGTCGCCGGCTTCTGCGATGATGCGTGCCTCTTCTGCATCGTTTTTCGCGTTGAGCACGTTGACGTCGATGCCACGCGCCTCGAGTGCTGCCGCGAGCGCTTCAGATTCGGCCACATCATGCGTACCCACGAGCACCGGCTGGCCAGTGTGGTGGATGTGCTCAATCTCGTCGACGATGGCCGCATTCTTATCCGCCATGGTGGCGTAGATCCGGTCTGCCTCGTCGAAACGCTTGAGCTCGTTGGCTCGGTCGATAACGGAGACGTGCAGGCCGTAGAAACTGCGCAGCTGGTCGGTCGCCTCGACGGCGGTGCCGGTCATGCCGCACACGAGCGGGTAGCGGCGCATGAGCGCCTGCAGCGTGATCGAGTCGAGGATGCGCCCGCCCTCGGACACGTCGAGGCCTTCCTTTGCCTCAACCGCAGCCTGCAGCCCATCTGGCCAGCGCTGGAGTTCTGCGACTCGGCCACGTGAGGCGTCGACAAGTGCGACCTTGCCATCCTCGACGATGTAGTGGACGTCGCGGATCAGCAGCGCCTTAGCGTGGAGTGCCAAGTTCACGCGGACCAGTGTGGTGCCGATGTTCTCGTCGGAATACAGCGAGTCGATGCCCAGCAACTGCTCGATCTTCTGTGCACCTTCGTCGGTAAGAAACGCGTTGCGCCCATCTGAATCGATGGTGTAGTCCTTGTCCTCCACCAGGTGCGCGACAGCCTCGGTGATCTGCCCGGTGGCCTGCTGGGCGCCTTCGGAGCCGGCGAGGACGAGTGGAACCAGGGCTTCGTCGACAAGCACACTGTCCGCCTCGTCGACGAGTGCAACATCCGCCGGCGCCTGCACCGTCTGGTCGCGGGAAGTGATCTGGTTGTCGCGCAGGTGATCGAAGCCGATCTCGGTCACTGGGGCGTAAATGACGTCACAGCGGTAGGCCGCGATGCGCTCTTCGCGTGTCGACGACTCCGTCACCGCAGCCACCGACAACCCAAAAAACTCCACGAGCGGGCGCATCCACTCCGCGTCACGGGCCGCAAGGTAGTTGTTCACGGTAATCAGGTGGACGCGCTTGCCCTGCAGCGCAAAACCCGTGGCAGCCATCGCGCCAACCAGGGTCTTGCCCTCACCGGTGGCCATTTGGATCACGTCGCCTTCCAGCAGGCGAAGCACCGCTTGGTTCTGCACGTTAAACGGCGTCATGCCGAGTGTGCGCTGCGAAGCCACGGACAGCCCAGCGAGGAAACGCGGCTTGTCCTTGACTTCCCCATCGGTGACGGCGGCGCGGACGGTTTCGGCGAGCGCGGTGTCGTCGAGAAGCGAAAGCTCCTCAATGAGCCCATGTGCGTCGGCGACGACAGCCTTGGACTTCTTATTGTTGCGCTCCGCCGTGGAGCCCATGGCTTTCCAGAACCAGTCGAATTTGCCCATAAGGCTTAAGGATAATGCGGTTTGGCGCAACGTTCCGCTGAAGGGGTGCGCCAACGTGCGAAATTGATGGTGACACGATTACGCTGATGGTCAAAATTAAGGAGGGAAGCCAAACCATGCTGTCTATGAACGTGAAAGTCCCCTCGTCAACGGGGAAAATGATGGCAGGCACCATCGACCGACCGGACGGGCCGGCCCAGGCATACGCGATCTTCGCGCACTGCTTCGCCGGGTCCCGCCACACGCCGGGCGCATCGCGCATTTCCAAGCGCCTGACCGAGCACGGCATTGCCACGCTTCGGTTCGACTTTCCGGGCCTCGGCCAGTCTGAAGGCGAATTCAAAGACACGTCGTTTTCGCAGAACGTCGACGACATCGTCGCCGCAGCGCAGTGGCTGGAGGAGAACTACAAGGCCCCGCAGCTGCTGATGGGCCACTCCCTCGGCGGCGCGGCTGCGCTGAAGGCAGCAACCCGCCCTGAGCTGAAGAAGATGCTCAAGGCGGTGGCCACTGTGGGCGCGCCGTTCGACCCCGCCCACTCGGTGCTGCACTACGCACATTCCATCGGCGACGCCGACATGCACGGCTCCGTCCCTGTCACCCTCGGCGGGCGCGAACTGATCATCTCGCGCGAATTCCTCGAAGACCTCGCAGAGACCAACCCAGAAGAATACCTGCCGAAGTTGCGCAAGCCGTTGCTCATCGTGCACTCGCCTATCGACGTCACCGTCGGTATCGACAACGCGCAGAATATTTTCACCAAGGCCCGCTACCCCAAGTCGCTTATGACGCTGGACAAGGCAGACCACCTACTCACCCGCGAAGGCACTGCACAACGCGCTGCAGACATCATCGGGTCCTGGGCCGTGCAATACCTCCAGCCACTGTTTGTGCCAGCGAAGACCACCGACGACAACGCGGTGTCCTACTCTGCCCGCGGCACGAAGTACGGCGACGTGGTGCGCACCTCTAACCGTGCCATCACCACGGACCGCTCGAAGAACACCGGAGGCAAGGGCCAGGGTGTCACCTCCACAGGCCTGTACATGTCCGCGCTCGCCGTGTCCTGCTCCCAGGCAGTGCGCGAGGCAGCCAAGGGCATGTCGCTTGACGACGTCCGCGTGGAAGTCAACCACAACGGCGACGGCACCTTCACCCGCCTGATCACCCTCTACGGCGACCTGACCGACGACCAGGTGGAAACCCTGCGCGCCGCCGGTGCCGCGTCCACTGTCGACGGCTACGTGGCCAAGAGCGAGATCGAAACAACTGCGGAGACCGCCTCGCTTGAGCGCCGTCGTCGCCAGAACCAACTGCACCGCGCAGAACGGTTGGGCAAGTAATGACAGGCGCTGAAAACGCTGAAGGTACTGCTGGCACCGGTGACTTGTGGAGCGAAGTACGCGGGCTTTGCCGATGTGGGCTTGGCATGCCATATGAAGCCTGCTGCGGCCGATACATCTCCGGTACTGCGAAAGCCCCCACCGCTGAGACCCTCATGCGGTCGCGCTACACCGCGTTCGTCATCGGCGACGGTGACTACATCGCCCGCACCTGGGCACCGGAAAAGTTGCCCGCCGGCCTCGACGTGAATCCTGAAGGCGAGCCGTTTACCCGCCTGATCGTCCTGGAAACCGAAGGTGGCGGCCCCTTCGACACCGATGGTGTCGTGGTCTTTGAAGCCCACTACCCCGGCGGTTCCCTTCGGGAGCGCTCCACTTTCGAACGGCGCGACGGCGCCTGGGTTTACGTCGACGGCGTAGTTCGGTGACCAGCCAGTTTTGGGGCAGCATGACAGTGCTGTAATATGCGACAAGTTGCCACAATTGCAGCAATGCAAACGGTAACGGATCGGGCTGTGGCGCAGTTTGGTAGCGCACCACACTGGGGGTGTGGGGGTCGCAGGTTCAAATCCTGTCAGTCCGACAAAACACCCCTGGGGCTGCGGCGATAAACGCTAGGCCCCAGGGGTATTTGCGACTGTAGGTTAAGACACGATCTTGCCGTTCGCGTCGTAGGTGTAGAAGCCCTGCCCAGCTTCCAGGCCGGTCCTACCTTCTGCGACCATCGGCTTCAGTGTCGTCTCAACGAAATCCTTCTGCCACTGCGGGGCGTTCTCGTTGGACTCGATCACGGCGACCAAGGTGCGCACGCCGACGAGGTCCATGATCTCAATCGGCCCGCGCGGGGAGCCGGTGGAGTTACACCAGTCGCGGTCGATGTCGACGGGGTCAGCGATGTCGTGGTGCAGCAGGTACATGCCGGCACTGAGCAGCGGCACCAGCAGGGTGTTCAGCACGTAGCCGGGCTGCTCGCGCTTGAGCGGGACCGGTACCATGTTGATCTGCTCCGCAAACTCCACGAGTTGGTCCACATACTTCGGGTCAGTGCCCTCGTGAGGCATGATCTCGGCGGTGTTCTGAATCCAGATGTGGTTGGCAAAGTGCAGTGCCAAGAAGCGCTCCGGCGCACCCGTCGCGTCCGCGAACTTGCTCGGCATGAGCGTCGACGTGTTGGTGGCAAAGACGGTGGTCGCCGGGGCGTACTGCCCCACTTCGGCCCACACCTTGCGCTTGAGCTCGAGGTTCTCCGGGATCGCCTCGATGACCAGGTCCGCGTTCGCTAGCGCTTCCTTAAGGTCCGAGGTCTGGGTGAGGTTTTCGTGCGCCGCCGCGATGGTTTCGTCGTTAGCGGACTCGAGCTCCACCTTCATTTGCTCACCGATGGCGTCGAAACGCTGTTTGCCGGCCGCGAGTGCCTCCTCGTTAATGTCGTAGGACACTACCTTCTTGCCCGCGAACGCAGAGCAAAAAGCGATCTGCGCGCCCAGGACACCTGCACCAAGTACTGTTACGTTATTGAATGTCATGCCCGTCACGCTACTCCTGTTTATGTGACTTTCACAGCAGTTCTAGTGTGAAGTTTTACGCAAGCGACGCCCGGTCCACCGCCATGAGACCTGTCGCTGCCCGCCGGCCCAGCTCCACGTAATACGCCGCGTGCCTCAACCGCGCCTCAAAGGTGTCCGACTCGAGTGCGCGCTTGACCTTTGCCGGCACACCTGCTGCAAGAGAGAACTCCGGCAACTGCTGCCCCTCCAGTACCACTGCCCCGCCGGCGATGATGCTGCCCTTGCCGATGCGCGAGCGTGACAGCACCGTTGCATTCATCCCGATCAGGCAGCCTGGCTCGATGTGGCAACCGTGGATCATCGCAAGGTGGCCGATTGTCACGTCCTCTTCGAGCACTGTCTCCCCATCCGTATCCACATGCAGGACTGAGCCGTCTTGCACGTTCACACGCGCACCGATACGGATTGCGCCCACATCGCCACGGATGACCACGCCGGGCCAGATGTTGGCGTCCTCGCCTATCTCAACATCGCCGATAATCGTCGCCTCATCAGAGATGTACGCCGATGGATGAATCTTGGGGGTTTTGCCCTCGAAGCTATAAATCATGCGTTCCAGTGTGCCGGAATTGCCCAACGCGTGGCACTGAAAAGTGCGTAACCGCGCCTGTTCGCGTGGTCGTCGTCAAGCAGTGCGCTACTGCTGCGTCGCCCGGCCGAGCCGGAAGAACTTCAGCATGGCGTCGGTGGCGAATCCTTTCGGCACCGTCCCAGATGAGTCACCGGCGCCGCCTGGCCACACGTGAGGGCCATTTTCGATGCGGTAGTGGGCAAGTTCGGCGTCGCAACCTGTCCACGCCTCGCGGATAACGCCAGGGGCTACCTCAATGTCTTCGTGGCGGGCGTCGCAGTGGTTGCGCGACGCGGACTCGTTGAGCATTTCCTCCACCGAGTCGTATGCCGTGGCATGGCGTTGCCCGCCGTTGTAGGCGATGACCTTGTCTGCGGTGCCGTGGAAGTCGACGTGCATCATCGGGATCTGGGAACAGCCTGCGGAAACACGTTGGTAGTAGGCTCCCGCAACCGTAGCGATTCCGGTGAACGCCTGCGGGCGCTGGCATCCTACAAACGCAGCGAAGCCCCCGCCGTTAGAGAATCCTGCCGCGAAGACCCGGGAGCGGTCGATGGAGAATTCGCCTTCGAGCTCGGCGAGGACGGCATCGACGAATGCGAGATCTTGCTGCCCCGAAGTTGAGGCATACGGCGCAGGAGCCCAGGCGGAATCCTTGCCGTCGAGGTACGCCACGATGGCGTCGGCCGCATCGAGCCCTGAGTTCTTCCGGATCTTTTCAGCGTCTTCCTTGTAGCCGTGGAACACAAAGATCACCGGCAGACGGTCGCGCTGACGAGCACCCGCGGGCATGGAGACGATGTAGTTTCGCTTTAGCCCACCTGCGGTGATGCTCCGATGGTCAATCCCGGCTGGCCCCCACGGTTCGACCTCGCGCACGTCATCGACAGCGGGCAGCGCCCTCGTGGTCACCCCGGGTTCCGTGAGTTCCGTATCGCCATGAGAGCAGCCAGTAAGAGCGAGCATGACAAAGGAAAACACCGTCGTGGTGACGGTTAAAGCTTTGCCCATTACGTCTGCTGCTCCGGATAAAACACGACAGGTAGATTAGTGCATCATGCCAACAAGCGGAACACAGCCCGGTCCGAGCAAAAAGTCCCAACCGACGTTTCGTGACCGCGCTCACCAGCACACCGCGGCGAGCGCCTTTGTGCGTGATGCAGATCGCTACCACGACGCGCGCCCGTCCTATCCACCTGAGGTTGTCGAGCTGTTCAACGGCGCCAAGGCAGTGTGTGATGTTGGCGCGGGAACAGGCAAACTCACGCAATTGCTTATCGACGACCATCGCACCGTCTTTGCCTGCGACCCGTCCCCCGACATGACTCGCGTGCTCCATAATCAGCTGCCGGAGGTACCGGTCTGGCGGGCGACTGCTGAAGCCACCGGACTCGCGGACAGCATTGTCGATGCCGTCGCGTGCGCCCAGACCTGGCATTGGGTGGACCCAGCCGAGGCAAGCGCTGAGGCAGACCGCGTCATTCGCGATGGCGGATCTCTCGTTTTGTGTTGGAATACGCTCGCGGTACATCACCCTTGGGTGCTGCGGCTCAGCCGCATCATGCACTCGGGTGATGTGCAGCGCGAAGGCTTCTACCCCACCGTGCACGCCCCGTGGCACCTCGAGCGCGAGGTTCGCACCGAGTGGGTGGACCAGATCCCGGTCGAGCACTGCTTCGAGCTCATGGCAACACGCTCGTACTGGCTGAAAGCCTCCGAGCGCACTCGCGCCAAGATGGAGGCGAATCTGACGTGGTACCTCTACGAGCGCCTCGGGTTCGATGAGGGACAAATCATCCCGCTGCCCTACCGCACGGACGCGTTTGTGTACCGGCGATAGGGCGGGCTGCTAAAACAAATCGGTCCGCTTCTCAATCCCGAAGAAGTCGAAGATCTCCTCGGTCACGTCGATGCCACGATGCGCAGCCCACGGTCCGGTAGGCCACTCGTGGCCCATGCCCTCCACTCGGTGGTGCAGGGTACGAGCCTTGTCGCTGTTGCGACGCTCAAACGCGGCAACCACTTCGGGAGCGCCGAGAATGCCGTCCTCAGCGGGGCTTCCGTATCCCGGCCGGACCTCGCCGTTATATGGCACTACGTCGTCGTGGGTGCCGTGGATGTTGAGGTAGTCCACCGGCTCGGCTGCCTCGATCTGCGCCTCGGTGCAGCGCACAGCCGCAGACACAGAGGCAACACCCGCGAAGGTATCGCTGAGCGTAGACAAGTAGACCGCGAGACCGCCACCATTGGAGAAACCAACGGCGTAAATGCGTTCGGGGTCGATGTCGAAGTGTTCGCTGGTTTGGGCGATGATGTCGTCGATACGCGCCTTGTCCTGCTCAATCGTGTTCAGCGCATACGGCGCAGGAGCCCACGCCAGACCGGCACCCGTCGGCGCAACGACCACTGCGTTGGCCTGCACGAGGCCGGTACCGCCGAGGAAGTTCCGCCCATTATCGCCACGGCCGTGCAGCGCAACAATCAGGGGCAACGGCCCTTTCGGATCTGAGGGCGCGGAGTAGACCGTCGAGTCCATAGTCCTGCCTACTTCTTTCCGCGACGCTCACTCCCACGCACCGCGATGCGCACCGGAGTGCCGTGGTAGCCGAACTGCTCGCGGAACTTGCGCTCAAGGTAGCGGCGGTAACCGCCATCGAGGAAGCCCGTGGTGAACAGAATGATTGTCGGCGGGCGCGTCGTCGCCATGGTGGCAAAGAGCAGCTTGGGCAGACGGTTGTTCTTCATCGGAGGCGGGTTCGCGGCAATCGCCTCACGCAGCCAGTTGTTGAGCTGGCCGGTAGAGATGCGCTTGTCCCAGTTCTCCAGCGCCTGCTTCATCGCGGGCTCGAGACGGTGCAGACCGCGGCCGGTGTCGGCGGAGATATTGAGCTTGGTCACCCACTTCAATTGGCCCATGGTCTGGTCGAATTCGCGGTCGAAGTCGTAGCGGCGGTCCTCGTCCATGAGGTCCCACTTGTTAAAGCAGATCACCATCGCCTTGCCGGCTTCGAGGACCATCGAGATCACGCGCTGGTCCTGCTCGGAGATCTCCTGGGAGGCGTCGATGAGCACCACACACACTTCAGCGGCCTCGATCGTGCCGCGAGTGCGCAGTGATGCGTAGTACTCGTGGCCCTGGGCGTTCTTAACTTTCTTCCGCAGGCCGGCGGTATCGATGAACGTCCAAAGGTCCTCGTCCAACTGCACCAACTCGTCGACCGGGTCGACGGTGGTGCCGGCGACGTTGTCCACGACAGAGCGATTGGACTTGGTCAGCTTGTTCAGCAGGCTGGACTTGCCCACGTTCGGGCGGCCCACAAGTGCAACACGTCGCGGGCCCTGAGTGACCGACGCGGCAGCACGCGGAACCTCGGGGAAGTTGCGCAGGATCTCATCGAGCACGTCGGCACCGCCGCGGCCGTGCAGCGCAGAGACCGGCCACGGATCGCCAAGACCCAGCGAATAGAACTCGGCGACCTCGCCCCACTGACTGTCGGACTCAAACTTGTTTGCAACGAGGATGACAGGCACCTCAGCGCGCTGCAGGTTGCGGGCCATCACCATGTCTGTCTCGGTCACGGTGGTCTTTGCGTCGACAACCATGACGATGACGTCCGAGGTCTCCATGGCTGCCTCGGACTGGCGCGCGATCGAGGCGTGGATGCCCTTTGCGTCCGGGTCCCAGCCACCGGTGTCCTGCACCCAGAAACGACGTCCGTTCCACTCCGCCATGTAGCTCACACGGTCGCGGGTCACGCCGGGATGGTCCTCCACAACTGCTTCACGACGACCCAAGAACCGGTTTACCAGCGAAGACTTACCCACATTCGGGCGGCCCACGATAGACACCGTCGGCAACGCTTCCTTGACCACGTCCGGGCGGATGATGCCGTATTCGGCTTCGATTTCGGCCCATTCTTCGTCGGTGTAGTCGTCGGTCTCGTCGCCAGCATCGGTATCGTCGCCGAAGTCGGCCTCGCTGAACTCCGACTCATCGAAGTCCTCGAGGTCGTCGTAGTACTCAGCGTCGTCCGCATCGACCTCATAGGCTTCAAGGTCGTCGTAGCCAGAGGCATCGATGCCGGGTTGGATGAATTGAGTCTCCGGCTCGAGACCGTCTTCAATGTTCTTCTTGTCGCTCATCGTGCGCTCCTTTCCACCACGGCAGTCAGCGCAGCGAGCACCTCCTCCGGGGTCATTTCAGACGTATCCACGATCTCGGCGTCGTCAGCGGGACGCAGCGGGCTGGTCTTGCGTGACGAGTCCGCCTCGTCGCGCCGCTTCACATCCGCCAACACTGCATCAAAGTCCACGTCACGGCCAGCGGCTACATCCTGATCGAAGCGACGCTTCGCACGTACTTCAGCGCTTGCCGTCATGTAGACCTTTGCCGGAGCATCCGGCAACACGACAGTGCCGATATCGCGGCCCTCCACGATCGCGCGGCCGGCCTCGCGGGCCAACTTGCGCTGCAGTTCCACAAGGTTCACGCGGACCTGCGGGATCGCAGAGACCGCAGAAACGTGCTGGGTGACTTCCGGTCCTCGGATCTCGCGGGCAACATCCTCACCTGCAAACAACACTGCGGTGGAATCCGGATCGTCGGATACCTCAAGCGGCAGATCAGCGGTCGCTTCGATCACCGCATCCGTATCAACCGGGTCGACACCAGCGCGCAAGACGGCCAGGGTGGCAACGCGGTACATCGCACCCGTATCCACATACTTCGCGTCGAGCTTCTTCGCTAACGCGCGACACATCGTAGATTTACCGGTGCCGGACGGGCCGTCCACTGCGAGAATCAGCCCGCCGTCAGCCAAGTTGGAAATCTTCTGGTCTGCCATTACATCCCCACCGCCTTGTACAGCGACGCAAGCTCGGAGGAATTGAGCGCACGCATCATGCCTGGCTTCATCTCGCCGAGCTGGACCGTGTGGAACTTGGTGCGAACCAGTCGTTGCACCGGGAAGCCAGCTTCCTTCAGCATGCGGCGCACAATGTGCTTACGGCCTTCGTGGAGCTCCACTCGGATGATCGACTGCCCATTGTGGACATCCACGATCTGGGCGTAGTCGGCCTTCGCGGGGCCGTCGTCAAGCTTAATGCCCTCCTTGAGCTGCTTGACCAGCGCATTGTTCGCCTCACCCAGGACAGTGGCCATGTAGGTCTTCGACACCTCGTACTTCGGGTGCATCAGACGATTCGCCAGTTCACCGTCGTTGGTCAACAGCAACAGGCCCTCCGTGTTGGCGTCGAGGCGTCCCACGTGGAACAGACGCTGACCCGCGGCGGTGCGCTCCGAAAGGTAGGAGCCGACCGAGGTGCGGTCAAGCTCATCCTTCATCGTCGAGTGCACGCCACGCGGCTTGTTAAACACGAAGTATTCGTGCTCCTCGTTGACGTTGATGCGCTCCCCGTCCACGCGAATGATGTCCACGTTCGGGTTAACACGCATGCCTTGCACGTTGACGATCTTGCCGTTGACCTCAATGCGGCCCTGGTCGATCATGGCCTCTGCGTGACGACGAGACGCCACACCTGCCTGCGCCAACACCTTCTGCAGGCGGATCCCCTCAGTTTTGCGGGTCTTATCCTGCGGGTTGTCGTCCCACCAGTTGTCATCCAGCGGGTGGGGCTCATTCTTCGCGGCATTTGCGCGTCGCTTGTCCAAACGGACATTCTGCTTCTTTGCCGGCTTCGCGTACGAGATGTAGAACGTTTCGTCCTTCTCGGGCTTGTCCGGTGTGCCGTCTCGGCGAGCGGGAGGAGTCATGTTTCCTCAATTCCTTTTCAGTCGTATGCGGTTTTTGGGCCGATCCTACCAGGCATCTTCGATTGCATCGATGTCCGGAAGCAGTGGCGCAAGGTCAGGAAGGCGCTCAAGCGAGTCAATGCCCAGAAGTTCGAGGAACAGCTCCGTCGTCACATAGCGGTGTGCGCCAGATTCTTGCTCAGGATCAACCTCCGCAATCAAGCCGCGCAGCGCAAGGGTGCGCATGACGCCATCAACATTGACCCCGCGCACTCCGGCAACCTGCGAGCGCGTCACCGGCTGGCGGTAAGCAACCACTGCGAGCGTCTCCATTGCCGCGCGCGAGAGTTTCTTCTGCGTGCCGTCGAGCAAGAACGCCTCGACCGCATCGGCATTTTCGGGCCGGGTATACAGCCGCCAGCCTTCTGCGGTCTCACGCAAATCAATGCCACTGCCACGGGTGTCGAGTTCTCGCGACCACGCGCGAAGGTGATCCGACACTTCCGCAGTCGTTGCTCCGAGCGCACCCGCGAGGTCCTCCACGGACACCGGCGTATCGACGACCAACAGCACCGACTCAATCCGCGAACGCAACTGCGCAACCATCGGCATGTCTTCCATACCGCCGAAGTGTAGCTGCCGGTACTGAATCGGCGCCTAGTTCCAGTTCGACGCCGCAACGACCGCCGGATCGACCTCAAGCCCGGTCCAGGACACGTCAAGTTGGCCAAGCGCTTCGGGCTGCTCTGTTTCCACCGCTCGGGCCTTGTACAACTCCAGCAGGGCGAGGAACCGGCCGACCACCTCCATGGACCTCGTGCAATCGCGTGTCAGTGCGGCGAACGTCATCCAGGTACCTGAGCCGGCGAGCTTGAGTGTGTCCAGGATCTTGCCCGCCTGCTCAGGCACGGACACAGCAACGGCGTGCAGGTGGTCGGTGCGTACTTCCTCCGGTGGTTTCGGGCGAAATACGCTGGCTGCCAGTTCCGCGAAACTCGCCGCTGTATGGCCGAGTTCCACCGGAGGCAAAAGGTCCACGAACCGGGGCTCCATGGATACGGCACGCGGGTGTCGTCGATTAGCAGATGCTTGCCACGTAGCAAACTGGTCAGCAACCTGCTGATATGCACGGTACTGCAGAAGACGTGCGAACAGGAGGTCCCGGGCCTCCAGAAGGTCGTAGTCTTCCTCCAGGTCATGATCACCACGTGGCAACAGCCGCGCAGTCTTCATGTCCAACAAGGTGGCCGCGACCACGAGGAACTCAGTGACCTCGTCAAGCGACTCCGTCTGCCCCAACGCACGGGTATACGCAATGAACTCGTCGGTCACCTCGGCGAGCGCAACCTCGGTCACGTCGAGTTTCTTCGCCTGAATCAAGCTGAGCAGCAGATCAAACGGCCCCTCGAAGTTATTCAGCGCGAGGGTAAAGCCCGTGATCTCCGGCTGGGGGTACTGCTCAGGTGCCTGGGCCACTAGCTAGTGCGCTCCAACACCTCAAGGGCCAGATTGCGGTACTGTTCCGCACCTTGCGAGTTGGGAGCCCACGTAATAATCGGCTCACCCGCGACCGATGTCTCCGGGAAACGCACGGTACGGGTAATCACGGTGTCGAAGACGCGGTCGCCGAACACCTCAACTACACGATCCATGACCTCACGGGCGTGGGTCGTGCGACGATCAAACATAGTGACAAGGATGCCCACGATGTCCAGGTCGAAGTTGATGCGGTCGCGCACCTTTTCCACGGTATCGGTGAGCAGCGCGAGACCTCGGAGCGAGAAGTACTCACACTCCATGGGGATGATCACGCCCTGCGAGCACGCCAACGCATTCACAGTGAGCAAACCGAGCGACGGGCCACAGTCCAGGATGATGAAGTCGTACTCCCCGCGCACCGGGCGCAGCGCACGAGCTAGCGTGTGCTCGCGGCCGACTTCGTTGACCAGTTGGATTTCAGCCGCAGACAGGTCAATATTCGCGGGTACCAGATCAAGCCCGGACACGTTTGAGCGCTTGATCGCCGCGTGAATGCTGGCAGTGTTGTCAAACAGCAAGTCGTAGACCGTGACCTGATCCTCCTCATAGGACACACCAAGGCCAGCGGAGAGTGCACCCTGCGGGTCGAGGTCTACCAGTAGCACCTTGCGCCCTTGCTCTGCCAAGCATGCACCGAGATTGATAGTGGACGTGGTCTTACCCACGCCGCCCTTTTGGTTCACCATCGAGATGATGGTTGCGGGACCGTGCCGCTCAAGCTCCTTCGGCTTGGCAAACTCACGCCACGGCCGACCCGTCAAAAACGTCTTCTGGTCAGCCGCGTCAAACAGCGCCTCGTCCGCCATGGCCGATCCTTCCCTCGATCACGTCTAAACCCTTGACTGCAGTCATCTTACAACGCTGTGATTAGACCTGCCCACGGCTTCGCTTCCGAAGGAAGATAATCAGCAGCGCAAGTGCCGCGATAAGCGCACCACCACCAATGATGAGCGGGACAAGATCACCTACCGACGAACCCGAGTCAACGCTATCGCCTTGACCTTTGTTGTCTGCTACCGCATACGGGTTTTCTTCATCCGTTTCGGCAGCCTGCTCAACCGGAGCATTCGTCGACGTAATCACCGCGACAAACGTCGCCGCGCCGTTCTCCACGACCTCCATAATGAACGGGTTGTCAGGCGTCTCGCCTTCCGGGTACGTCAGCGTCAACGTGCGCCCTGCGACGTTCACGTCACGCTTGACCCCTTCGATGATGTTGCCGTTGACATCGAGGTAACGCAGTTTCGCATTCGACGAGTCGTAGTTGGCGTATTTCATCAAATCGCGCGCCTTGCTCAGGGGCACTTTGACGACGATCTCGTTGCCGTGGATCTCTCCCTCGAAATCGAGGCGCTTCGCATCCGCGGTGTCCGCCTTTTCCGCTGGCTTACGCTCAGGGCGATTGACGGCGCCGCTGCCACTGCCTGCACCCGCACCGGATCCGCCGTTCGGGGCTTCACCGTTTGCGTCGCCACCGCCGTTTGCGCCACCGCCACCGTTGTCTTCGGAGTGGCCTCCACCACCGTGGTGCTCGGTGTTTTCTCCAGCGCCACCGCCCGCAATTTCGTCTGCATCAGTTGCCTGTCCGCCGCCCACAGCGACGAGGTTAACTGTCGCCGTGTAACCGCCGGCGCTCGCAGGCACTGCTGCGGTCGCGCCCTCTTCCGCTGGAGCGGTCACCGACACCGACGTGCCATTGGATGTGACCACCCAGCCGCCTGCGGAGTAATTCACATCCACCGGCACGCCCACATCAACCGTCGTCGTCTGCCCCGCAGGCACGGTGATCTCCGAGGGAATCATGTTCGCCATTGCATCCGGGCTTAGCCCGCCCGGGATCTGCGCCGAGGCAGGGTGTGCTCCCACACCTCCGCCAAGCCCCACGGCAAGCAGCAGGGCTGCCGGAACCGCAAGTGTTGCGCGACGTGCTCGTGCAAATGTGTACTCACTCATAAGCGTAAAAGCTTACGCACGTGGATGCGAACTACGCCAAACCTCGCGCAGGCTATCTGCTGTGACATGTGTGTAAATCTGCGTAGTCGTCACTGAAGCGTGCCCCAACAATTCCTGCACGGAGCGCACATCTGCGCCACCTTCCAGCAGATGCGTGGCAAACGAGTGCCGGAGCGTGTGCGGGGAGATCTCTTTGTCTATCCCCGCACGCTCCGCAGCCTGCTTGATTACAGTCCAGGCGCTCTGGCGAGTTAAGGCTCCACCGCGCCTATTCAAGAACAACGCGTGTGACTTCCCGGTGGCGAATACGGGTCTGCCTCGCACGAGGTACGCCTCGATCGCATCTTGTGCATGCCGGCCGAGCGGGACGAGGCGCTGCTTACTTCCCTTGCCAGTCACGGTCAGAATGCCTTCAGTATCTATTGCGGCTGTCGCATCATCGACGCTCAGATCAAGCACCTCAGAAACTCGCGCACCTGTGGCGTATAGCGTTTCCAACAGCGCCTTGTCGCGTAGGCCGAGGGGCTGTTCGGTCGGGCAGGCATCGAGAAGCGTCGCCACCTCCCCAATGCTCAAAGTGTCGGGTAGCTTCTCGCCAGCTGACGGTGGGGAAACTTCGGCAGCGGTATCTGCCGGCAATACGCCTTCTTCTACGCCAAAGCGGTGCAAGCCTCGGGCGACAGTCAGCGCACGCGCAGCCGAAGATGCCGCGAGGGGGCGTGCGCCGTCCACCCCGCGGCGCAAGTCAGCAACGTACGCCTCTACATCGGTGGCACTGACTGTTGCCAAGTCGCTTTTCCCAGCGGCTGCCAACCATCGTGTGTACCGGTTGACGTCGCGGGTGTAGTTACGCAACGTGTGAGGGGAGACTCCCCGCTCAACAGCGAGATGCTGCAACCAGCGCGCAGCTAGTTCGTCGGCTTTTACCGCCATCTAGATGCGCTTCATATCCGGCACGATGCCACGCTCGGCTCGCCGCTTCGGCAGCGATTGCGGGCGCAACTCGAATGGCTCCGACACATCACGTGACTGCGCTTTACCCTCTGCGACACGGCAAGCAGCCAAAATGCCGCCCACGGCGATTGAGTTCACAATCTCGCCTCGAAGCACCATTTGTGCGGCCTCGCTCAGTGGCACCCACCGAAAGTCCATGTCGGCTTCTTCGTCCTCGGCGTCCGGGCGTTCCACCTCGCGCAGTTGCTTTGCGACGAATACCCGCACCGCCTCTTCCGCAAATCCCGGAGACGTCACCAAATCCACCAGCACGCCCCACTGCTCAGCCTCGAGACCGGCTTCCTCAACCAGTTCGCGCTTCGCGCATACCAACTCGTCTTCTTCGTACATGTCCAGAAGCCCCGCAGGCAGTTCAAGCAGCCGCTTGCCTACGCTGTGCCGGTACTGCTCGACGAGCGCGACGCGCCCGTCGTCGTCAAGTGCAACTACTGCCACTGCGCCGAAATGCTCGACGATCTCACGGTTAGCTGGCTTGCCACCCGGCATGACCACACTGTCGCGGCGCACAGCGATGATTGGGGCGTCGATCAGTACCTCGGAGGACTCGACGGTAAATTCGTGGCTCACTCTGCCACCGCCAGCACTGAAGAAATCCTGCCGGACTCGTAGCTCACGTTGCCTACCGTTGTCACGCCGCGCAGTTCCTTTGGCGCGATGTCTTGACTAGTCAGCACGGTTTTGCCTGCATGGCCAAGTGCTTCCGCAAGGTCCTGCACCAGCTTCGCACCGAAGTCTCCGCCGGCGTCACCGGAGGCGCCATCCACAATCACGACAGCCTCCGCGGGCACGATCTCACCTTTCGTCTCGACGAAACCGGATTGTTGCAGCGTGTCAATTACGATTTTGCGATCCGAAGCCTGTGCTGGCGCTTCCTTCGTCTCAGGGTCGATCAACATAATCGACGCCAACGACTCACCCGCATGGGTGCCCGGTGAACGGTTCTCCACGCTCAACTGCGCACCGGACGGCAACGTCGACGCAATCACCGTGGACAACTCGTCGGCAGAGTTTTGCGACGTAAACTTCTCTGTCAGTTTCAACTCACCAGCATCGGAAGCGCCCGCCGCGTTGAGCAGCCACCGCACGGAATCAACATCGATATCGGCGGCCGTATGCGTACGCACGATAGCGACCGGCACCTCTTTGAGCGCTCCAGAGACGATGGACACCGACTCACTGCCCAGAAGAGCATCGGCAGCATCAAGCCGCTGCTGCGCTTCGCTGCTTTCCTTTGTCGGTTCCTCGGCTCCATCACCATTCGCGTTCCGGTCGATGTCGCTGAGAAACGCACCATTGAACAGATCCGGGCCGCCAGGAATAGCCGGCGCGAGTACCGAGGCCCCCAACACCACGCCGAGAGCTAACCCCCAACACAGACCAGCAGTGACAAGCCCACCCGTCCCTTTTTGCTTTCCCACGGTTTACTCCCCTTCCCCTGCCGGAATCCAGCCGCGCACCGTGTTGGCAACTGTGTCCCAGGTATTGACCAGGTTGTCGGCGAACGTCCCATTTCCGCCAAGCCCAACGACGAGAATGACGGCGGCAGCAGCGACCAGCAGGCCGAGTAACGCCCAGGCCCATGCGACACCGCTGGTGGATTCGACTGCGTAAAGATTCTCAATAACCGTAGAATCAACAACCTTGCGGCCGGCCTTCAAGCGAGCAAGCAACGCAGCCGGATCGGCATTCGCCGGGTCCGTGAGCATCCCGTCCAACTCCACCGGCTCGCCTACGGTGACAATCGTCTCCGCATCATGGAACGCAGCAAGCAAGATCGCGAGGTCTGTCGGCGAATCAGTCGCTGTTGGGAACGTCATCGCACCCACACCCAAATCTTGGATACGCTCCAAGCCAGGCGCATAACCGTCTGGGTCAGCCGGCAGAATCACCCGTGCTTCAGAACGCAAGTTCTCCGACGCGACATCCGCGGGGTCACCGACAATGAAATCAGCGGCATAACCCATCTCTGCCAGCGTGTTCGCGGCGCTTCCCACACCAATGATGACCGGGGTGTACTCCCGCATAAAGTTGCGGATGCCTGTCAGACGGCGCCGCGTGTCATCTCCTGGAGAGACAACAACGACCTTGCGGTCCGCCATCGCGTCGCCAAGTTCGGGTGCGCCGACACCGTCGATAAGCAACGGCGCTTCCGAGTGGATGAACTCGATGGTGTTGCCGAAATAGGCTTCCATGTTCTCCACGAGACCTTGCTGTGCCTCAGCGAAGGAGTTGTCCACCTGCTCACGTGTGACACGCTGTGCAACACCGACGTCTTTCCTTCCGACGGTGATCGTCCCCTCTGGCGTGACCGTGGCCTTCTTGCCGTCGCGGATCTTCTCGCGAACTGCTGCGTCGGCCACTTCGAAGATCGGAACGTTGGCGTCGAGAAGCAAATGCGGACCGAACGTCGGTAAGGATCCAGTGCTGTACGGCGCAAGATTGATCACCGCAGCAGGACGGCGGGCAATGAGCTGCTCTGCTAAACGACGCTGCATGTCCGGCGCATCCACAATCGCAATATCGCCCTCATGCAGGCGAGCAAGGCCTTTGCCCTGCGGTGTGCAGTCGCGCAGCGTACCGCGCAATTCCTGCGCGGGCGCTTCCCCAGTTCCAACAGTCATAGCGACCATTGTGCAACGTTGACCTGCCAGAACTGTGGAGGCGCGCGGGCTACGCCCGCATTTCCTCCACTTCGCGCTGCGCACGCTTGAACAATTCTGCCGCGTGGGCACGCCCTGTATCCGAATCATCAAGGCCCGTCATCATGCGCGCGAGCTCCTCAATCCGCTGCTCGTCAGTCAGATTGCCCACACCCGACGTCACCGCCTCGTCGCCCACGTCCTTTGACACATGCAGGTGCGTGTTCGCATACGCCGCAACCTGGGGCAAGTGCGTAACGACGATGACCTGATGCCTCAACGCCAACCTCGCCAAACGGCGCCCAATCTCCACCGCAGCACGTCCACCGACACCAGCGTCCACCTCATCAAAGACCAGCGTGCCGCCCGCCGACGACTCCGAAAGGATCACCTCAAGTGCCAGCATGACTCGTGAGAGCTCACCACCAGATGCGCTCGTGGCCAACGGCTTTGGCTCCAACGCGCTGTTCGGTGCGAGCGTGATCTCCACAGCGTCCGCACCATCGCGGCCAAACTTGGCCTCCCCCAGCTCGACGCGCAGCTGCGCCTTCGGCATGGCAAGCCCGTGGAGCTCTTCCGTCACCGCCTCCCCGAGGTTTTTGGCGGCCTTGTTGCGTGCCTTGGTCAACGCTGCCGCTCGCTTTTTTAGTTCGGCTTCAAGTTCAGCAACGCGCCGCTTCAGCTCGTCGATAGCTTCTTCTGACGTATCAATCTTGCTCAGCCGTTTCCCGGCCTTCTCTCGCCACGCCAACACACCCGCGATGTCCGGAGCATATTTTCGTGTGAGCCCCTTGAGTTCCTGTTGGCGCTGCAGAAGGCGCTCTAGCTCATCCGGGTCGGTCGGAAGATCTGCGGTGAAACTACCGAGTTCCGCAGACACATCCGCAAGCACACCGGCGACCTCCCCGAGGCGCACACCAAGCTCCCGTAACTCCTCGTCACTAGCTCCTACCAACGCCGCCTGCGCCCTGCCAACAAGGTCTGATGCAGCTTCTTCCGCCTCTGCGCTGTAGCCGCCGACGGCTTCAGCACCATCAATTGCCACCAGCGCGGTCTGGGCGGCCTCACGCAGCGCATCAACATCCTGAAGACGGTTAATGGTTGCAACGAGATCGGCATCTTCGCCGTCTACGGGTGCAACTGCGTCGATTTCCTCGATTGCAAACCGCAGCCGGTCCATCTCCTGTGCCAACTCAAGGCGTTTCTCGGTGCGGTCCTTCAGATCTTTCGATGCCTCGCGCCACTGGACATAAACATCGCGATAGGAGGAGAGCTTCTGAGCGATCGCCGGTTCGAACCGGTCCAACGCCGCCAGCTGCTGTTCCGGCGCGAGAAGCCTCAACTGGTCGTTCTGGCCATGAATCGTGAGCAGATGCCCAGCAAGATCACCCAGTGTCGCGGCCGGAACCTTTCGGCCTCCTAGGTGAGCGCTCGATCGCCCCGTCGCTTTCACAGCACGTGAGACGACGTATTCGCCGTTTTCATCAGGCCCTGCACCAGCGCCCTCTGCAATCGCATGCACGGCGGACAATGTCGATTCCGGCAAATCTGCGATGCTGAGCGCGCCTTCAACCACAGCTTCCTGCGCCCCGGTTCGCACTCGGGAGGCATCAGCGCGGCCTCCTGTCAGCAGCCGCAAGCCAGTTACAACCATGGTCTTACCTGCACCGGTTTCACCGGTGAGCACCGTCAACCCAGGAGCAAGCTCCGCCGAGGCATGACGGATCACGCCCAAGTTAGAAATCGCGATCTCTGCGAGCACTCTGCCTCCCTACGCATCAACGCCGCGTACACCACGACCCGTCCGCGGGCCGCGCCAGCCGGACACCGGCAGCCGGAACTTATCCACCAGCCTGTCGGTGAACGGTTTGTCGTCCAAGCGTACCCACCGCACCGGACGCGACCCCCTACTTACTTCAACCCTCGAACCAGGAGGCACCGGGATGCGACGGAACCCATCCATTACCGCCATGGCACTCGACGTCGTGTGTTCTGACTCCACAGCAACCGTCGAGCGCGGCGAGACAACAAGTGGCTTTGCAAACAACGCATGTGCGTTATTCGGCACCACCAGCAACGCATCGAGTTCTGGCCACATCACCGGACCGCCAGCAGAAAACGCATAGGCTGTGGATCCGGTCGGTGTGGCCACCAGTACGCCATCGCAGCCAAACGACGACACAGGCCGAAAATCAACCTCCAACGTGGCATCAAGCACCCGTGTACGATCCAGATTCTCCACGCTGCATTCATTCAGCGCCCAATCCGTCCCGACGACCTGCCCCTCTTGGTCGATGACTGCCACGTCGATGGTCATTCTGTCGACAACGCGGTACGTCTTATCGACGACCTGCCTCACCGACTCCTCAAGACTCTCCGCGTCACCTTCTGCGAGGAACCCGACATGTCCGAGGTTGACTCCCAACACCGGAATATCCTGCGCCCGGGCATGCTCTGCGGCGCGCAGAAATGTTCCATCTCCGCCGAGCACCAGCACCAGCTCGCAGCCAAGCGCCGCATTGTCGTCAGCAGCGGCACGTGTCAGCCCACTGAGCACCGGATGCGTCTCAATCGCATCCATCTGTTCCTGTTCAAGCAACCGCACCGTAATGCCGGCTTCCTGGAGCATCTCCGCAGCCCTCGCTGCGGACGCGATATTCGACTCGCGGAACAAGTGCGGAACCAACAAGATCTCACGCTCAGCCGTCATTGCGGCCCCTCCTTCACGGCCTTTTGGACTGCGGCGGCGAGGGAATCGTCGTCAAGCATTGCCTCGCCTCCATCCTTTACAAGCCACAGGAAGTACTCCACGTTACCGCTCGGCCCTGGCAGAGGCGACGCAGCCACCCCACGCACGCTGAGCCCCAGCCCCTGTGCGAACTGGGCGACATCCACAGTGACTTCTTCGCGCAACTCCTGTGAACGGACAACGCCACCAGAGCCTAAACGGTCCTTGCCAACCTCAAATTGAGGCTTGACCATCGGCAACAAGTCAGCGCCATCCTCAAGACATTCCACCAGTGCCGGCAACACCAGCTTCAACGAGATGAAAGACAGGTCCCCGACCATCAGGTCCGCGAGTCCACCCATCATGTCCGGCGTCAGGTTTCGGATATTCGTCCGATCGAGCACCCGCACCCGCGGATCGTTCTGCAAGCGCCACACGAGCTGACCGTAGCCAACGTCCACGGCAACAACCTCACGTGCGCCGTTTCTGAGCAACACGTCTGTAAACCCACCTGTCGACGCGCCAGCATCCAGCGCCCTACGCCCTTCGACGCTCAGGCCACGTGGCCCGAAGGCTTCCAACGCTCCAAGTAACTTGTGCGCGCCACGAGACGCCCAGTCATCAATGTCCTCGACATTGACGCGTATCGACGCCTCTGGCTCTACCACCGTCGCAGGCTTCGACGCCACAAACCCACCGACCTCGACACGGCCCTCCTTGATCCACGTTTGAGCCTGCTCGCGCGAACGTGCAATCTTGCGGCGCACAAGCTCTGCATCCAAACGCCTCCGTTTGGGCGGCATTAGCTGTTCCTTTCTTGCAACGCATGCCCCAGTACCGCATGCGCGCGCGTCAGTGCGTCAACCTCATCGGCAAGCGATTCAGTATCTTCCGCGAGAATCGCTTCAAACTGTGACGTGACCTCCTCAGGCGTCGTATGCGGCGCCCGCGGATCCCTGGGCATGGGTGGCTTCATGTCACCACCACTGAGCTGTAGCAGCTTCAGCAGCCTCTGAGTTGGGCCGCACAAACTCCGGTGGAGTCTCCATATGCCACGCGACCTCCAAAACCGTGCGCAAGGCCTGAATCGGTGTCGCACCATCCTTGCCGTAGCTCAAAATGATGTCGTTACCGTCGATTCGCGCAGCGAAACCGCCCTGCGGTCCCGGGAGCAAAACCTCTGGGTTCTCGTTGAGTCCGCGCATATCCTCCGCAATAAACGTCGGTCGCTGCTCCTTGGGCGCCTCCATAAGCGCCAACGGGCCAGAAACACCGGTAAGCACGTGCAGCGACGGAATCCCCGCCGCAACGCCACCTGCAATATCAGTATCTAGCCTGTCTCCCACGGCAAGCGGACGCTTCGCATTCATGCGTTCAGAAGCCTGAATGAACATCGCCGGCCCCGGCTTGCCCGCGCTTTCCGGAGTCACACCTGTCGCCGATGTCACCGCAGCAACCATCGAACCATTGCCGATCATCAACCCACGCTCCATTGGCAAAGACGTATCCAGGTTTGACGCAAGATAGATTGCGCCCCGCTGAATTGCCAACGCAGCTTCCGACAACTGCACCCAACCGGTCCCCGGGTTGTGGCCGTGCAGCACCGCCTTCGGATTCGCATCTGCACTATCGACGACGACGTAACCCGCATCGTCGACAAGCTGCTTAAACGACGGCGCGCCAACCACAAGAACAGGATCTCCGGGGGCGAGGTGCGCCTCAGCCATCGACAACGCAGCCTGTGCTGAAGTGATCACGTCCTCGGTCTTCGTATCGAGGCCAATCTTGCCCAGCATCGCAGCCACATCCGCTGCGCTACGCGACGCATTGTTCGTCACATACATAGCCGGAATCCCCGACGCCGTAATGGCCTCTACAGCGTTTGGAATCGCCACTCCGCCATTCCACACAGTGCCGTCGAGGTCTAGCAGGAGAGCGTCGTAGTTATCCTTCAGCGCCATTGTCTAGTCCAATTCTGCGGCGCGCTCCGCCGCATCCGTGAAACCATCCGTATCAATCTTCGCAGCGTGTTCAAACCACGTCTTGGCCTCACCACGCTGGCCAGTCGCAAGAAGGGCATCAGCATATGCGTAGGAAAGACGCACTTGCTCAAATCCCTGCGAATCCAAAGAAGGATTCATGCGCTGCAGCGTCGCAAGTGCAGAATCGTGCTGACCGAGATCATGGCGTGCGCCGGCAAGCACAATCGCCAATTCGATCTTCCCCGCTTCGTCCAATTCATTAGCTTCAGGGCTACGACCAAGTTCAAGCGCCTTCTGAGGTCGGCCCAAGCCACGCTCCGCATCAGCCATCACAGCTAGCAGCCCCGGGCCACCAGACATCCGCCGCGCCGCACGGAGTTCTGAAAGCGCTTCCTTCCACTCACCAGCGCGATATGCAACTACGCCAGCAGTCTCACGGACAACGCCGACACGACCAGCACGGTTCTTCGCGGCGCGGGCGTGCTCAAGTGCGAGCTTCGGATCGTCTTCCAGGAGATCAGTAGCCATCAGCATGTGCTGTGCAACGCGTTCCGCATTGTCCTTGGAAAGCACCTTGAGGTCCTGCAGCACAGACGGGTCAAGGTCGTTAATATCCAGGCCCGACGGCAAGTCAGGTTCGCGCTCCTTCTGCGCCATCCGTTCCTCGCGGTATCCCTCACGATATGGGTTCGAGCGATCGTGGCGGACACGGTTGTCCTGCCCGCCGTGGCCCGGGCGGCCGCCCTTACCGTGGGGCTTGCCACGGCCGCGGCCACCACCGTGACCGCCGCGTTTATTGTCGCCGCGTGCTCCACCGTAGCGATCCTCGCGACGTCCGCGCTCTCCGTCGCCAAATTCACGACGACCACGAGACTGCCCGCGGTTATTCCTACCGCGACGGTCTCCGCCACCACCATAAGAACGTTGACGTCCCTGGTTATCTCCGTTGCCGGCCTCTGCCATGGAATCCCTCCAATTCGTATCCAAGCCATTATAGGGATGCTCAACACAGTTATGCTGATCCCCCTCAGCCGAGCGGACTTGGCGAGCATTCGACTCCGTAATGGGCTATCAAGGATTCATTCTCCGCATTGCGGTTACGTCCCTCTCCTAGCTGTGCTGTATGCAAAACCCGACGTCATATCTTTCGCTGACTTGGGCAGAGTGTAAAACGCCGCGGCCGTGAAGCTTCATTTTGCATTTACGACTGTGTGCTGGTGGCTTTAGTCGAGTCTTCGGTGGCGTGAAGTCGCTTCGCTCCGCATTGCGGACAAGTGGGTAGACACCAACTATTTCCTTGTATCGGCTGGGCTACTTTTCCAAGAGCGCTGACAAGAGCGCCGCCGCTGGCATCGACTCCGTGCTCCGCATTGCGGACTAATGGGTGTACGCCAACTATGCAGTGGCATAGTCAGGCACGCAATGTTTCTGACTCTGTATTGCGGTCTGGTGGGTGTGCACCAATGTTGCTGTTGTCGGCGACAACAATCATGTGGGTATACGTGAAAACACCCAAAGTGCAACGTGGGTGTTGTACTTTGGGTGTTTGTGTGTGAAGTTGTTGGGTCGGCGGT
>NZ_KV787054.1:0-43152 GCF_001806995.1 Corynebacterium sp. HMSC11D10
TGAAAAACACCAACCACGGGGCAATGGACCAACTATTTGGCGAGGCGTTCCCGACGTAGTTGGGCAACATCCTCGAGATCAAGCGGAGCCAACTCCGCAAGCGGCACGTCCAGCGCGCGTGCAATGAGCAAATCCGCCAACTGCGGGTTTCGCGCGAGCGCCGGACCGTGCATGTATGTGGCGATCACGCTGCCCTGCACCACGCCATCCACTTTCGCGTCTGTGCGTGTGGCGGTGCTCGGTGCTGCGGTTGCGGCAGCACCAGCACCGGCAGGCACACCGTTGCCGACGCCGCGCGTCACCACACCCAGCGCCTCCGCCTCAGGGCCGAGCACGGTGGCGCCCATGTGGTTCTCAAAACCAGTTAGCGGCTCGGTCAGTTCGGCGGTGATGCCGGCCTGCGTCGGCTCGGACAGGAGTTCGCCCGTCGCGCGGGTATCCAACGGCGACGTGGTGATGTCCAGAAGCCCCACGCCCTCAACCTCCTCGCCATGCGCACGGAACGTATGCCCCAACACCTGCAAACCGGCGCACACCGCGAAGACCGGACGACCATCAGCGGCAGCCGCCTGCAGCCCCGGCGAGGCGTTCAGGCGGGCAGCGGCGATCAACTGGGCGGAGTCCTCGCCGCCGCCGAGGGTGTAGATGTCACAGGTGGCGGGGATGTCGTCGTTAAGCAAAAAGCGCTCGATGTGCACATCGAAACCACGCAGACGCGCACGCTCACGCAACACCAACGCATTGCCATCATCGCCGTACGTGCCCAACACGTCGGGCAACACAAGACCAATGGTGAGTTTAGGCACGGTAATCCTCCTGCTTCGACAGCGCGCGGCGCAGATTCAGCAACGCCGTGTAGTTGGCCAACACCTCCACGCGACCCGGAGGGCAGGCACGAATCGCCTCCACAGGGTCGGGGATGCGCTCGTGGTCAATGCCGCCGTACGTCAGGCGCACCGCAAGGTCAGTGGCGCGCTCGCCGGCGGCGACGACGTGGGTGTCGCCGAAATCCTCGAACTTCACGTCCCACAGCCACGAGACGTCCTCGCCGTCGCCCTGCTTGGCGTTGACGGCGATGACCACGCCGTCGGCGTCGCGGTCGATCATCGACAGTGCCTCCTGCCAGCCGGCGGGATTCTTGGCCAGCAGCAGGTGGATGTCGTGTTCGCCGAGGTGGACGGTGGTGTAGCGACCGGCGACGTTGTCCACTTCGCTGGCGGCGCGCACCGCGTCGTCGAGCGGCACCCCGAAGGCCTCGACGGCGCACGCGATGGCTTGGGCGGCGTTGCCCCGGTTCGCGCGCCCGGGCAGTTTCAGGTCGAGTACCGCCGCGCCTTGAGGGGTTTGCAGGGCGTTGTCGGTGACGGTGTACTGCGGGGTGGGGCGGCGGAATTCGCGGCCGTCGGGGAGTGGTTCGACGGCGTACCAGTCAGTTTCTTCGTCGTGCGTGACGGAGGAACGCACGATGTGCCCGCCGGAGCGTGGGTTGGTCACGGAGTCGCCGAGCCAGCCGGCGCCCGCGGCGACCCAGATGACGTTGGGGTGGTCGTAGGCGATTGAGGAGATGAGCACATCATCGCAATTAGCGACGACCACCGCATCCGGATGCGCCATCACCGCCCCACGTAGCGCGCGTTCGATGGAGTTGATCTCGCCGACGCGGTCCAATTGGTCGCGCGTGAGGTTCAGCAGGACGAACGCTTTCGGCTGCAGGCGCTCGGCAACTTTGGGGACGTGCAGTTCGTCGCACTCGAGCACGATGGCCTCCGCGTCTTTGCCGGCGAGGAGGGCGGAGATGATGCCGGCGTCCATGTTGTCGCCGCCGTCGTTGGTGGCCACGGTGTGTTTCGTGCGCACGGCGCCGGCGAGCATGCGGGTGGTGGTGGATTTGCCGTTGGTGCCGGTGACCAGCACGGTGGGGCGGCCGCCGCCGAGGGTGGCCATGATGTTCGGGTCGATCGCGCCTGCGACGAGGCCGCCGATCATGCCGCCGGCGCCGCGTCCGGTGGCGCGGGAGGCTGCGGTGGCGAGGTTGGCTGCGGTCGTCGCTAGGCGTGCCCGGGCTCGGGAGATGGGTCCTTGCATGCGCACAAGGCTACTCTGCGGGGGTCATGTCTCCTAGTAGGCGGACGAATTCGTCGCCGGAGACGACGGGGATGTTTTTGCGGTCGGCGTGCATGGCTTTGCCGCGCAGTTCGGCGCCGTGGAGTTTGGCGTCGGAGACGGCGACGGAGGTTTCGCGGGTGAGTTTTTCGCGGTAGGTCAGGCCGGCGCGCATGGCGGCGTCGATGAGGTCGTCGGGGTTGCGGGTGATGTCGTCGGAGATGACGAATTCCATGCCGGGTTTGAGCCCGTCGTTGCCGAGCGTGCCGGGGTTGGTGGTGAGTGCGGGGGCTTTTTCGGCGTCGACGCGTATGGCGCTTCGTTGGAGGCCGAATTTGTCGCCGGTGAGGTCGGCGGGGTTGCAGGTGGCGGGGTTGTCGGCCATGTGGAGGTACATGGCGATGAGTTTGAGGGTTTGTTCGCGGGAGAATTCGGCTTCGGGGGTGTGCGCGCGCTCAAGCGATGCGGTTGCGGGTGGGGATGCGACGCCAATCATGTTGGCGACTGCGTTGATGCGGGTGTCTGTGGGGATGTGGCCATTGCGTTGCGACGACGCCAGCACGTCCACAATCATCTCCGGCCGCGGCACGTGTCCGACGCGTTGGCGTCGTTTGTTGCCTCGGCCGCGGCGTGAGCGGTTGGCGCGGGCGGCGGCGTTCATGGCACGTTTCGCCTCGGAGACGATGAAGCCCCAGGTGGTGGGGGCGTCGTGGACGATGAGGGTGCGGCCGTCGAGAAGTTTGTCCAGCGTGCGCAGGTGGCGGGAGAAGCGTGGCGCTTGGGCGAAGTCGTGTGGGGTGAGGCCGTGGGTGTGGGCGGGGCCGGGGTCGGTGCCGGGGTTGATCACGGCGTGGAAGTCTTCGCCGATGCGGCCGGAGGCGTCGAAGGTGACTGCGTCGATGGTGAGCAGGCGTGCGGTGGCCGGGTGGATGCCGGTTGCCTGCACGAATACTGCGACGAAGGGGTAGTCACTCATTGTTCAGAGGGTACTACGGCTCGGTGACCTCATACAGCGGGCGGTCGAGCGGGGCGTTGGATCGGACTTTGAAGCCGCCGATGGAGTATTCGTATGGGCGTGGGTCGGGCGCCGGGGCAGGTGCGGGTGCGGGGGCAGGAGCCGGTGCTTGCTCTTGTGCCGGAGCGGGTGCGGGTGCGGGCGCAGGCGCCGGGGCAGGTGCGGGAGCGGGCGCAGGTGCCGGTACGGGCAGTTGCTGCTGCGGGGTGGGCACGCGCACGGCGGGGGCGCTTGGCGCGGGTGCTTCGGAAGGCTCGGGCGATTCCGATGACTCCGACGCCTCCGACGGTTCGGACGTCTCGGGCGTCTCCGACTCAGACGATTCCGACGATTCCGACGTGGTCGTGTTGGTGACGGTTTCGGGGAAGGGGGAGACGGAGCTTTGGTCTTCGCGCCAGGATGCGCTGATCATGGTGGTGCCGACGACGGTGACGGCGACGGCGATGACGGCGGCTCCGGCGGCGACGAGTCGGCCGGCGATGCCACTGTTGCCTGCGGTGTCGAGTTCGGCGTTGTCTTCGGTGTCGGCGGCGAGGGCTGCGGCTTCGGCGTCGACGGTGGCGAAGAATCCGGTGTCGTTCTCGCGTGGCAGGGCGGGCAAGAATGGCAGGGGTGAGATGTTGAGGTCGCCGGTGTGGGGTGCGGCGTCGATGGTCAGCGTGTGTCCGTCGGCGGTGCCGCGGGCGACGACGGTGAGGTCGCGCGCGGTGAGGTCGGCGATCGTGTCGGCAAGCTCCGGGGCCTCTAGCTTTGCGACGACCCGCCCATCGACCGACACGTCCCCATCCGGAGCAATGACGGCGAGGACTTGGGCGGGGTGCTGGTCGGTCTCGTACGGGCCGACCGCGTACGTCTGGCCGCTGGGGAGGAGGACCCAGGGGGCGCGGGGTGGTTCGTTGGTGGGGATGGAGAGGCTGGGGACGGCGAGGTCGAGGACGATGTCGTTGCCGTCGATACGCGCGCGCACTTGGGGTGCGAAGCCGTGGCGGGCGATGTGGTCGAGGTCGGCGCGGCGTCCGGCGCTGAGCGTGCCAACCACGGCGTCACCGCGCAGTACCTCGAACCCGCCTCGGTCGAGGGGGTTGAGGGTGGCGGTGAAGGGGGTGGCGGTGGGGTCGTCGATACGCGGTTGCTCGATGGGGACGTCAAATCCCCCACCGGGTACCGCGTACGTTCGCATCCGTTCTCCTCACCGCCTGTAAAGGTGTGCCCAAGTATAGACCTCTTGGGCAGGGCGGCCTAGTTCTTGACGTAGGAGCGGTTCACAGCCGACACGATCGCTTCGAGGGAGGCACGTGTGGTGGAGCCGGCGATGCCTACGCCCCAGGCGGAGGTGCCGTCGACGTCGGCGTAGATGTAGCAGGCTGCGTCGGCGTCGTCGCCTGCGGTGCGGGCGCGCTGCGAGTAGTCCTGCACTTCGAAGTCAATGCCGATTTGCTCGAGTGCGTTGGCGAATGCCGCGATGGGGCCGTTGCCGGAGCCTTGCACTTCTCGACGAGCCCCCTCGTACGACACCACCGCCGACACGCGCGTGTCTTCGCCCTCTTCTTCGGCGGCGTCGATGCGGTAGGACGCCAGGTCCAGCGGGGTGTCCAGGTCGAGGTACGTCTGAGCGAAGATGTCCCACATGTTCTTGGAGTTGACTTCGCCGCCTTCGGAGTCGGTGATGTTTTGCACCACGGCGGAGAATTCGGGCTGCATGGCCTTGGGCATGTTGATGCCGTGGTCGGTCTTCATGATGTAGGCAACGCCACCCTTGCCGGATTGGGAGTTGACGCGGATGACGGCTTCGTAGGTGCGGCCGACGTCCTTCGGGTCGATGGGCAGGTAGGGCACTTCCCAGGTGGTGTCGCGCAGTTCGTCCCAGGTGACGTCTTCGCTGGTGGCGTCGGGGCGGACGGTTTGGGCGAGCGCGTCGAGGCCCTTGTTGATGGCGTCTTGGTGGGAGCCGGAGAATGCGGTGAAGACGAGGTCGCCGCCGTATGGGTGGCGCTCCGGCACGCGCAGTTGGTTGCAGTATTCGACGACGTCGCGGATGCGGGTGATGTCGGAGAAGTCGATTTGGGGGTCGACGCCTTGGGTGAGCATGTTCAGGCCGAGGGTGATCAGGTCGACGTTGCCGGTGCGTTCGCCGTTGCCGAACAGGCAGCCTTCGATGCGGTCGCCGCCGGCGAGGTAGCCGAGTTCGGCTGCGGCGACGCCGGTGCCGCGGTCGTTGTGGGGGTGCAGTGACAAGATCACGGCCTCGCGGTTGGCCAGGTTGCGGTGCATCCATTCGATGGAGTCGGCGTACACGTTGGGGGTGATCATTTCCACGGTGGCGGGCAGGTTGATGATCATCGGGTTGTCGGCCGTGGCGCCCATCTTTGCGACGACCGCGTCGCAGACCTCCTTCGCAAACTCCAACTCGGTGCCCGTGAAGGATTCGGGGGAGTATTCCCAGCGCCAGTTGGTGTCGGGGTAGTCGGCGGCGATGGTTTTGATCAGTTCGGCGGCGTCGGTGGCCAGGGCCTTGATCTGGTCGCGGTCCTTGCGGAACACCACGCGGCGTTGCAGTTTGGAGGTGGAGTTGTAGAAGTGGACGATGACGTTCTTCGCGCCTGCGCAGGCTTCGAACGTGCGGCGGATCAGGTGCTCGCGGGCTTGGACGAGGACCTGGATGGTGACGTCGTCGGGAATCATGTCCTTTTCGATGATCTCGCGCACGAAATCAAAGTCCGTCTGCGATGCGGAGGGGAAGCCGACCTCGATCTCCTTGAACCCCATTTCCACCAGCAGGTTGAACATGCGGCGCTTGCGTTCGGGGCTCATGGGGTCGATCAGGGCTTGGTTGCCGTCGCGCAGGTCAACCGCGCACCACTGTGGCGCGTGCGTGATTTTCTTGTCGGGCCAGGTGCGGTCCGGCAGGGTGATGTCTTCTACCTCTTGGGCGAACGTCAGGTAGCGCTCGACTGGCATTTGGGAGCCGCGCTGCTTGTTCCAGGCGGGTTGGCCTTCGTTGCGTGGGCCGGAGGGGGTTTGGATTTCGCGGGGTGCAAAGAAGTCGGACATTGTTTGGTTCCTTCATTGTCGGGGGTGGGGGTGTCCACGGCCGGCAATGAGAAACTCCGCGACGGGGTGCCGGCCGTGTTAGTGGGCCTGATTCCCGCCGCGGCGTAGAAGGAGAAGCGTCCGTTGCGACATGCGTCACACCCTACATCACTTTATGGAAACGCGTGTGAGGAATGCCGCCGAGATGAGCATCACGCTTATCGACGACCCCACCAACACGTACCCCAACACCGACTGGTGCCTGAAGCTTTCACCCAGCAACGTCAGACTGAGCGAGAACGCCAGCAGGGGTTCGACGATCTTGGAGGCTGGCAGGGAGGTGGCCAGGTTGCCGGCGGCGAAGGCGTATTGCTGCACGATGGTGCCGGCGGTCGCCGCGACCAACATGGCCCACAGTTGCCAGGAGGCGAGCAGTCCAGAGATGCCGCCGTGGACGAACGCGTCCACGGCCACCTTGGAGAACACGGCCTGGAAGCCGAACATGGCGCCGCAGATGATGCCGTCGATGAGTGCGCGGGTGTTGGGGCGTCGTCGAGAAGCAATGGCCAATGCGAGTATGGAGACCACCGCACCGACCCCCACCACGGTGGCCCACTCCCAGGTCGCGGGCTCGCGCTCGCCGGGGATGGGGCGGCCGAACACGATCACACTCGCCACACTCGCGGTGAGGACGATCGCCCAAAACGCCTCCGCCTGGTGCATCCGGCGATGCTCCGCGCGCGCCGAAAACACCAGCGTGAGCATGAGGGAGAGCGCCAGGATCGGCTGCACTACCAGCAGGGTGCCAAACGCTAACGCCGCGGCCTGGAAACCGTAGGCGAGAAACGCCAGCCCCATCGACGCCCACCACGCCGGCCGACGCATGGATTTCACTACGGAACTTCCGTCGCGCATGATCCGGTGGCGCCACACGGTGCCCGCCGCCATCGTCGCCGCGGAAAGCAGCGCGAAGACAACGGCGAGAAAAATACTATGCACGGTGAATGATATTAGCGAGAGACGCCAACCAACGCTTTTGGGACGCTATTCTTGACCGTTGGAATGCACGAAGGATCCGTGGGAGGCTGACATGGCACTGATTGTCCAGAAATACGGAGGATCTTCGTTAGAAAGCGCCGAGCGCATCAACGCGGTCGCCCGGCGCATTGTGGAGACGCGCCGGGCAGGAAACGATGTGGTGGTGGTCTGCTCGGCAATGGGTGACACCACCGACGAACTGCTCGACCTGGCAGCACAGGTCAACCCGACCCCGCCGGCACGCGAGATGGACATGCTGCTCACCGCAGGCGAGCGCATCTCCAACTCGCTGGTTGCCATGGCGGTCGACGCGCTGGGGGAGAAGGTGCAGTCCTTTACCGGCTCCCAGGCCGGCGTGATCACCACGGAGCGCCACGGCAACGCCCGCATCATCGAGGTCACGCCCGGGCGTGTGAAGGAAGCTATCGACGAGGGCAACATCGCCATCGTCGCCGGCTTCCAGGGCGTGAACCGTGAAACGAAGGACGTCACCACGCTTGGCCGCGGCGGCTCCGACACCACCGCCGTCGCGCTCGCCGCCGCATTGAACGCCGACGAGTGCGAGATCTACTCGGACGTCGACGGCGTCTACACCGCAGACCCGCGCATCGTGGCCGACGCCCGCAAACTGGACAAGCTTTGCTTCGAGGAGATGCTCGAGCTGGCCGCCAGCGGTTCCAAAATTCTTGTACTGCGCAGCGTCGAGTACGCGCGTGCCTTTAACGTGCCCCTGCGGGTGCGCTCGTCTTACAGCAACGACACCGGCACCCTGGTCGCCGGAGCATTGGAGGATATCCCCATGGAAGAAGCAGTTCTCACCGGTGTGGCCACCGACGATTCGGAAGGCAAGATCACCATCCTGGGCATCACCGACGAGGTGGGCGAGGCCGCCAAGGTGTTCCGCGCGCTCGCGGACGCTGAGGTGAACATCGACATGGTGATCCAGAACATCTCCAACATCGAGGACAACAAGACGGACATCACCTTCACCCTGCCGAAGGCCAGCGGCGCCGCCACCATGGAACTGCTGCGCGCCATGCAGGTCAACGAAGGTTGGGACGACATTACGTACGACGATGAGATCGGCAAGGTATCGCTCGTCGGCGCCGGCATGAAGTCCCACCCGGGCGTGACCGCTGATTTCTGCGACGCGCTGCGCGACGCGGGCATCAACATCGAGATGATCACCACCTCCGAGATTCGCATCACCGCCGTGGTGCGCAAGGCCGACGTGGCCGAGGCGGCGCGCGCGATCCACTCGAAGTTTGACCTCGGCGGCGACGAGCCGGCCGTGGTGTACGCAGGCACTGGACGTTAAGGAGTTTTTGTAGATGACCACGCTTGCTGTTGTTGGCGCGACTGGCCAGGTTGGCCGCGTGATGCGCGACATCCTCACCGAACGTAACTTCCCGGCGGATAAGGTGCGCTTCTTCGCGTCGCCGCGCTCTGCCGGCAAGACGATTGAGTTCCGCGGCGAGGACATCGTCGTCGAGGATCTGACCAAGGTCACGGAGGAGTCCGTCGCCGACGTGGACATCGCCCTGTTTTCCGCCGGTGGTTCCACGTCGCGCGAGTGGGCGCCCGTGTTCGCGGCGGCCGGTGCGACCGTGGTGGATAACTCCTCGGCGTGGCGCAAGGACACCGACGTCCCGCTCGTTGTGTCTGAGGTGAACCCGGAGACGGTGAAGAACCTGGCCAAGGGCATCATCGCTAACCCGAACTGCACCACCATGGCCGCGATGCCGGTGCTCAAGCCGCTTCACGACGAAGCCGGGCTGCGCACCCTTCGCGTCTCCTCCTACCAGGCCGTTTCCGGCTCTGGCCTCGCCGGCGTGGATACGCTGGCGAACCAGGTCGCCGAGTTGGGAGACCCGCACGTGCTGGTGCGTGACGGTGTGACCGACAAGAACAGCGATTTCGGCCCGTACGTCGCCCCGATCGCGTTCAACGCCCTGCCGATGGCGGGCTCGATTGTCGACGACGGCACCTTCGAAACCGACGAAGAACAAAAACTGCGCAACGAATCCCGCCGCATCCTGGGCATCCCGGAACTCAAGGTCGCAGGCACCTGCGTGCGCATCCCGGTGTTCACGGGGCACACGATGGTGGTGCACGCGGAGTTTGACAAGGAAATCACCCCGGAGCGTGCCGCCGAGGTGCTCGAGGGCGCGCCGGGCGTGCGCGTCGTCGAGGTGCCCACCCCGCGCGAGGCAACGGGTATCGACGACTCCCTTGTCGGCCGCATCCGCCAGGACCAGACCATCGACGGCAACCGCGGCCTTGTGTTCGTGGTCTCCGGCGACAACCTGCGCAAGGGTGCCGCGCTGAACACGATCCAGATCGCCGAGCTGCTGGTCTAGCCGCTAGAGGCGGCGCTCCTCTTCCTCGCGCTCGGCGGCTTCGGCTGCCTCCTCGGCGGCGATCATGTCGTCGACGGTGCTGTCGTTCCACGGCTCGTCCGGGTTCGCCTTGTATTCCTCGGCCGACACGGGCTCCGTGTAGGAGATGTAGACCAGGTCGGAGGGGCTTTCGCGGTCTTCTTCGTCGTAGTCGATCTCGTCGTCGTCGAGAAGCTCTTGCGCAACTTCCTCCTCGAGTGCCTCGACGAGTTCCTCCTCATCCACGTTGGACTTGGACGTGATGTACTCGAGTTCGCGTTCCTCGTTCTTGGTAAAGCGCTCGCTCGGGTCCATCTTCTTGCGCGTCAGTTCCAGGGCGCGGCGGCGACGGTCGCCTTCCTTGCGCAGTTTCGGGATGCCGCGAAGCCACGCCAGGGTCATCACGGTGATCAGCAGGATGCCCAGGTAACCCAGGATCGGGTAGACGGTGGACACCAGCGACTGGAAGCCCACGAACGACAGGGCGAAGCCAATCAGGCAGGCGGCGACGAAGATGAGGCGGAATCGTTCTTCGCGGCCGCGGGCGAGGCGCTTGCCCAGGGCGTAGAACATGCTCAGCGAGGTGGCGAAGATCATGCCGAAGATGACTAGGGCCATGATGGTGCCCATGGTCGGGTTGAGTTCGGTGATCAGGGTCAGAAGCGGCATGTCGTCGCCTTCGACGGTCTCGATCTTCACCAGCAGCGACAGCGCCAGCAGGATCAGCATGACCAGGTAGCCCACGCCGCCCAGCAGGCCGCCGAGGCCGGCAGCGCGGGTGTCCAGTTGGTTACCGCCGATGACGATGGCCATGGACGTCACGCAGATGATGTTCAGGCCCGTGTAGTTCAGGGCGGCGACCCACCAATTCGGCAGTGACGTCTCCACGTTGGATGCGGCGATGTTGAGGGCGTCCCAGTCGGGGTGGCCGTTGACCAGGGTCCAGCCACAGCCGACGATGACGAAGATGAGCAGGAACGGGGTCAGCGCACCGATAGCGCCGGTGACCTTGTCCACGTCCAGCATGCCGAAGCCAAGCGTCATCAGCAGCATGAGCACCGCGCCGATCCACACGGGCAGGCCGAACTGTTGGTTGAGGTTGGCACCAGCACCGGCGAACATGACAAAGCCGATGGAGAACAGCGTCACAATGGTGGCGATGTCCAAGATCCAGCCCATGACTTTCGACGAAATCATGCCCAGCACTTCCATATGCTCCTTGGCTTGGAAGAACGAGCCGAGCTGGAGGATGGTTACGCCTGCGATCAGCATGAGGGCGGAGGAGAGGATCGCTCCCCACAGGCCCTGGGTGCCGAAGGCGGAAAAGTACAGCATGGCCTCCTGGCCGGACGCGAAGCCTGCGCCGACCACGGTGCCGATGAACGCGGCAGAGATAAGTAAGGCTTTTTTCAGCATGTAGATAATTTACTCGGTGCCAGCGATGATGTCGCGACGGGCCCGCGCAACCCGGGACCGGATGGTGCCCACACGCACGCCTGCGATCTTCGCGGCTTCCTCGTAGGTATAGCCCAGGACCTGCGTTAATACGAGTGCTTCGCGGCGTTCGGCGGGGAGGTCGTCGAGAAGCGAGCGCGCGTCGATGACGTCACCCCACGTGTTGGGGTTGTCGGGGCTGGGGTCGGAGGCGGCGACGGTTTCGTATTCGGCGGCGGACTTGCGGGGGCGTGCCATGTCGTGGCGGACGGAGTCGACCCAGGCGCGCCGCGCGAGCGAGAGCAGCCACGTGCGGGCGGATGAGCGTGCCTGGAAGCGCGGCAGGGAGCCGAGGACGCGCAGGTAGGTCTCTTGGGTGAGGTCGTCGGCGTGTTGGGGGCCGGCGAGGTGGGCGAGCAGGCGCCATACGTCGTCTTGGGTGAGGCGGATGAATTCGGTGAGCGCGGCTTTGTCACCGCGGCCGGCGCGTAGCGCCAGTTCGGTGATGTAGCCTTCGTCGTTCCTGCTCACAACCTGTAGAGATTACAGTTTGTCGGACACCGTCACGCCGTAGAGGGAGCGGCCCATGATGAAGGAGGCGACGGAGCCGACGATCCAGACGCCGAGGATGGCCAGGATGGCGCGGATGAAGTCGTTGAGGTCGAAGCCGGTGGTGGACCAGGAGTAGATGAGTTTCGCGATGACCAGGATCGGAAACGCAATGACTACCAGGGGGCCGAGCAGGTTGACACGCGTCAGCGCGTCGGGGGCGCGCAGTTGCAGGATGGTGGCTGCGATGACGCAGATGGTGGCCAGGATGACCAGGGCTGCGACGATGATTTCGGGGATGGTCATTAGCGGCGTCCTCTCGAGATGATGCGGGCCATGGAGATCGTTGGGACCACGCCGCAGACGATGCCGGCGAGGATGGGGATCTCGTAGGCGATGGAAGAGGTGTTCCACAGCGTCCAGACGAGGAAGATGGCGATCATGCCGTAGAAGATCATGTCGGCCATGACGGCGCGCGACAGTTCGTCTTTGGTCAGGATGACTGCTGCAAGGGAGATGAGCAGGCAGATGGCCATGATGATGAGGCAGGCCTGCATGATGGTGACAAACATTTAGTTCATCCTTTCTGCGGGCGGGACGGTGTCGTCGTCAGGCGTGGGGCCCTGGTCGACGTAGGGCTCCCAGGTGACGGTTTTCGGGTCGATGGGGCTATTGCGTAGCGACGGCCGCACGTGCTCCTCCATATCCGCCAGCCCAGCGATGATGTCTTCCGGGTCGGAGCCGAACGCGGCTTGCACCAGCAGGGTGATGGGGCCGCCGGGCTCGGTGGGGTGGCGCAGGCCCATGGAGAGGGTGCCTGGGGTGGCGGTGATGGAGGTGGTGAACCAGAACACTTCCCAGTCGGTGTGCAGGCGCATGGGGTAGTAGATGACAATCGGTTCGATTTTGGCCGCTGGGTTGAATGCCTTGAACACCGCGTCGAAGCCGGCGGCGAAGATTTCTTTGATGATCCAGCAGGTGTAGCCCGCGGCGTGGATGATGCCTCGCATTAGTTATCGCCTCCGATGGAGTCGTCGCCAAGTACGGCGCTGGTGTAGGCGTCGACGTTGAGCAGGTCGTCGACTGCGGTGGTGGTGACCTCCCACATTTGGCCGGCGAAGATGAACATGCCGAGCGAGAGGATCATGAGCACCGCGGACGGCAGCATGAAGCTCACTCGCACGTTGAGTGCTTCGGGGTAGTGCTGCATGGGCCGGCCCCAGAAGACGCGTTGCCACAGGCGCATCATGGACAGCAGGGCGCCGAAGGAGGCGACGATGATGGCGGTGATGGCCACCCAGGAGCGCCAGTCGCCGGGTGTTGCGGCGGCGAGCACGATGGTGACTTTGCCGAAGATGCCGGAAAATGGCGGGAAGCCGACGATGGAGAACGCGCCGGCGACGAAGACCGCAGACGTCCATGGGTCGCGCCGCGCGATGCCGGAGAGTTTGGCCATGGTGCCGGTGCCGTAGGTTTCTTCGATCGCGCCGGAGTTGAGCACCAGTGCGGCGATGGTGATCATGTGGTGCAGGGTGTAGAGCAGGCCGGCGGCCAGGGCGTAGCGGGCGTCGTCGTTAGTGAATGCCAGCATGATGAGGATGAACGGCATGCCGTTGACCATCTGGTAGGCGAGCACGCGGCGCATGGTGGATTCCGCCAGGCCTGCGTAGCCGCCGATGATCATGGAGATGACCATGACCACAATCAGCAGGGTGTTCCAGCGCGGGTCCATGTCGAACATGATCACCCAGATGCGGAAGAGCATGTAGACGGCGACCTTGGTGTGCAGGCCGGAGAACAGGCCCATCACGGCGGCCGAGGTGGACGGGTAGGTGCGCGGCAGCCAGGTGTAGACGGGGAACACGCCCGCCTTCGCAGCAATCGCGATGACGACGATGCCAGTGGCCACCGTCGCCGGGCCGTTGCCCGCAGCCACACCCTGCAGGGAGGCGAGGTTGACCACGCCGGTGACCGCGTAGAGGTAGCCCACGCCGAGCACCAGCATTGTCGACGCCGCCAGGTTGACCAGCACGAACATACGCGCCGACAGCAGGCGGTGGCGGGTGCCCGACATGGCGATCAGGCCGTAGGAGGGCAGGAGGCAGACCTCGATCATGACGAAGAAGTTGAACAGGTCCGCGGTGAGCAGCGCGCCGCACACGCCGGTGATCAGCACCAGCGACAACGGTGTGTAGAAGCGTGCTTGGGTTTCGCCGACGGCGATGGCGAACCAGTTGGAGGTCAGCGCCACGATCATGGTGGTCACGATCATCACCGCGGAGAACGTATCCGCGGCGAACGAGATGCCAACGCCGCCTTGGTACAGGCCGATGACGTGGGCGATCGTGCCGTGCTCAGCGGTGTAGAGGTAGAGCCACACGCCCATTGCCAGGTTGATCGCCGGGATGGCGATGGCGAGCGTGTTGTTGAGCTTCCTCCAGGGGCTCAGCGCCGTGACCGCGGAGACGATCAGCGGTAGCGCAACGAAGATAGGCAGGATTGCGTCGACGGCCATTAGTCTTTCACCTTCAGATCATCGTTGGTGACGTGGCTGATCTCGCGTGCGCGGATCTCTTCCAGCTTCTTGGGGTTGAGGCGCGCGTTGCGGCCGGCGGTGGACAGCGCGGAGGGGCTGAGCCACATCTTGGAGTAGCCGGCGTCGGTGCCGGTGGGTTGCTCGGCGGTGTCGTCGTTACGCCCGAGCGATGCGAGCATAAGCAGGATCGTGGTGGTTGCCATTGCGATGACGATGGCGGTCAGCACAAATGCCTGCGGCAACGGGTCGCCCATGTCCTCGAAGGGGACGCGGGAGGGGAATGCTTCGCCGCGCCAGGAGCCCACGCCTGCGGCGAGCAGGGTGAGGTTGGAGGCGTGGCCGAATAGGGACATGCCGAAGACGATGCGCACCATGCCGCGTTGGAGTACGAGGTAGATGGATCCCGCGACGAGGACCGCGATGGTAAGTGCCATGACCATGGGTTAAGGCTCCTTCGTGATGACCGGCTGCGGGTCGTGTGCCGGGTTGATCGGGTCGGGGTGTGCGTCCACCGGGTTTTCCGGCGGTAGCGGCTCGGGGATGGACGGCAGTGGGTTTTCGGCTTCGTCGCGCGAGTAGTCCAGGTCGGACAGGTCGGCGCCGGGGCGGAGGTAGCCGCCGAGTGCGTTGATGGCGGCGGTGACCATGCCAAGCACGGCGAGGTAGATGCCAAAGTCGAAGATCAGGGAGGTGGTCATGTGTTCGCCGGCGATCTCGCCGTGGATGGCGTACATGAAGCCGCCTTCGATGAAGCCGAGGAAGCCGGAGGAGATCGCGATGATGATGCCCCAGCCGGTCAGGCGGATTGGGGTGAAGTTCTTCACCACGTCGGCATCCGAGCCGCGGGAGAGGTAGTTGATGGCGAATGCGGTTGCCATGACCAGAGCTGCGACGAAGCCGCCGCCTGGTGCGGTGTGGCCGCGGAAGAAGATGAGCACCGACAGTACGACGAGTACCGGGGCGACAAGCGCGGCAGCCTTGCGCAGTGGGATGGAGTTGAGCTGCGATTGGCCGAACGGGCGCGGGCGCGTGCCGGCTTCGAAGAGGTGGCGCGGCATGGAGGCAACCACGGCGGCGATGACCACGGCGGCCATGCCGAGTACGGAGAGTTCGCCGAGGGTATCGAAGCCACGGAATTCCACGATGATCACGGCGACGATGTTGTCGGCACCGGTGACGTCGCCGCCTTCGGTGAGGTACCACTCGGCGAGTTCGGAGCGGCCGCGGCGGCCGGTCAGTCCGTAGACGCCGAAGAAGGCAACGACGCCGGCGAGCAGTGCGAATACAGCAGCAAGTGCTTTACGACGAGGCTTCGTCTCCGGGAAGACGCGCGGCTGGTAGCGCAGTACGACCAGAATGACCACGACGGTGAGTGCCTCGACGAGGAATTGGGTGAGCGCCACGTCCGGGGCGCCGAGCATGAACATTTGCAGGGTCATGCCCACGCCCACGGTGCCCAGCAGTACGGCGGAGGCCAGGCGGGAGCGGGTGAACACCATGCCAAGGACCGACATGGCGATGATGGCGAATGGGATGAGGTCCCACCACACGTCGAGGCCTTCGGCGCGGTCGGCTGGGGTCACACCGTCGATGCCGTCGGTGAGGCCGATGACGCACAGGCCCATGGCGGTGACGGAGGCCAGCAGTGGGAAGAGGTGGCGTGACGGGTTGAAGCCGTCGGCCAGCTTGCCCAGTTGCTCGCCGAAGTCGGACAGGCCGCGGGTGATCCGGAAGAGAATGTCGGGGCCGTCGGCAGGCAGCAGTTGCTTGTTGCGCAGTGCCGCGAAGACGGGTTTGCGGAAGGCTACGGCGAAGATCACGCCGGCGACCAGGACGATCAGGGAGACGATGAACGGCGGGGTCAGGCCGTGCCAGATGGCGAGGTGGGTGGTGAAGGTGTCGTCGCCAGTAATCGCGCGCACGCCTGCGGAGACGGGGTTGTCTACCCAGAACAGCATGAACGGCAGGACGACGGACATCCAGCCCGGCAGAGCCGCCGGCAGCCAGAGGGCGACGGGAGCTTCGTGGACGTGCGACATGTCCTTCGGGCCGTCCACGAACGCGCCGAAGACAATCTTCAGCGAGTACAGGAACGTCAGGAACGCGGCGAAGCCGGCGATGATGAGCAGGGCCATGCCGTAGGGAGCTTCGTGGAAGGCGTCGAGGATGGATTCCTTGGACACGAAGCCGAACAGCGGTGGAACCGCGGCCATGGAGGCGGCCGCGACCACGGTGGAGGCGAACGTGAACGGCATCTTGTCGTAAAGCTTGCCCAGGCGGCGCATGTCGCGGGTGCCGGCCTCGTGGTCGACCACACCGATGAGCATGAACAGCGAGGACTTAAACAGTGCGTGCGCCAACGTGTGGGTCAGCGCGGCAGCCAGGCCGATGGGGGAGCCGACGCCGATAGCGGCGACGATCCAGCCCAGGTGCGACACCGTGGAGTAGGCGGTGAGGTGCTTCAGGTCCGTCTTGGTGATGGCGAAGCACGCCGACATGATCGCCGTGAACAGGCCGACGATGACCAGCAGGTAGTTCCATGCGGCGACGTCGTGGAAGATCGTCGAGAAGCGCAGCAGCAAGTACACGCCGGCCTTGACCACGGCGGCGGCGTGCAGGAACGCGGACACCGGGGTGGCGGCAGCCATGGCTTCCGGCAGCCAGAAGTGGAACGGGAACTGCGCAGCCTTGGTAAACGCGGAGAACGCGATGAGCAGCGCCACGACAACGGTGACGCGGTTGTCGCCCCACACGTCCGCGGCCAAAATACCCGCCAGGCGCGTCGTGCCTGCCTGGATGGCGGCGACCGCAAGGCCCGCCAAAAGCGTCAGGCCACCGAAGAAGGTCAGGATCAGGGTGCGGTACGAACCGGCCTCACCAGACGAGCCAGATCGGGCGATCAGCATGAACGACGCAATGGAGACGAGTTCCCAGGCGATGAAGAGCAGCACGGCGTCGTCGGCAAGCACAAGCAACAGCACGGACAGCGTGAAGGCCGTCATGATGGTGTAGAAACTCGTGTTGCCCTGCCTTGCTGGCAGGTAGGCGGCGGAGTAGACGAACACCACACCGCCGATGACCAGCGCAAGCAGTGCGAAGAAGATGCCTAAACCGTCGGCGCGCAGTGCGAACTCGATCGCGGAGCCGGTACCCATCACATCGCGCGCCCACACAAACGACCACAACAGGTCGCTGCCTTGGGAAACGTCGGTGAAGTTGGTGCCCAGCACACCTGCGGCAGCGAACAGCAGCACTGCGAGCGGGTACCCGGCTTTCCTGTCCATGACTCGCACCAGCAGCGGTGAAAGCACCACCGTTGCTGCAACGAGCCCGATGACGAGGGGGAGAGTCATGGTGAACCCTTTTCAAAGGTTTGTAAGGGATTGGCAATGAACGTTAAAGACAGTATCAAGCTGCATAAGCGGGCGGTGCGCCTCCCGCAGAACACATGTGACTGGTGATAAGAACAGTTGCATGAAATCGGACAACGCGTTGCGGTTGGTGTGTGCTCTGTTAGCGCTGGTGGTTGGCGTGTTTATGCCGTTGTCCCCGGCGTCCACGTGGGCGAACGCCGCGCGCGATGCGGAGGTGTCCGGCGCCCCGCAGGTTGGTGCTGACAATCTTGGGGATGCACGCCGTGCGGCCGGTGAGGCTGGCCAGCAGGCGAAGGTGCTCAAGGAGGGTGCCGGCAAGTTGGCCGAAGGTGTTGGTGAGGCGCAGGGCCAGACGCAGCAGCTTCTCGACGCCCTCGCTGCCGCCCAGACCGGCTCCCAGCAGTTGTCCGACGGCATGGTGCAACTCCAAGCCGGTACCGGCCAGTTGGGCGCGGGCGCGACCCAGTTGGCGGACTCCATCGGCGAGGTGGTCAACCAGGTCACCGGTTTTGAGGCGGTGCGCGGCCAGGTGGTCGGCGCGATTGACCGCTCGCTCGCCGAGTTGAAGGACGCGAAGGATCCGGATGCGGTCCAGGCCCGCGACTCGCTCAAAGGTCTGCGCGAGCAAGCCCAGACGGCCCAGTTGCCGCCGGATGTGGTGGCGAAGATGAACCAACTGCGCGACGGTTCCCGCGACCTTGCTAACCAGCTCGCCGTTCCGGGGTACAGCTACCACGACGGTATATATACAGCCACCAACGGCGCTGCCGAGTTGGCAGCGGGCCTGCGCGAGTTGCAGGGCCAGACCGCACAGGCCACTGGCGGTATCGACGAGTTGGTCGCCGGCGTGCAAAAGATCGACCAGATGGCAGGCATGAACGCCGACAAGGTCTCCGCGGTGCGTGCAGCACTTCCGGTGCCCGCGGCCGCGCCGGGTAGCCCGGGTGCGGAGCAGACCCGTTCGACGCTTGCGCCTATTGCCGCGATGTTGCTCGCGGCGATGGCAGTGCTGGGCGGTACGGCACTCGCAGCAGCATTTTGCCTATCGACGCGCACCCGCCGGTGGATCATCATCCCCGGCGCAATCGTTATCGCGGCGGCCGGCACCATCCTGGCCGGTGTCCTCGGCGCAGGTTTCGGCGCACAGGAGTACGCGGTGGTGGCTGCTGGCCTGCTGGCTGGCACGCTCGCCTCAACGGGGTTGGCGGCAGTGCTGATGCGCCTGTGCGGCCCTGCGATCGGGTTGGGGGTCGCCGCGGTGGTTGCGCTGGCGCAGACCGGTCTCGTCGGTTGGGTCTGGCGCACCGCCACCACCGCGCAGGTGGACGCGGTGTGGGCAGCGCTTTCGCAGGCCGCTCCTATGCACTGGGCAACCACCGCCGTGTCCGCCGCCGGCAATGGCGGCGATTACCGCGGTGTGGTCGCAGCATTGCTGCTGTCCGCGTTGCTCGCCGCAGCGGGGCTGGCGGGGGTATGGCGCCGAACCGCCGAGCAAACCGTCACCTAGACATGCGTCCAGTACGCCTCTAAAATGTGATGTCATCTATTGCTTAGCTGTTCCAGCTAGGCAAAGGTCACAACTTGAATACCTGATAACGAGGTTGCTTTCGCAGCCCACGTTCAGTGTCTCGACAGAGGAGTATCACATGGCCGAATCATCTCGGCGTTTACGTAAGTCAACCTCAACGGGCATCGCAGCCTCGTCCGTTATCGCGCTCGCCCTTGGCGGCCTGAGCGTCGTCGCCCCTGGCCCACTCGCGCCAGAGGCTGCTGCCGCCACCCTCAGCGGCGGCATCCGCGACAAGTCCGGTGCGGTGGAGAAGGACGCCCAGAAGGCCTCCGACCTGCCGGCCGGTTCGTGTGTTGTCTCGGAAACCACTCCGGAGGGCAGCCAGGCTGGTTTCAGCTGGTATACCTCTGAGCCGTCTGCGTCCAGCCCCAACAAGAAAGCCTGGGGCTTGAGCGTCTCCTTTGATAACTCGAAGGACCGCACGTTCGCTGATTGGAGCTTTACCAATAACGGCAGGATGGGCACGTACCTCGATGCGGCTCAAATTCCCGCTATGAATGCCGGTCAGACCCTTGTTGACAAGGTGGTCACGCACAAGGCCGACGAAATCCTCGGTATTACTGCTTCTGGGCCACAACGACCCCTGAATCTCAATGCGAAGCTGACCGATGCGAAGGTCAAGCAGTTCGCTGAGGCCACTGCCACGAACCCGGTACGTTACGCCTGGCAGGGCAACTATAAGCAGGAAAATCCCGACCCAAAGACTAGGGCCACCAGGGGAGGCAGTGCAGCCTTTACGGCCGTCGTGAACCCGTGGCCGAGCGAGAACATCGAATGTAACCCCATCACGGTGTCGTGGGAGAACTTCGAAAAGCACGTCATCGTCCCTGGTGACGAAACCAAGGTCGGCAAGATCAACGTTCCTGCAGTTGCGAACGGCGGCACGGATGACTCCATGTCCCGCATGGTCGTGGAGGCCTACGACGGCAACGGCAAGTTCATCGGCACCACCGACCCAGCAGCATCCGGCGGTACCAAGAACCTGCGTATCGCGGACAACGGCGATATCTTCTTCACCTGGCCCGAGTACCGCGGCACCGACCTTGCAACTGATAAGAACGTGCACTTCTCCGTTCTGGCGAAGCCGCGCAGCGTGGACCAGCTTCAGGACGCTGGTGAGAACAACAATGAGTTTGGCACCACTCAAGTCTTCGACAGTTCCAATTCGCTGACGCGCTACAACAAGGCGAACGTCATCGACTCCAAGGCGTTCTCCCTGGATGACACCGAGTACCACACCCCGAAGTACGACAAGACCGACGCGTCGATCATCTCCGGCGTCGATAGTGCGACCGGCCCGCTGGCTACCGAGCCGCAGAAGGTCACCTTCACCCAGGTCCCAGACTTGATCAAGGACCTGGAGAAGAAGAAGGCTGACGGCGGTTTCGAGGCCAAGGTCTCGCTGGACGAGAAGTACGTCTACGACGGCTGGACCGTCGAGATGGACGAAAACTACAACGTCACCGTCACCGCTCCGGAAGAACCGAAGCCAGGCAGCTTCGCGCGCCCTGTGGTCACGGTGGAGTATTCCAACGGTTCCACTGACAAGCTGGAACTCCTCGTCGTGGTAGACCCGAACAACACCCAGGTCACGGACCTCGTGCGCCCGAGCCTTTCCAAGGGCAAAATCGGTGAGGATCTCACCGCTCAGGTGGGCACCAAGTCCATCATGAAGGGCCACAAGCCAGTCCACCCAGCTAAGTTCGAAATCGACGAGTCCACTGTTCCTGCTGGCTGGACCGTCACCGTTGATGCGACCGGCAAGGTCACTGCGAAGGCGGATGACTCTGTTGCACCGGGCACGATCATTACTCCGAAGGTCAAGGCAACCTACCCGGACCAGACCACGGATGAGATCGAGACTCAGTTCCAGGCGATCGTGGACATCAAGATCCCGACCTACGACACTGTGACTGGCCAACCGAACGCGAGTGTCAGCCTCACTCCAGAGATCCCGGAACGCGGCCTGAGTGGTAATACGACCGATGAGGCCCCGACGCGCTACACCTTCGAGGATGGCACGAATCAGACCACCCTCACCAGTAAGGATGGCAAGACCTGGACCGTCTACGTTGATGAAAAGACTGGCGAGATCACGACCACGATTCCGAAGGGTGCGCAGGAAGGCGACATCCTGAACGTTCCGGTCCAGGCTCACTACAGCGATGAAGGCAAGCAGAAGCCTCAGACTGTTGTTGGCACTGTCGTCGTTATCAAGGATGACATCAAGGCGAACTACAACGTCCAGGTCACTGCTCCAGGGCAGGAAGTGAAGCACCAGGTTGCGGACACGCCGGACGGCTCCACGTTCTCCTTCGGAAACAAGAATGGCAAGCCGGTTCTTTCTCAGGACGTCAACGGCTGGAAGTACACCATTGACCCGAAGACCGGTGAAGTTTCCTCCACCCCGCCGGCGGGTGCTAAACCAGGTGACAAGAACACCGTCACGGTGACCGTTAACGCGCCGGGTGGTTTGACCACCCAGGCCCCGGTCACCACTGTGGTGAAGCTGACCAACAATTGGGAGTCTGAGCCGGTTGTTCCGTCGCAGACGGTCTACCCGGGTGGTACGGCGACCTCGCCGATTGGCGTCGAGAAGCCTGCAGAGATCAACCTTCATCCGGACAAGCCGTTCACCATTGATCCGAATGGCAAGGGCCTTGAGGCAACGGGTGAGAACAACGAGTTCGGCAACCCGACCTACAAGGTGAAGACGGCTAACGGCGACTGGATCGTCGGCCTGGATGACAAGGGCAACGTCATCTCCACCGCGCCGGAGACCGCGAAGCCGGGCGACAAGATCGACGTTCCGGTCATCGTGACTTACGAGGACGGCTCGAAGGACAACACCACCGCGACGGTCAACGTCATCGACGTTCCGAAGCGCGAGGTTCCGTTCCAGGTCGATTACAAGTACGACGACACTGTCCCTGCCGGTACCTACAAGGTTGAGACCAAGGGTGAGCCGGGCAAGGAAAAGATGAACCTGGACGGCACTTGGGAACGCACCCAGGAGCCGAAGAACGAGGTCGTTGTCATCGGCACCAAGCCTGCCGAGAGTGCCAAGGACGTGACCTGGAAGTTCCCGATTCCGTACCCGACTGAGGTTCGCGAGAACCCGGACCTCAAGCCTGGCGAGATGAAGACCGTCCAGGAAGGCGAGAACGGCGAGAAGACCTACACCGCCAAGTTCACCTCCAAGGGCTCTGAGGCACAGGTTGCTGAGGAAGAGACCACCAAGGAAGCCAAGCCGCGCATCATCGAGTACGGCCCGGGCATTGCTCCGAGCGAGCTCGTGACCACTGTGAAGAAGCCAGTGCCGTTTGATACCGAAGTCGTATTCGACGACACGCTCGCTGCGGGTGAGCAAAAGGTGGATCAGGAAGGCAAGCTCGGCGAGGACACCGTGACCTCCACGCAGAAGCTTGTCGACGGCAAACCTTCGGGTGACCCGGTCGTGAAGACTGAGCGCACCGCGGAGCCGACGAAGCAGATCATTCGCGTCGGTACCAAGACCACCGGTGAAACCAAGAAGACCGTCGACTCTGAGGTCCCGTTTGGTGTGAAGATCGAGTACGACCCGAACATGCCTGCTGGCAAGTCCGAGGTTGTCACCGAAGGCAAGCCGGGTAAGAAGACCACCACGGTGACCCAGAAGGTCACCAACTCCCAGCCGGATGGCGAGGCCACCGTTGAGGAGAAGATCACCGAGCAGCCTGTCGATCAGGTGATCAAGGTCGGCACCAAGCCGTCCGAGACCTCTGAGAAGGTCGAGTGGAAGGCGCCAGTTCCGTTCGAGGTTGAAACCCGTCCGAACAAGGATCTGAAGCCGGGCGAGATCAAGATCGTCCAGAAGGGCGAGCCGGGCGAGAAGACCTACACGGCCAACTTCACCTCCAAGGGCGACGACTCTTCGGTCACCCCTACGGAGAAGCAGACCAAGGATCCGGTCAACGAGATCATCGAATACGGTCCGACCGCTCCTGACCAGACGCTGACGTCGAAGACGACCCGCGAGGTCAACTTCGAGACCGAGTTCATCGTGGACAACACGGTGCCGGTCGGCCAGACCAAGGTCGAGCAGGAAGGCGAGAAGGGCGAGGAACTGATCACCTCGACCCAGAAGATCAAGGACGGCAAGCCAGACGGCGAGCCGAGCATCACCGTCGAGCAGACCAAGGCGCCGAAGAAGAAGATTGTCCGTGTCGGTTCCATGACCGATGGCTCGTACGAGCTGGAAGAGAAGCTGCCGATTCCGTTCGACACCGTGATCGAGTACGACCCGGAGATCCCTGCCGGCGAGTACAAGGTCGTCACCGAGGGTAAGCCTGGTGAGAAGATCACCAAGATCACCCAGAAGATCGTGAACAGCAAGGTCGTCGAGGCAACGCGTGGCAGCGAAACCACCACCACCGAGCCGGTCACCAAGGTGATCAAGGTCGGCACCAAGCAGGCAACTGCTACCGACAAGGTGGAGTGGAAGGAGCCCATCCCGTACCCGACGGAGCTGCGCCCGAACTCGGAACTCGCTCCGGGTGAGGTTCGGGTTGTTCAGGAAGGCAAGGACGGCGAAGCCACCTACACCGCAACCTTCACAGGTACCAGCGGTGAAGCCACCAAGACCGAGGTCACCGATCGCACCGAGCCGACTCCGCGAATCGTCGAGTTCGGCCCAGGCCTTGAGGACGACAGCGTGGTCTCTTCCACGACCCGTTCCGTGGAGTTCGGCACTGACGTCATCGAAGACCCGAACCTCGAAGAGGGCAAGCAGGTCATCGAGCAGGGCGAGTTCGGCGAAGAGGTCGTGACATCGACGCAGAAGCTTGTCGACGGCAAACCGTCCGGCGATCCAGTCGTCGAGACGAAGCGCACGAAGGAGCCGAAGAACGCGGTCATCCGCATCGGCACCAAGAAGCCTGCGAATCCGACGCCGCCGACCGATGAGCCGGAGCAGCCGACTCCGCCGACCGACGACCCGACCCCACCGGTCGAGCCGAAGGAAGTCGAGCTTCCGTACACTACGAAGATCATCTACGACGAGACGCTTGAGCCTGGTCAGGAAATCGTGGACCAGGAAGGTGCAAACGGCAAGGTCGAGGTGACCGTCGAGAATGGTCAGCCTTCGGTGAAGGTCGTGAAGGAGCCAGTCGAGAAGATCATCCGTGTTGGCACCAAGCCGCCGGCTGGTCAGGAGTGGAAGGAACGGATTCCGTTCGAGGTGAAGGTCAAGCTTGACCCCACCATCCCGGCGGGTGAGCACAAGGTTGAACAGGAAGGTAAGCCCGGCCTGGTTCAGCACAACTCTGACGGCACCGAAGAGACGCTCGTTGAGAAGCAGGATCACGTCATCCTCATCGGCACCAAGCCGGCCGACCCGACTGACCCGGAAAACCCGGATCAGCCGACGCCTGAAGGTGAGCTCGATATCAACGTCCGCTACACCACCCGGATCGTTTACGACCCGAACCTGAAGCCAGGCGAGGAAGTCGAAGACGTTGCTGGTAAGGACGGCCGCTACACCATCAAGGTTGTCGACGGCAAGCCTGTCGCCGAGATGGTGGAGAAGCCAGTCGAGCGCGTTGTCCGCGTTGGCACCAAGCCGCCGGCGGGCACCAGCTGGACTGAGGAGATCGCCTACGACTACGAGGTCATCGAGGACTCCGAACTTGAAGCTGGCAAGCACGAGGTTGTGCAGCCGGGTAAGCCTGGCGAGCGCATCCACCGTGAAGACGGCAGCTTTGTCGAGGTTCCTGCGCAGAAGCTGATCATCAAGGTTGGCACGAAGAAGCCGGCTGATCCGAGCGAGCCGACCGACCCGTCGACGCCTGCCGATCCGAAGGACCCGCAAGGCTCTTCCGATAAGGCGAAGCGCTGCGTGGCCAACGCGTTTGCGAAGAACAGCCCGATCCTGTGGCTGCTGCCGATCGGCGTCCTCGCCGGCATTGGCTACGGCGTGAACGAGGTGTTCGGTCCGCAGATCCAGAAGGCATCCGCGGAGCTCAACGCTCGCTTCCAGGAGTCCATGCCGAAGCACGATTGGGGCCACGGTAACCGCGGCCGCCAGTGGGAGCAGCCTGAGTGGGCTCGTGAACTGCAGATGAAGGCAGACGCCATCAACCGCCAGTTCGCAGGCTACGGCGAGCAGCTCCAGCCGCTGGGCATTGCGCTCGGTGTCATCGCCGCAGCCAGCCTCACCGGTGTGCTGATTGCACAGGCCTGCCGCGAAGAGGGCTTCGACAACGGCATGACGGTGCTGGGTTCCTCGGAGCGTGTGACGTCCTCGGGCGAGACGGGCTCGTCGTCAAGCAAGGGCTCATCGGAGAACGCAGGTTCGTCGGAGAACGCAGGCTCCTCCAGTAAGTAGTCTGAGCGCGTAAGCGAAGGGCGGTACCAGGTTGGGTGCCGCCCTTTTCGCATCTGCCGTTACCTAAAATTCACCTGAGCGTTCCTTATTAGAAATTTGCTGTGTTTAGCGTGTGCAGCGGTTCAAAAACCGTTTCATATTCTTCGGCTTCTCGTTATAAGGAACCCAACATGCGTTTCTCGTTAAAAGCAGCTACCGCAGTAGTCAGCGCTTCTGCGTTGGCTATTGCGAACCTGCCTACCTCCCTCGCACAGTCGGCGGAGCAGTCCTTCAACGGCAAGGACACCTGCATTTCCATCGATTCCAACGGCAACATCGTCGCCCCACAGCCGGGTGACTGCACACAGTTCGGCAAGGGCGGCCAGGGCAACACCGACGCCCAGGCACGCAACGTCATCTTCATCCTGGGCGACGGCATGGGCCACCAGGAGATCACTGCTGCTCGTAATTACCTCAAGGGCGCTAACGGCCGCTTCGAGGGCCTCGACGAGCTGACCGCGGCAGGTGCTTACACGACCTTCGCCGTGGGCAAGGACGGCAAGCGTCAGTACGTCACCGACTCCGCCGCGTCCGCAACGGGCTGGTCCACCGGCACGAAGACCTACAACGGTGCGCTATCCATCGATATCACCGGCAAGCCGCACGAGAACCTGCTGGAGATGGCGAAGAACGCCGGTATGCGCACCGGCAACGTCTCCACCGCGGAGATCCAGGATGCGACCCCGGGCGCGATGCACTCGCACATCTCCAAACGCGGCTACTACGCGCCGTCCGGCGACGCGAAGCCGGTCAAGGGTGCTGAAGCTCGCGAAAACGGCGGTCTCGGCTCCATCTCCGAGCAGATCATCGACACCCGCGCCGACGTCACCCTGGGCGGTGGCCGCAAGTACTTCGACGCCGAGGTTCAGCAGGGTGGCGAGAACCGCAACCCGTTCCTGACCGACAAGAACGACGGCGGCGTCGACTGGGAGGCCGGCAAGTCCGTCCGCGAAAACGCGATTGCCAAGGGCTACCAGGTTGTCGACGACAAGCAGGGCCTCGAGGGCATCACCGTCGCGAACCAGGACCAGCCGGTGCTCGGCCTGTTCCACGACAAGAACATGACCCGCAAGTTCGAGCAGACCGTGCCGGTGAAGTCCGACGGCACCACCGAGCCGGAGGTCTGCAAGGAAGCTGATCGCGGCGACGAGCCGTCCGCAGCCGAGATGACCAAGAAGGCTATCGAGCTTCTCGACGACAAGAGCGCCGACAAGGGCTTTTTCCTCCAGGTCGAGTCCGCCTCCATCGATAAGGCGGACCACGCAGCCGACGCCTGCGGCATGATCGGCGAGACCCAGCAAATCGACGAGGTTATTAAGGAAGCCCTCGACTTTGCCAAGGCGGACGGTGAGACCATGATCGTTGTCACCGCCGACCACGCGCACACCGCGGAAATCATCCCGGACGGCCGCCCGTCAGTGTCCGCCGTAACTCGCCTGAAGACGCCGAAGGACGGCACCACCATGTCCATCGGCTTCGGCACCCAGCCGTGGCTGGATGAGAACGGCAACCCGGTCTTTGACAAGAAGGCCAACGGCGACCCGTTCGACACCCCGAACTTCTCCATGATGCACACCGGCACCCAAGTGCGCATCGCAGGCTTCGGCCCAGGCTCCGAAAACGTCAACGGCCAGCTCGACCAAACCGACGCCTTCTACGCGATGGCCAACGCGCTCGGTCTCAACGGTGGCACCGAGGGTGGCCAGGAGCCGTGGAAGATCAACAAGGACAACAAGGTCATCTCGCTGGCCAACCGCTCCAAGGCGAAGCCGGGCGACCAGCTCTGCTACCTCGTCTCCGCAGGCGAGGCACCGAAGGTCGGCGACTGTGCACAGTTCGGCACCGAGGGCCAGGGCATCGACAACGCCAAGGCGAAGAACGTCGTCCTGCTCATCGGCGACGGCACCGGCGACTCAGAAATCACCGCTGCCCGTAACTACCTCAAGGGCTCTGCAGGCCGCTTCGAGGGTCTCGACGACCTCGACTACACCGGCTACCTGACCACCTTCTCCCTGGACAAGGAGACCGGCCTGCCGAACTACGTCGGTGATTCCGCTGCAACCGGCACTGCATGGAACTCCGGCGTGAAGACCTACAACGGCGCGGTCGGCGTGGACAACGCCGGCAAGCCGGTTGCCACCCTCGGCGAGATCGCAAAAGCCAAGGGCCTGAAGATCGGTAACGTCACCACCGCCGAGATCCAGGACGCCACCCCGGCAGCCTTCGCTGCACACGCAATCAAGCGTTCCTACTACGCACCGTCCGGCGACAAGAAGGTCGCAGAGGGCGAGCAGCTGCGTGAAAACGGCGGTCTTGGCTCCATCTCCGAGCAGATCGTTGACCTGCGTGCAGACGTCACCCTCGGTGGCGGCCGCAGCTACTTCAACACCGAGGTCGTCCAGGGCGGCCAGTGGGGCGAGAACGGTAACACCTGGACCGCAGGTAAGACTGTCCTGGAAAACGCGAAGGACAATGGCTACCAGGTTGTCACTAACGCCTCCGAGCTCGACGCGATCGCAGAGGCAAACGCCGACAAGCCGGTCCTCGGTCTGTTCTCCGAGGGCAACATGCCGCGCACGCTGAACCAGTCCATCCCGACCACTGACGGCGGCGATCTCGAGCCGGCCACCTGCGTGGCTAACCCTGAGTTCACCGAGGAGACTCCGCGTCTGGCAGCCATGACCTCCAAGGCGCTCGAGCTGCTGCAGAACGACAAGGGCTTCGTGCTCCAGGTCGAGTCCGCCTCGCCGGACAAGGCCGACCACCAGGCTGACGCCTGTGGCCTGATCGGCGAGGTCGGCCAGCTCGACGAGGCCGTCCAGGCTGTTCAGGATTGGGTGGAGAAGACCGGTGAGGAGACCCTGATCGTCGCCACCGCCGACCACGCTCACACCGCACAGATCACCTACGAGAACCAGAACACCGCTGGTCGCGTCACTCAGCTGACCACCGTTGAAGGCTCCACCATGGCCGTCAACTTCGCCACCTCCAAGACCAACGAAGACGAGGATGCGCTCGGCGGCCAGCAGCACACCGGTGCGCAGCTGCGTGTCGCAGCCTCCGGCCCGGGTGCCGCGAACCTCACCGGCCAGATCGACCAGACCGACCTCTTCTTTGCCAGCCTGAACGCGCTGGGCATCGATCCGGTCAACCACAATCTGACCTTTGAGAACAAGATGCAGCCGGTGGAGGAGACCACCGCGGGCGACTCCGCCGCCGGCTCCTCCGTCGACTCCCCGGCGCTCATCGCCACCCTGGCCATTGCAGGCATCGCGGGCCTCATCTCCCTGATTGCCCTGCTGGCACCATTTGCTGTCGACGGCGCCCTCGGCCCGATCGCGAAGTTCTAGCCAGAACTACATGCCCAGCATCGGCAGTTTGATGCCGAAGTGGGGCAGCGCGAAGAACAGGCCTGCGATTACCAGCAGCGCCGCAATTACCCCACCGACAATGGCCGGCACGTTCACGTCCGCCTTGGCGGTGGGGTATTTCACGTCCGCTCGCATGCCCTTGGTGCAGGTTTCGGCGGCGGTGGCGTCGGCGTCGTCGATAAGCATGCGCTTCGCGGCGACCTTCCCGGACGGGGTCTCCGTCCACGCCTTGTACACGTCGCCATCCTTCGCGGTCAGCGGCGTCTCCGTGCGCTTGGTATCCTCCGGGCCAACGCGCCACGAATCCGTGTCAATCGCCTCCAGCGTGCGATTCACAGTCGGCTCCGACTCCTTCATCGTCTTCTGCGCATCCGCATACTTTGCGACGAGACCCTCCGGCAACACCTTGCCAAACTCCGCCTTCTCACCCTTGAGCGCCTTCTCGTTCTCCGCGACAACGCCCGGGTAGACCTGCTCGATCGCCGCGATGAGATCGCGAGCCTGCTCGTAGTCACCGATCGCCTTGGAGTCGTCGAACCACGACTCGATGAAACGCTTCTCGGCCGGCGCAAGCTTCACGGCGCACACGCCGTCCTTGTCCTTCGCGACGACGGTGGCGGCGTTCGCCGGGGTGGCTGCGCCGGTCGCGGCGACAGCGCCGAGTGCGAGCGTTGCTGCGGTTGCGTACGCGGCGATACGGGTGGTGGTGCTGGTCATGGTTTTCCTCCTCGGAGTGTGAGTGTGTGTACGGGCTGTACCACCTCAGTGTCCAGGAAGACGTGTTGCGACAGCGTTAACGCGCGATGGTGGGGGCGTTGCCGGGTAGGATCCTGGGCGAAAACACCGTGTCAGAAGCAATGTGATGAACCAGGGGTGAATGGAAATTTCACAAATGCAGTTAGCCGCTTTGCTAGGCAATGGAGTTTCTCCATTGGAACCATCACCGGTCGATTACATTTTTATGTTGCTCACGTTGGTGGCTGTGGTGCTACTAGTTACCAGCTTGGTTGTATTTTTCAGGCAACTTAACAGACGACCTAACAGACGATGGTCGGATGTCTGGATCGTGCTCTTTCTGGTGTTCATACCCGTGGTAGGGCCGTTGGTGTATCTGCGGCATGTGCGGTCCAGCAAAAAGAGCGACAAAAAATCGTAGATGTGTGAGGCAAGGCCTAGTTTTGGGTTAAGCGTGGGGGCGTGGCCTGGGCAAAATAAAGAGTGGCCCCCGCATCCCACTGAAGGGATGAAAGGCCACTCAAGTTTGAAGCGCGCAACCACTTGCGCTTTCCGGGACTGCGAACTTAATCCCAGCCGGCTCGAGAGGTGGTGGGTTTTAGCCCAAATCCCTCGAGAACCCCAGTATAGAACTGACATCAGTTAAATCAAGCATTTTCTGATCCAATCGTCACAATATTGACTTTGCCTTGCTGAATGTCAGCGAAACTGTCTAATTCGAGGGCTCGTCTCAGCCGACCAGCAACTCGAGCTTTCGGTGTATTTCGGACTGTTGGGTCCATTCGACCATGCCGGCGTTCGTAGGCGATGGAACTAGCAACAATATCTGCCAGCTGAATAAAGTCACTAGCCTCTGAATTGAAATCGTATGCTTCAAGAATGTTGCGACCGGTTATTTGGTAGCAGTGTCGTGACTATCCGGTAGCGCTTCAGTGAGTATCCGGTAGCGGCTCAAATTGCATTCGGTGATGGTTCCCGTATCCGCTTCATTCGGGTGCGGCTCGTTCCGGATGAAGTCCGCTTTTGAAATTGGAGCTATGCCGCGGAAGCCTCTACTGTCGGCGCGACTCTTCGGCACTAAATTGAACCCAGCCCGGTTGCAGTTCACCTCGCTTCAGGAGCGGCCCAAGCCCATCCTTGATGCACGACGCTTCGGGGGAGTTGGTACCGGTGCTCCGCGTACTTGGTACTGCAGGGCGCTTTCATAGTTCATGCTTCAAGTACCGTGTTTCGGTGAAGCTGTGACAGCGCGACCTGTCATAAGAAGGAGACGCCTGGAGCCTGCTCGCGAACTGCACCGCTGTCTCGATTCCAGGCCGACAACAGTGGTCGTGGGACTTTCTGGGGAGCCCGGGCCCCGAGCGTTCTCAGCACCGAAGACTCGCTGGACCGTTGTGGGCAGTTGCGAATAACGCTGACGGAGAGCCGGCTGCAACATAGCGGACACCGAAGCCGCATAGAAGTCTTCACCATGCGCAAGGACACCCCCAGTGGCCTGCTCGAACGAGTAATGCCTGCAGCCGGGGTCATACAGTCGGCCCGGCTCGGCTGTCCAGGTACCAACTACTCGGAACGCGGCAGTACCGAGCCCTCGGAGCGCCGGCATCAAACCCGCCCCTGTCAACGCGGCCATCCCTGGATCCTTGACAGACCCGCCGCCCGTGCCGAGCCTAGGCGAGCCTCCGCTACCGGATACTCACTCAGGCGCTACCAGATACTCACCACACCGCTACCATTTCAGTCTTCTAAACAGTGTGCACCGCAGGCTGATGATGCGATGCTCGCGTCGTTTCGCCAGTCGTGCCGGTGATGAGTGTGGGCGTGAACAACGGTCTTGAAAGGTGTCACCCGCCCGGTATCTTCTGGCCCATTTAGAAGCGGTTGCAGGTGAGACTTGGAAACGTTCAGCAGCTCGACGGATCAACCAACCATCATCAACTATTAAAGAAGCCAGGCGTTTACGTCCGATTGGGGTCAAAGGTGCGTGAGCGTGGGACATGAAGACCTCCGGTTAAGGATAGGAGATGTGCTAAACCCCATCCTGCCGGAGGTCTTCACTTTATCTCGAACGTTCACAACGTCCCGAGGAACTACAGCTAGCTGAACTGAGGCAGGGGTATCACCATGGGCGAACCTGTCTCCGGATCAGGAGCGATCCTGCATGGCAGTTCATAAACGTGTTCGATGAGTTCCGCGGTGATGACATCTGCCGGCGGCCCGGAAGTGACAACCTTGCCGTCTTTCATGACAATTAGGTGTGTCGCGTACCGGGCTGCCTGGTTAAGATCGTGCAGCACTGCGACAATGGTGCGACCCATGTTGCGTCTCAGCCGCTCGAACAAGTCCAGCAAGCCGTATTGATGTGCGATGTCTAGAAAGGTTGTCGGTTCGTCTAGGAGAAGTATCGGTGTCGCTTGTGCGAGCACCATTGCCACCCAGACTCGCTGCCGTTGACCACCTGAGAGCTCATCAACCTGGCGGCCAGACAGGTCCGATATTCCAGTCGCAGCCATCGCTTCGACCACAGCATCGTCATCAGCTTTTGACCATCGGCCGAAAATCCCTAGATGCGGATGTCGACCACGTGCTACCAGGTCCTCAACACGGATACCCTCGGGCGAGAAAGAGGACTGTGGGAGTAAGCCGAGTCGTGTCGCAAGACGTCTGGTGGGGACATGCGCAATGTCGGCACCGTGTATGAGGACGCGGCCCTGTTCGTATGGCAGAATTCGCGAGATGGCGCGGAGCAATGTCGATTTTCCGCAGGCATTCGGGCCGATGATTGCTGTATACCCACCTTCAGGAACTATGAGGCTGAGATCCTCTGAGATAACACGTCGGTTGTGTCCGACAGTGAGGCTCTCGACCTGGATCGCTGTATTTAGTGTCGAGTGTTGCCAACTCACGGGTGTGTCTCTTGTAACGATCTTCATTCGTTTCTCCACGGCTTGATACTCATTTGTCCCATTCCTTGAACAGCTAGCGCGGGCTCTTCGGCAGCATCAGCGAGTAACTCGACGTCGACACGTGTATCTGGGTCGGTGAGGTCAGCCTTCTGTTGCATGGCGGCAAAGTATGCTTGCTGAATCCTTTCGTCGCGGGAAGTGCTATCCCTTCCTTTCTTCCAGTAAGCCGCCGCGAAAAGGTGATCCCGTTCATGCCCACTGTCGGTCAGGCAGCGGCGAGCCATTGCAACGTTTGCCGTTTCGGCGGCAATCCAAATCTGGACTCGTCGCTCTACGGTGCTGCCGGCGAACGTTGAGGACAGCCCTTCTCGGAGTTCCTGAGGTGTCCAAGCCGTACCGACGCGGAGAGCCAACTGCAGGCCGGGATGTTTCGGAAGAAGTGCTGTCACGTCATCTGCGTTGTGGACTTGTAACAAGGCGTTAACCCGGTGGGTGCTGGGGATCGCACGGAGAATTGTTGCTATTGCGGGGAGTGCGCTCGCGTCAGCGACTAAGAGGTGATCGTCGATACCATCGCCTATAGCGAACTCACGTCGTACAGCGTGGATTTCTGTGCGGTTGCCTGGTTTCACCTCGCTGAGCCAGTGCTTCATCATCCCGCCGGAGTGACGAAGTATGTCTACCTCGATCGTCTCTGGCGATGGTCTGTTCGCTACAGTCATGGCGCGGAGCAGCATGTTTCCCTCTCGACCGGGAATTGCGAGTTTTATAGCGTCCGCCGGGAGGGTCGGTGAATAAGCAACAAGCTCGGGTGCAGTGAGTGTCACACGCACGTAGCTGGGCGCGATCTCTTTGACACCGACTATTGTCGCCTGGCCCGAGATTGGGGCCATTGCCTGTTGCGTCATTTCCCGGATGAGGCTCCTGATGCTGCTCATGTGAGATCATGCCCTTTCAATATGACGGTGTGCTCTGGTTGCCAGATTCGTGCGTCGCGGTGGCTGACGAAAATGAGTGTGCTGGTGAGCTTGGTGAGAGCATTGACGACTTGTTGCTCTGTTGCCTCGTCGAGAGCGGAAGTGGCCTCATCAAGGATGAGAATAGGGGCATTCTTGACCAGTGCGCGGGCGATCGCAACTCGCTGTCGTTCCCCGTGGGAGAGTAATTGTCCGTGGACGCCGACCAGTTGATGGACGCCGAGCGGATCGCGAGTGACTACCTCGCCCAGGCCGGCCCTGTTCAGAGCGTCGATAATGTCATCCTCTCGGGCACCCGGATTCCCAAGACTTACGTTTTCAGCCAGCGTTCCTGTGAAGACTATAGGGTCTTGCGGCACATAGGCGACGTGCGAGGTGATTTGCTGTTCGGTAAGCTCTTTGAGCGGTACGCCTCCGAGAGTGATTGTTCCCCGCACTGGGTCGTCGAACCGCATAAGCAATCCCAACAGTGTGCTCTTTCCTGAGCCACTGGGACCAGCGAGGTGTAACCGGAGGCCTTCAGGAATGCTTACCGTCACACTATCAAGCACAGGCGGCTGGGTAACGGAAACAACCTCAATGTCATGTCCGTCAGGAACACGGCTAGTTTTGCTTGGGTGCACCGGCAGGGTCTGTGCTGTAACGACCGCTCGGTATGCAGATGAATGCGCACGTAATTCGTTGGCTGTGATGCCTAGGAGCGCTAAGTCGTCGAGAGGGGCGCCGGCGCGCCCAGCCAGTATCAGCAGCGCTAATGCTCCAGTCGGCTCGGAAAACCCGCCTGTGCAGATGAGGTAGATCACTATGCCCGCGAGCGGAGTGAAGCTTGCAATCGCGGATATGAACGTTGCAGGCGCTGCAGCACGGTTTGTTCGTGCCATTGCCTGCTCCTGACGGTTCCAGACCTGTTCGACGCGGAGTAGGGCCTTATTTGGGCCTGCCGCGGTGCGTAGCAGATCGAGGTGTTCGACTAGTTCGATAGTCGCCGCGGTTGCTTCGTGCTCAATCGCGTGTCTCTCGGAATCGGCGCGTGCCAGGCGGCGCTGAGCGAATGTTTGCGTTGCTAGAGCGGCGATGAGTAGCGTTGCCAGGATTGCCGACTCCCGGAGGCCGCTGACGACCCAAACAGCCACGACTAGCAATGTTGGCAGGAGGGGGGTGACGATGAGAGTCTGCAGTTGGTGCGCGGGAACCCCCATCAGTGACGGGATGCTGCGTCCTGCGACCGACGTGATCAGTGCGCGATGGTCGGCAGTGAACCATGCTAGCTTTGCGCGGGCGAGGGAATGCCCAAGCGAGGCGTAAAGGTCACCCGCCAGCCGTGCCCCTCCTAGGTATCCGGCACGTGAGACCAGTACCGTCACAACGACCGAAACCGTCGCTGCCGCGATCACCAACAAAGCACTGCCCTTATCCCGGACCGCAAGAGCCAAAACTGTGTAGGCGACCGCTTCGATGAGTGCGACTAGAGCCCAGCCTGCACCAGCCCTTACTAATCTGCTGCGAGCTGCATGGGCAATCTGAGTAGTTGCCACGTAGTGCTGACATTCTCTAAGGCTCATCATGCTCTGCCCTCTTGCAAACTCGCCGCAGGATTGAGTAAGTGCCGATTATCGGCACGTGCTGCGAGATGCAGATCGTGGGTCACGATGACGATGGTTTTCCCTTCCACGTGCGCAAGGAGTTCGAGCTCTTTCCATACGCGTTCCGCCATGGTGTCTTCGAGTGCGCTCGTCGGCTCGTCCAGCAGAATTACTTGCGCCGGGGAAAGGAATGCGCGGGCAAGCGAGAGCCTCTGTTGTTCTCCGCCCGACAGTGTGCTCGCATCGGTGTCAAGGGGTACGCGGAACTGTGCGCGGCGGAGGGCTTCAATGCAGGCGCTGTCATCAGCATTTGGAAGTACCAGTCGTAGGTTCTCGCGAACAGTCGCCTGAAAAACAGCAAGACCCTGAGGGATTAAGAGTACGGTTTCGGCCCGTACGTTCTCATCGAGTGAGGAAATGTCGGTGCCGCCAATTCTCACGCTACCGACATGGGGACGCTGCAGCCCGGCAAGTATGCGCAGGAGGGTACTCTTCCCTGCTCCGCTCGGACCGATGATCGCGGTGACGGTTGACGCCTCAAGGTCCAGGGTGAGTCCCTCGAAGAGCCCGCGCTTATTAGCAAATGCGGCGAGATGGTCAACCTTGATGCTTGGGGTTTTGGTGACGGTATTCACCGCTCCATGTGGCAGCGCAGGTTCCGAGAGTAACGCTCCAATTCTGGAAGAGGCCGCGTACCCACTGCCAACATAATCTAAACCGTGTCCGAGTCGCAGTGCAGGAGTGACCAAGGCGAGACTGAGTAGCAACGTCGCTGCGAGAGTTGCTGTATCCCTGCCGTAACCCACCGCATACGCGATCGCATAACTGGCTACCGCTTGAAGGAGCGCGGTGGCGATGGCTGCCGGGGTCGCTACTCGTTGCACCCACGCGATGATGCCGCTGGCAAACCGCCTTGTTGCATCCGTATAGTCTGCTAGCGCTCCTTTGGCTATGCCGTAACTACGGAAGATATGGATGCCGCGCGCATAGTCATCGACCGCGGTTGTGATCTCACTCATGAGCCGGCTTCGTTCTGCGCCGTGCTTTGCCGATCTCCGTGGAATCACCGTCAGGTATACGGCAGCTGCGAGTAGGCCAGGTACTAAAGCAGCGAGCGCCGTCGGGCCGGCCAACATCAACAGGAGCAGGACTGAGCAGATAGGGATCACGATCACTACCGCCACCTCGGAAGGCAAATGGGCGATCATGTAGTGCAACGAAGCGATGTCTTCGGAAATTAAGCGCCGTAACTTGTCGACTGGGTAAGAGCCCAGGCGGTCAGATGGAAGGCGCAACAGGTGCCGAGTTATTTCACGGCGCAGGCGCGCCTCGAACTGACCCTCTACCGAGTGAGCGAGCCATGACGAGGCCGCTGACAGCAGTGCCGCAGCCAACCAAGCAACGCAGATCTTGGCGGCTAAATCCGCGGACGGCGCATCGATCATGCGTACGATTCCCCAAATCGCGACCAGCGCGGCTACACCGGAAAGCGCCGCCCCAAGAGCCGCAGCCGTGAGGCCGGGAACCGAGGGGCGCAGGGCCGGGCGGACGGCAGGATCAATCAAGAGAGGCTTGTTTGCCATGCTGAAAGTATACATGTATATTTAGGCTAGCCAAACCTTAGAAGGATGAAATGAGTAAGCTGGATCACGGTCGGATTGTGGACGAGGCGATGTCGGTCATCGAGGCTGACGGCGAGACCGCGCTCTCCATGCGATCGCTTGCCGCGCGTATGAAGGTCACACCCATGGCCCTCTACCGGTACTTTGATGACCGCGATGCGCTGCTACTCGCCCTCGTTGAACGAGTGTCGGAGGCGATCGAGCTCCCCGAGCTCACTGGTGCTCCAGCCGACAGGGCAGCGGATCTCGCTTTGTACCTGCACGATTTCCTTGTGCAACATCCGTGGATGATCCGCCTCATCTCAACTGGGCGGCTCGCAAGCCCGGCAGGGATGCAATTCCCTGAAGGTTTCCTCACTTGCGCGCTTGATGTCGGGTTCGATGACGAGGCAGCATTTCTGTTTTACCGCACGATGTTTGCCACGATTCTGGGACAAGCGACGATTACATCCGCGAAACAGGAGAACCCGTCAGGGTTGAGCCTGAGTCAAGCCAAAAATGAATCCCTGCGCAAAGTCACCGCTCTATTGCCGCGCTGGCGTGAACTGGATACAGCAACAACTCCTTGGCGGGTCTTTAGATTAACCGCCTCATCGCTCCTGACTAAATGACAATCATGTTTCCCAAAGAAGAAAGAAGAAAGAGTTATGCCCGAATCCCTCACCCGTCGTTTTTTACCCGCGCTCGCCGCGTTGCTGTCCGGTGCGCTTTTGCTTGGAGGCTGCGCTTCAGATGAGCAGCCTGAATCGGCAACACAAGAGCCTGTCAATAGCACCAGCACGGAGTTCCCGGTCACACTACACAACGCCTACGGTGATATCACGATCCCAACTAAACCGGAACGGGTGGCCGCCTTGGGGTACGCCGATGTTGCACTGGCTTCTGCAATGGGGGCGAACGTCGTGGTGGCTCCGGAATCATTCACGAAAATTGCAGGAGCAGGTGATGAGAGGAATCTACCCTACATCGACCCGCTCCCAGCAGAAACTACGTGGCTCAATCCGATGAGCATCAATGTTGAACAAGTCGCCGCTGCGAAGCCTGACGTCATCTTGGCCACTGCCGCTTTTACACTTGATGAGGCAATGTACTTGCAGCTCAGCGACATCGCACCGGTAGTCACCTATGAAGAAGCGCTTTATTCTGCCCCTAGTGAGGAGTCTGCCCAGCGAATCGGTCAGGCGCTTGGAGAGAGTGACGCTGCAGAGCTATTAATTCAGCGGGCTGACGAGGCCGTCGCGGAAATCCGAGCAGAACTACCCCACCTTGCTGGTGGTACTTTCCTGTATGGGCAAGCTCGTGACGGAGTGGTTGTGATGCTCGTGGACGAGGATAATGTTACCGCTCGTTTTATGCATCAACTCGGACTAGCTTCTCTTCCTGCTGTTGCCGAACTTGGTGGGCAAGGGTCCGTACCAGGTTCGATAGATGTGAGTTTTGAGCAGGCCCCACTGTTCAATGATGCCGGGGTGCTGTTCATGACATTCCAGTCCGATGCATTACAGGACAAGTTTGAAACTGACCCGATCGTGTCCAAGCAGCCCATCATGTCCGAGCGATACATGCCCGTCGGGCTCGAAGCTGCGACTGCTCTGCAGGACCCAAATGTGGCCTCCATACCGTGGCTGTTGAATGAACTGCGTCCGGGCCTCGAACTCATTCCTGCGTCGTGACGGTCTCGCTCGAGGGGGTGCCGCGGCTGCAAACAAGGAAGCTGAGGTTGCACCCCCTCGGAGCCAGTGTCATGGTGATTGCCTTGCTATGCGCCCTGACCGTCGCAAGCGTTCTCGTTGGTTCGCGACCAGTCACCCCTGCGGAGTTCTCAGAACTGCTCGCTGGTCACGGCACAGACGAACTGAAAACACTCGTGTGGGAAGTTCGTGTACCTCGAACACTCGCCGGGTTGCTCGTCGGTGTCGCATTGGCATGGTCGGGGGCGCTCATGCAAGGAATGACTCGTAACCCGCTCGCTGACCCCGGCCTACTTGGTGTCAGTTCCGGGGCGGCTTTCGCTGTCGTCATTGGCGTAGGCTGGTTCGGCCTACGGTCAGCAACCGCTATTGCGTTCCTCTCAGTCACTGGTGCGGCAGTCTTAACTACGATTGTGCTTGCAGTCGGGCTGAGGGGCAGGGCAAATGGGGCAACCCTCATCCTCGCGGGTGTCGCGTTCAGTATGACCACGTCAGGTATTCAATCTGCAGTCACCCTGTTAAATCCGCGGGCTTTGGACGCGATGCGCGCATGGTCAGCCGGATCCCTAGCGAGCCCAGACATCAATGTGCTGACCCACATCGTCCCAGTTTTCTTGACGGGTGGGACTCTCGCGTTTCTTCTGACACGCCAACTTAATGCTCTTGCGCTGGGCGACGATTTGGCACGCGCTCTCGGCTTGCACCCATTGCGTACTCGAGTTGGAACGGGTATCGCTATTGCTTGCATGGTCGGTGCGGCCACCGCTATCGCTGGGCCCATCGGGTTCATAGGGCTGATGGTTCCACACATCGTTCGGCCCTTCACGGGCCCCGGTATGGGCCGTGTCCTACTGGCCGGCACAGCAACTGGTGCCGCGCTAGTTCTCGCCGCCGACGTCATCGCCCGCATCGCACTCTGGCCTGGCGAGCTTCCTGTTGGTGTTGTCGCCGCAGCATTCGGAGCCCCCGTACTGCTAGTGCTGATCAGGAAGACCCGATGACGATCTTTTCCACTCCACAGGCGAGAAATCGATTGCAGTGGGGAATCTCACTCACCGTCTTAATCGTCGTCCTCATCGCTGCACTGCTTTCGGGCGACCTGCTACTCACTCCCGTGCAAGTTTGGGACGCAATTACCGGCCGTGCCGACTCATTTACGACCACGGTCGTGCTGTCGTGGAGGCTACCACGCGCACTCGTTGCGATTGTATTCGGGGCAGCCCTCGGTGCAGCGGGCGCGGTCTTCCAAACCCTGACCCGCAACTCTCTAGGCAGCCCAGACATCATTGGATTCAACGCTGGCGCCTACACTGGCGTGCTGATCTCCCTGATCATCCTCCCTGCGGCAGGGTTTGTCGTCATCGCGAGCGCCGCAGTCATTGGAGGCCTCGCCACCGCCGCGGCAGTCCTCATTTTCTCGGCGTCGGTGGGGACAAAAGGGCGTGGCTTTGTCCTCACGGGAATCGCAGTCAGTGCGCTACTTACTTCACTCAATACGTGGCTCCTTTACAAGACAGATACAGCAACCGCAACCACTGGGTCAATATGGGCCGCCGGAACTCTCGACAACACCCGGTGGCAGCACGCGACCCCTGCGCTGGTAGCGCTCATACTCGCTGCAACCGTCACCGCACTGTTCACTAGGAAACTGCACATTCTGGCACTTGGAGATGACCTTGCAACCTCACTCGGTCTCCGCGTCAGAGTGGACCGGGTAATCCTCATCATTTGCGCAGTGACACTCACTGCCATCACAACCGCTATCGCAGGCCCCATTCTGTTCATAGCACTCGCCTCACCTCACCTGGCCAAAACACTGCTGCCTTATGGACGACCAGTCCAAGCGGCAGGAATAACGGGTGCCATACTTCTCAGCTGTGCTGACTGGATTGCCGCACACGCATTCGCCCCGACTCAAATACCAGTCGGAGCCGTAACAGTTAGTTTGGGGGGAGGATACCTCGTTCTGACCATCTTGTTCCGAAGGCAATGAAATTGAAGGGGTGATATTTTTCCGCTATCTAATGCCTGGGTTTTGTTCAATGGTTAGGGCGCTTCGAGGGGTCAAGCGCGAAAAGACTCACACCGTGTTGCACTTCAAACTAGAACACGGCGCGCCTGGCATGCGGGTGCTCCAGAAGTAAGCCGGGTGGGGTGACGGCACGGCGCACCCGCCCGGCCCTCGTACCACTGACGACCATCGCAGCGCCCCAGAAGGAGCGTTTCATGAACCGCATCACCAGGCCGGGGGGTCGTGCCGGGTAACTACGCGTCCGATAGTCGAACGTGGGATTCCCAGGTGGTAGCTGATGCGGTGTGGTCCCCACTGGCGTGTGCTGTTGCGCGGTCGTATCTAGTAACACCGTGGTGAGTATCGAGTAACGCATTGGTGAGCATCCAGTAACAGTCCGGGGGAGGATTCTGGTGACCGCGTGACTTCAGGGCACGCGGCGTTACCAGAGGAGTCTGATTGTGACTGACTACCGGGCGGTAATGGATCAAGTGCTCAAAGGCTGGTCTGTCCGCCAAATCTGTTCGAGTCTGCGGTGCTCGCACACCACGGTGCAAAAAGCACGCGATGCGCTAGCGGAACACAACATCACAACGCGTGAGCAACTTCGTGGGGTTGCAGATCATGAGCTAGCGGACTGGTTCGTCGACGGGCGCAGCCATGCTCAGGGCGATTTCGTTCCGATCGATTTCGACGCTGTCGCCAAGGCGCGTATCGGGCGCAACAAGGTGACTTTGCAGGTGCTGTGGAGCCGCTACACCGCGCAGCCTGCGGGGCTGGGCCAGCGGTATTACAGCTACGAGCGGTTTCGCCAGCTTGTAGCCCAACACGTTGATGTAGCTGGGATAACCGCCAGGATCACCCATGCCCCAGGCCATACGATGCAGGTGGACTGGGCAGGCACGAAGATGCGACTGTTTGACCCCACCGGCGGGCAAGGCTCGAAGGTCAGTATCTTCGTCGCCTCGCTGCCGTACTCGGGCATGGTATTCGTCTGCGCGTGCGCTAATGAGCGCCAAGACGCGTGGCTTGCAGCCCATATACGCGCGTTCGAGTACTTCGGCGGGGTCGCCGAGGTCATCGTGCCAGATAACGCCTCGACAGCCTCGAACGCGATCAGTGCTGCGGACAGGAATCGCCGGGTCAACTCCACCTACGAGGAGTTTTTGGAGTATTACAACACCGCCGCGTTGCCGGCCCGTGCAAAACGCCCCAACAAGGCCAGCGTCGAAGCTGCAGTCAAGATCATCACCCAGAACGTCATCCACGCACTCGATGGCCACCAGTGCGACGGGATAGACGAGCTCAACGCAAAAATCACTGCCCTGGTTAATGGGATCAACGCTGCCGAACCGTTTCGCGGCAATGCGACGAGCAGGCGCGCATTGTTTGATCAGTTCGAACGCGACGTGCTCACCGCGCTGCCTGAAACACCGTGGCAGCGTACCGAATGGAAACGCGCCAAAGTCGCACCGAATTTCCACATCAGAGTGCACAACGCGCATTACTCGGTACCCCACCTACTGGTGGGCCGCACCGTGGACGTGCGTATCACCGGTGATAGCCTTGCCGTCTTCGACGCTGGGCAGCGTGTGGCCACTCACCAACTCGCACGTGCCCGTGGAGTGTACGTCACCGACACTGACCACATCCCGGCGAACATAAGTGACACCCGTGGGTTGTGGACAAGCGAGTACTTCCTGCGCGAAGCTGCCAAAATCGGGCCAGCCACCCGCCAAGTGATCTCCGAGCTCATCGAAGCCAAGGCGATCCCTGCCCAGGCGTACCAAGCGTGCCGCAACGTACTCAACATGGGCAAACACGCCAACAAGCCAATCCTCGAAGAAGCCTGCCGGCGTTTGGTGTCCACTGACGGCGCCAGGCGTTCTGTGTCGTATACCGCGGTGAAAAACATGATGGCCGCCGTACGCAAAGACACCTCCACACGCCCCACAGGCACCGATGTACCAACCGACCAATCAACCGGCAGACCCATTGACGGTGTGCCTGCCCCCGCAACCCGTGACACACGCGGCGCCTACCTCGGTGGTGCTGCCCAGTTCAGCCTCGAAAACCTCACCAAGAAAGGATCTGCATAACCCATGCCCCACCCACAGCCAGCATCAGCATCCGCCCGCTTCCTCGACGAATCAGTCCTGCCGATCTTTACCGACCTGCGCATGACCGCCTTCGGACAAAGCGTCATCGACATCGCCGCCGATCCTGCATTCGACGACTGGAGTTTCTTAAGACAAAGTGCTCTACGCACTCGACAAAGAGGTAGCGGCCAAGCGTGAGAGACGAGTCAACAAACTACTCAAAGCATCCCGATCGCCAAATCCCGATGCTTGTATCGAAGACATCACCTACACGCCCGGCCGCACCATTAACAAAGAGCAAATCACCCGACTCGCTCACTGCCAATGGTGCCAAAGCGCACAAAACATTGTCATCCTGGGCAAATCCTCCGTCGGCAAAACCTACCTCGCCCAAGCACTACTCACCGCGGCGTGCCGAAACGACTACTCCGCACGCTTCTTCCGCACCGACACACTCGCCAACCACCTCGCCGTGCTCAAACACGACGACCCAGCCCGCATCACATTCCTCGAAGACCTCCACCACACCGACGTGTTAGTCCTCGACGACTTCCTCACCACCCCAATCGATGCCGCCACCGCACACCAACTACTCAACATCCTCGCAGAACGCGAACCCCGCGGATCAACCATCGTGACATCCCAATTCACACCCGACGAGTGGTACAAATCCATCCCCGACGCCGTTATCGCCTGTGTCTGATCTGATGTAGGTGGTCCAGTTCGG
>NZ_KV787055.1:0-24507 GCF_001806995.1 Corynebacterium sp. HMSC11D10
ATTCCGCAATGCAGATTGGGAGACGCCACGGGCATCACTATGCCGCCGCATAGTTGGTGCCCACCCACTTGTCCGCAATGCGGAGTCGGTTCCCACGGTGCTTGGTTGCGCTCTTCGAAAAGTAGCCCAAAGCGCTCCGCCAAAAGTAGCCCACCACCCATGCCGAAATAGATGGTGGGCGCCCACTAGTCCGCAACGCAGAGTCCATAACGCCACGGGCACCACTATGCCGCTGCATAGTTGTTGGCTGGAGCCATTTGTCTGGAATGCGGAGACGGAAACGGGATTCGATATGCTATGTCGCTGCAAAGTCGTTGGGGTTTCACCAACTTGTCCGCAATGCGGAGTTAGAAACTGTGCGGGCCTGACTATGCGACTGCATAGTGGACGCTGACTTGTCTCAACTATATCGCTGCATAGTCATTGGGGTTCACCAAATTGTCCGCAATGCGGAGTGAGAAGGGGATCGATCCCCACCAAGCCAATGCATGGGCATCGGGAGAGGGCAGGGGGGAGGTCCAACTGTCCGTAACGCGGAGTCATCGCCTTCACACCACCGAAGCCCCCACTAAAGCCACCTGCGCACTTCTGTGAATGCAAAATGAAGCTCAACTGGCTGCAGGATTTTACACTCCGCCCAGGTTGGCGAATGGTGTGATGTGGGGTTTTGCATTGGCGTGCGGGGCAGGGTTGTCGGCAAGGCCAATGGGGGCTGCCGGCGTGGCGCAGAGCGGACGAAACGGCCGGCGCGGGGCGGCAGGGGCCGAACAGCCCCGAACAGCCAAGCGCTCCCAACAGCCCCAACAACCTCAAAAAACAAACAGAGAACTACAACTCCACGACGGTGTTCTTGGACTGCTCGAGGAGGTCCTTCTTCTTGCGGGCGCGCTCGAGTTTGGACCACTGGTCGCCGGGGACGGCGTTGCGGGCCTCGTCGATGACGGCCACGTCGGGGGTGCCCCAGGCGATCGGCATCGGGGTGATCATCTGCCACATCTTCTTGTTCTGTGTGGAGCGTTGGGCGCCCACGGCGGCGACGGGGACCTTGGTTCCCACCTTGTCCGAAGTGTTGGGGATCGGGTGGTAGACGCGGGAGGTGATGCCCCAGCGTGGTGGCAGGGAGGGTTCGACGTTGAGGTTCACCAGGGCGGTCAGGGTGATGGTGGTGCCGATGCGTTCGGTGATGATGGCGGGGGCCAGTGGGTTGGCGTCGTAAAGTTCTTGCGTCTTGCCCACGCTGCGGGGGATGAGCAAGCCCACGACGAGCATCATGAGGCCGAAAAGGGCGAGGCCGAACGTGCCCAGGGTGTGCCAGGGGGATTCGGGGTCGACGAAGAACCAGACGGCTGCGGCGCCGAGCAGGGAGATTACAAAGAGGGCGACGCCCGAAGCGACGAGGCTGCGGGTGTCGCGGATCATTTCGTTGTGTTGCTTTGCGTACTCTTCGTCGACGTCGAACTTGAAAACCTTCATGGGGAAGAGTTTAGAGGTCGGAGGCGTCGACGAGTCGATACGCGTAGCCCTGCTCGGCGAGGAAGCGCTGGCGGTGGATGGCGTATTCGGCGTCGAGGGTGTCGCGGGCGACCACGGTGTAGAACACGGCCTCGGCACCGTCTGCCTTCGGGCGCAGCAGCCGGCCCAGGCGTTGGGCTTCCTCTTGGCGGGACCCGAAGGTGCCGGAAACCTGGATGGCCACGGCGGCTTCGGGCAGGTCGATGGAGAAGTTCGCCACCTTGGACACCACAAGGGTGGAGATTTTACCGTCGCGGAAAGCCTGGAAGGCTTGTTCGCGTTTCTTGGTGGTGGTTTTGCCGTCGACAAGTGGGGCGTCGATGCGCGCGGCGATCTCCTCGAGTTGGTCGACGTAGGCGCCGATGATCAAGGTCTGCTGGCCCTCATGTTTTGCAAGCAGCTTATCGACGACCCCAAGCTTCGCCTTCGAACACGCCGCCAACCGGTAGCGTTCGCGGGTTTCGGCGGTGGCGTAGGTGAGGCGTTCGTTGTCGCTAAGTGTGGTGCGCACTTCGACGCATTCGGCGGTAGCGATGTAGCCGGCCATTTCGAGTTCTTTCCAGGGGGCGTCGTAACGCTTGGGGCCGATGAGGGAGAACACGTCGTCCTCGCGACCGTCCTCGCGCACCAGGGTGGCGGTCAGCCCCAGGCGACGACGGGACTGGAGGTCGGCGGCCATGCGGAAGACGGGCGCGGGCAGGAGGTGGACTTCGTCGTAGATGATGAGGCCCCAGTCGCGGGAATCGAAAAGTTCGAGCGCGCGGTATTCGCCCTTGGTTTTGCGGGTGACCACCTGGTAGGTGGCGATGGTGACCGGGCGGATCTCCTTCTTCTCCCCGGAGTATTCGCCGATCTCCTCGGGCGTGAGCGTGGTGCGGCGCAGCAGTTCGTCGCGCCACTGGCGGCCCGCGACGGTGTTGGTGACCAGGATCAGTGTGGTGGTCTGCGCCTGCGCCATCGAGGCCGCACCCACAATGGTTTTGCCTGCGCCGCACGGCAACACGACGACGCCGGAGCCGCCCTCCCAGAAGGACTCGGCGGCGTACTGCTGGTAGTCGCGCAACTTCCAACCGTCGTGGTTGAGCGCGATCGGGTGGGACTCGCCGTCGACGTAGCCGGCGAGGTCCTCCACAGGCCAGCCGAGTTTGGTCAGTTCCTGTTTGATTTGGCCGCGGGCGGAGGGATGGACGGGGATGGTGGTGTCGTCGATACGTGATGCGACCAGCGGAACGATCTTCTTTGAGCGGGTGACCTCGGTGAGGATCGCCGGGTCGTCGACTTCGAGGATGAGCCCGTGCGCGGGGTGCTTGACCAGCTTGAGGCGGCCGTAGCGCGCCATGGTCTCCGCAACATCCACGAGCAGCGGCTGCGGGACGGGGAAGCGGGAGAACCGTTCGAGCACGTCAACGGCCTGCTCTGCGTCGAAGCCGGCAGCGCGCGCGTTCCACAACGCGAGCGGGGTGATGCGGTAGGTGTGGATATGCTCAGGTGCGCGCTCGAGCTCCGCAAACGGGGCGAGCGCAGCACGGGCCTTGGGTGCGTCCGGGTGTGCGACCTCGAGCAGCACAGTCTTGTCCGACTGGACGATGAGCGGGCCGTCGCCGAGAGCCATGCGATCTACTCCTCCTGTTCGTAGGCGTTGGTATTCTACGGGCATGGCTGCGAAAAACACATCCGTTGTCCTCGGCGAACGCTACGACAAATTTATCGCCCAACTGCTCGAAGACGGCCGCTACGCCTCCGCCAGCGAAGTCCTGCGCGAAGGCCTGCGGCTAGTGGAGGAGCGAGAGCAGAAGTTTAAGGCACTCAACGATGCTCTGGAAAAAGGGGAGTTGAGCGAGGTTGTCCACGACTTCGACCCCGATGTGTTCATCGCCAAAATGCGCGAAAGGTCCTAACCCCTCCGCAGCACCTGTGACCACTTGGTCACGCTGCCGTTGTTGAGGATCGTGCGCTTGTAAATGCGGGCGGCACCCCACACGACGAGCACGGTGGTGACCGCAGCGAGTGCGAAGGATCCCGCGAGCTGGGTGGTGGCGGCGAGGGAGATGGAGTTGACGGTACCCAACGGTTTGCAGGCAAGGAAGGCCAGCGGGGACTGCAGGAACGGTAAGGACTGTTCCCATGTGTTGCGCCAGACTCTGTCCGACCGCGTAACTAGAAATGCAGTTTAGGCAGATTTCAAACTAGCGGAGATCCTTCGTTATCTCAGAGCCCAGCGCAAACACAATGAGTGCAAGGGAAGCCAACGCGAGCGGGACAAGCTTAGGGGCAGAGTCCGTCACGAGAATGAGAATGGAAGCTAGGGCAAAGACCAAACTTAAAATACTAGTTTTCTTCACATTCCGCCCCGATCCTCGAAGCCGTACAGTTACCTGGGTCACAGTTTAAATTGTCCTAATTGGGACGGCAATGCTCTTGTGCCATTTTTGTACCTTCGTAGAATCTCCGTTTTCGACAGCTCACCGCCAAAATGTGCGAAAGGTCCTAACCCCTCCGAAGCACCTGTGACCACTTGGTCACGCTGCCGTTGTTGAGGATCGTGCGCTTGTAAATGCGGGCGGCACCCCACACGACGAGCACGGTGGTGACCGCAGCGAGTGCGAAGGATCCCGCGAGCTGGACGGCGGTGAAGTCGCCAGCTGCGTAGGTCAAGGGCGCGCTGAAGATCGAAAACGGCGGGATCCAGCTCACGACCTGCATGAAGGTTGAGTCGGTGTTGGACCAACCAAACGACGAGATGTACACGCACGCCATCAGCAGGAGCAGGATCGGCATCTGGGTGGACTGCAGGTCCTCGGTGCGCTGCACCATCGCGCCGGCGGCGGCGTAGAGGCCGCCGAAGAACAGCATGGACAGCAGCCAGGCGATAAGCAGGATGGGGAGGGCGGACCAGTCGATTTCGACGTCGTCGATAAGACCCGAGACCTTCAGGCCGATGCCGCCGACGGCGAGCAACACTGCGGTGGCGAGAAATCCGAAGATGACGGTGCCCAGCAGTTTGCCGGCGAGGAAGTCCAGCGGGCGAACGGAGGCCAAGATGAGCTCGACGACACGCGACGACTTCTCCTCGGTGACGCGGCTGCCCACCTGGGCGGCAAAAGTGATCACGGTGAACATGACGATGATCAGCGCGAAGAAGGTGGTCAGCAGGCGGGTCAACTGCTCTGCGGTGTTGTCGCCTTCGGTGTCGTTGATGTCCACCGGCACAACGTTGATCTGCGGGGAGGCAGCCTCGTAGTCGGCGGGACTAATGCCCAGGTTGCTTAGGGTTTCGGCGCGCGCCTGCTGTTGGGAGAGGGCGTCGAGGCCGGTGAGGATGCTGGTGGAGGGGGAGCCGTCGGCAAGGACCTCCCAGTTGTCGCCCTCGACAATCAGGGCGGCCTCCACGTCGCCGTCGCGGACCAACTGTTCGGCTTCGGTGCGGTCGGTGGCGGTTTGGGCGTCGTAGCCGGCGTCGTCGAGAAGCTGCTCTGCGATGCCCACGGCGGCGATGGCCGGGCCGCCGGCTTCCGCTTCGGCGTCGTCCTTGTTTTTCATCCAGGTGCCGAAGCCGATCATGCCGAACATGACCAGCAACATGATCACGAGCGTGACAATGACGCCCTTCTTCAGCAGCAGAATCTGCACCTCGCGCTTCGCGGTGGTGGTGATGGTGTGCATGGGGGAGTAGGTCTTCATTACTTCACAACCTCCTTGAACAGCTCGGCCAGATCCGGCACGACGCGGGTGAACTCGTGGACGGGGCCTGCGGCCATGGCGGCGCGGAGGATGTCCTGGTCGTTGTCGGCGGAAGTGGTTTCGACGATGACGTGGGTTGGGGTGTCGCTAATAAGCGTGGCGGTTGCGGGAATCCAGCCGCGCGCTTGCGTGCCGACGCGGAAGCGCACCGGGCCACCCGAGCGCAGCTCATCGACGGTGCCTTCGGCGACCATGCGGCCGCGGGTGACGATGCCGATGCGATCACAAAGCCGCTGTACCAAATCGAGCTGGTGGGAGGAGAAGATCACCGGCACGCCGGCGCGGGCGCGGTCGGTGAGCATCGTGCTCATCACGTCCACGGCGACGGGGTCCAGGCCGGAGAACGGCTCGTCGAGGATGAGCACCTCCGGGTCATGGATCAGGCTGGCGGCCAACTGCACGCGCTGCTGGTTGCCCAGGGAGAGGTCGTCAAGCTTGTCGTTAAGCCGCTCGCCGAGGCCCAACTCCTCGAGCAGTTCGGTGCCGCGCTGCTTTGCGGCCGCGCCGTCCACACCGTGAAGTTTGGCCAGGAAGATCAACTGATCGAGGATCTTTTCCTTGCCGTAGAGGCCGCGCTCTTCGGGCATGTAGCCGATGCGGCGACGGGAGTCGTCGTCAAGCGGGCTCCCATCGAGGAGCACCTCGCCAGAATCGGCGCTGAGCACGCCCAACGCGATGCGCATCGTGGTCGATTTACCGGCGCCGTTGGAACCGACGAAGCCGTACATCTCGCCGTCGCGGACGGTGAAGTCCATTCCGTCGAGGGCCTGGACGTCGCCGAAGCGTTTGTGAAGGTCCTGAATCTGAAACGTAGTCACCCGACAAAAACTAGCAAAGGATTCGACATCGCTCAGGGCGGGTTTACCATGAACTCATGACTGCAACCATCTCATCCCCAGCGGCGCATCTGGCCCACGAACTCGGCGCCGACGAGGCGCTGTCCACGCGCCCGATCGACCGCATCAAGTACGCCCACGACGCATCCCACTTCCTCTACACCCCCGATGTGGTGGTGGAAGCGCGCAACGCGAACGACGTAGCGGCGGCGTTCCGCGCGTCGGCATCCTCCGGCGCCCCAGTGGTGCTTCGCGGCGGCGGTACCTCCCTGTCCGGCCAGGCAGGCGGCGCGGGCATGCTGGTGGACGTGCGCAAGCACTTCCGCGGCGTGGAGGTGCTTGACGGTGGCAAGCGCGTGCGTGTCCAGCCCGGCTCCACGGTGCGCCAGGTCAACGCGCACCTGGCCGCGTTCGGCCGCAAGATCGGCCCGGACCCGGCGTCCGAGGGCGCCGCGACGATGGGTGGCGTGATTGCCAACAACTCCTCCGGCATGGCGTGCGGCACGGAGTTCAACACCTACAACACCATCGAGTCCGTCACCTTCGTCCTACCGTCCGGCACGGTGATCGACACCGCCCACCCGGATGCGGAGGCGCAGTTCGCCCGCCAGGAGCCGGAGCTTGTGGACACGATCGAGCAGCTCAAGCGACGTGTGCGCGACAACAAGGAATCCGTAGACATCATCGAGCGCCACTTCGCGCTCAAGAACACGATGGGCTACAGCCTGAATTCGTTTTTGGATTACGACTCGCCGCTGGACATCTTCATGCACCTGCTGGTCGCATCCGAAGGCACGCTCGCGTTCATCGCGGAGGCCGTCCTGCGCACTATCGAGGTGCCGAAACTGAAGACAACCACCATCGCGGTCTACCCGACACTGGACGCCGCGACGCGCTCCCTGCCGGTCCTGTTTGAGTCGAAGGCGGCGACGCTGGAGTTGATGGACTCGCGCTCCATCAAGGTCGGCCGCACCTTCGATTCGGTGCCGGAGCAGATCACCGGCTTCGAACTTGGCGGCCAGGCGGCGCTGCTCATCGAATACCACGCCAACGAGGCCGAGCAGCTGCGCGAATACGAGCAGGCTGGCTCCAAACTCCTGCGCGAGTTCGACCTGCAGACCCCGGCGCAGTTCAGCACCGACCCCATCGAGGCCGCCAAGGCGTGGGCGTTCCGCAAGGGCCTCTACGCCCAGGTCGCGGAGGCTCGCCCGTCCGGCACGACCGCGTTGCTCGAGGACATCGCGGTGCCCGTCGAGGACCTCGCCGACACTTGCGGCGGGTTGCAGCAGCTTTTCGACGCCTACCGGTACGACGACGCCGTCATCTTCGGCCACGCCAAGGACGGCAACATCCACTTTTTGATCACCGACCGCTTCGAGGGCGACGAGAACCTCACGCGCTACGACGGCTTCAACGAGGACATGGTGGACCTCGTGCTCGGTGCCGGCGGCAACCTCAAGGCTGAGCACGGCACCGGCCGCGTCATGGCGCCGTACGTGCGCCGCCAGTACGGCGAGGAACTCTACGACGTGATGGCGGCGCTCAAGCGCGCCGCCGACCCGCGCGGGGTGATGAACCCGGGCGTGATCATCACTGACGACGAGCGCGAGCACATGAAGAACTTCAAGCTCAACCCGCAGGTGGAAGACGAAATCGACCCCTGTGTGGAGTGCGGCTACTGCGAACCTGTGTGCCCCTCGCGCGACCTGACCATGACCCCGCGCCAGCGCATCGTCGTGCGCCGCGCGCGTGCGAAGGCGCTGCAGGAAGGCGACATGGAGCTGGTTAAGCACATCGACGAGGCCTACCAGTACGACGGCATCGACACCTGTGCGGTGGACTCCATGTGTGTCACCGCGTGCCCGGTGGGTATTGACACCGGCAAGTTCATCAAGTCACTGCGCCGCGGCCAGGCCGGTGCTGTGAAGTCCGCTGGTTGGGCAGCCGCCGCGAAGGCGTGGGGTCCGGGCAACACCCTGGCTTCTGCAGCGCTAACCGGCGCGTACGTCATGCCGACGAGCCTGGTGCAGAAGGTCACCGATGTCGCCCGCGCGCTCGTGGGGGACGACACCGTCCCGCAGTACCGCCCCGAACTGTCCAAGGGTGGCGTGAAGCGCTCCAAGGCGTTTGGCACGCAGGTCGGCGCGCCGGGCGCGGAGCCTGTTGGCGTGTTCGTCCCGGCGTGCGTGAACTCCATGTTCGGCCCGCAGGGCGAGGGCGTCGGTGCCTCGGAGGCGTTCGCGAAACTCGTCGAGCGCGCCGGGCTCGCCCTGACCGTTCCGGAGGGCATCGACGGCATGTGCTGCGGCACCCCGTGGACCTCGAAGGGCATGAGCACCGGCCACGACATCATGCAGCGTCGCGTCAACGACCAGCTCATCGCCGCCACCGACGGCGGGCTCCTGCCGGTCGTGGTGGACGCGTCGAGCTGCACGCACGGCTTCCGCGACATGGCCGAAAACATCGGCATCACGGTCATCGACGCCATCGAGTTTGTCGACGAGCACGTGCTCGATCGCCTCACGGTCAACCACAAGGTGCCATCGGTGACGCTGCACCCGACGTGTTCGGCGACCCACCTGGGTATCGTCGATACGCTGAAGCACGTTGCGGCCGCCGCTGCAGAGGAAGTGAACGTTCCGGCCGAGTGGAACTGCTGCGGCTACGCGGGTGACCGCGGCATGCTGCACCCCGAGCTCACGCACGCCGCAACCAAGCGCGAGGCCGCCCAGGCGAGAGAGTTCGGCTCGGCGTGCCACGCGTCGTCGAACCGCACCTGCGAGTTGGGCCTGACGGCCGCGACCGGCACGGACTACGAGCACATCCTGGAAATCCTGGAGCGCGCCAGCCGCTAGGCCAGCACCACTTTTGTCACCCGCGGCAGGGCGATGCGCACGACCCGGTCCTTGGCCTCGTCGAGCGCGTCCACCTGCCCCGCAGTGACACTCAGCGGCAGGACGGTGATCGTCTTGCCGCGCCCCTGCTTATCCACGTAGCCCACCGTGACATGCCTGCGCGCCCGCGCCGCCGCGCGCAGCGTTTCAAACGCATTCCCGCTGCCGGTATCGGTCGTTTCTGCAGAGCGCAGCTTTGCGACGATCGCACGCACCTGATCCGGCGCCACCCTCCGCGACTTCGGAAGCGTCGATGGCGTTGGCGGAACCAGGGCGGGCTCAGGCGCCATGTTGACGGAAACCCCCTGGTCGTCCTCGGCGGTGGGCTGTAGTCCTGCGGTGCGCAGCGCCGTCATGAGCTTTGCCAGCGGCAGGTGCGAGATGGCGACGGTGGGGGCGAGGACCCGCAGGCCTAACTTCTCTGCTGCGGTAGCGATGAGGGCCGGGTCCTCTGAGCGGATGTAGGAGAGCGCTTCGCCGGCGCGGATGGCGCCGTGGGTACGCGCGGTGTCGTCGATGATGAAGGTGATGGCCTGGGGGACCTCGCCAAGCACGTGGTCTGCCAGCCAGGAGTGGATCTCCGGGGCGGTCAGTCCACTGTCCAGGCCGCGGCGCACCGAGGCTTCCGAGATGCGCCACACGCTGGCAAGACCAGGCGACTCCAGGTCCGCGATGCGCTCGATGAACCCGGCCATTGCGGGCTCGAGCGGGCCCGGGGCCAGCACCGTCATGTCGGCCTGGGCGATCAACGTGTCCACCGAGGCGGGCACGAGCGTGGCGGTTGCTGCAGCGACGTCCTCGCCGTTGATCAGGGCTAGCGTCGGGGTCGACTGCGCTTGGTTGGCCAGCGCGCCGACGAACTCGGCTTCCCGGACAACCGCGGCGATGAGGTTGTCGGAGAACCCCGACGATTCCAGCGGGGCGTGGAAGAGCATCCTGTCCATGTCGCCCGCGTGGCGCAGCATGGTGAGGCGGGCGTGGCGAAGCGCGGGGGCGTGGGCGTCGTCGCTAAGCAACTTCGCCCCTGTATCCACGCGCCACGGGGAGGCCACCCAGCCGGCGAGCACGATCGCCCACTGATCGGACAGTGTCGCGTCAAGCCAGGTCAGGGCGTCGCGAGTGGCGGCGAGCACATCCTCATCGTCGACGTTGCCGCGGCCGACAAGACCCGCGGACTCGCCGACGGTGACAAGCAAGCTCGGGTCGAACCCAAGTGCCTTCTCCAGGTTTGCCGCCGCGCGCACGCCGACAGTGCCGTCTTTGTTCAGTACCACCGGGGTATCCATCAGCGTCATGACCAGTTGGCGCATCTGGCGCACCGCGTCGAGGCCCTGGGCGGTTGCGGTTTCGTCGATAGTGGCCTGATCGATCTCTGGTACGGCGGGTGGTGCAAGCGGGAACACGCGCGGCGTTGCGCCACGCATCGCGTCGCGCACCGGGCGGGGCAGGCGCACCGTGGTCTCGTTGACGCGCACAAGCATGCCAAGCGCGAGCAACTTGGCCACCGGCGCATCCGGGTCCGCATCGGGTGCAGCCGCCGCGGTTGTGCCCACCCCGCCGGACGCCGCAAGGGTGTCCAACACCTTGCGCTCACGCGCAGGCAGTGACGCCAGCGCCTCGGTCGCGCCGGGTGGCAGCGTATCGGTCACGCGCCAACCGGGAGGCAGGGCAGTCAGCGTGCCGGGGGCGATACGCAACGCCTCATCCGGACCGAATACGAGCGCCAACTCGCGCAGGTGGTGAGTGGAGCCGAAGCCGGTGGCGTTCACAGGCTCAAGCTCCGCTCCGGCATCCGCGAGCTGCTCGAGCACCGCCAGATCCGCGGCGTTGAGGAGACGCAACGCGCGCGATGCCGACCCGGGAAGGCCGAGCCTGGTTGCGAGTGAGCCCACCGACGGCGGGGCGGGGAAGAAGGCATCCGGGCGTGCCTCGATGAGGGCGTGCAGCGCGTCGTCATCGAGCGAACTCAAGAATTTAGGGAACGTAGACATTGCGGGGGTGAGTTTACGTGCGTTTTTGTCTCCGGCGTGAAAGAATGAGGGGCATGGCTAAAGATGTGAAGAAGATTGGGCGCGCAAACCCCGCATGGCCCGCTAATACCCCAGGTAACCTGCACCCGGTCACCGAGATCACCTCGACGTTAACCGGTGCTTCCAGCCCGTTCGGCGACGACCTGATCCTGCCGATGCCGGCAGAAGAGACGGGCTACGTCCACCCGACGACGCGCATCAACCGCTAAACCAGCGGAACTTAAAAAACCGGCACGGTGCCTGACCGTGCCGGTTTTTGTTGTGCCGTAAAGCAAAACGCCCCGTTCACAACCTGAACGGGGCGGACGATTGCTGTGCGCTATTGCTTAGCGAGCCTGGAAGGACTGCTGCACGGAAGCAACGGTGTTGTTGACCTGGTTGGCAAAGTTAGCGCCGACCAGGTTTGCCACAGCTGCGAAGTCGCCGGAGAGGGCAGCGTCGATCAGCGGCTGGTTTGCAGCGTAGAACGCGCTGTAGTCGTTGCGGTTAGCAACGTAGTTGGACTGCACGGAGGCCGGAACCTGGAAGCCGAATGCCTGGATAGCGTTACGCACCTGTGCGTAAAGGGCATCGACCTGCGGGGACTGTGCGGCCGGAGCCTGGGCCTGTGCTGCCGGCTGAGCCGGAGCGGCCTGCTGTGCCGGTGCCGGTGCTGGCTGCGGGGCCGGCTTGGATACCTGCGCGTCGCGGTTGGTCGGTGCGGAGTTCAGGCCGTAGCGAGCGGAGCAAGCCGGCCATGCGCCCCAACCCTGACTTGCCAGGGTGCGCTCGGCGACAGCGATCTGCTGCTCGCGGGTTGCCAGGTTAGCGGTCGGGGCGAACTCGCCGCCACCGTATGCCAGCCAGGTGCCGTAGGAGAACTGCAGGCCACCGTAGTAGCCGTTGCCGGTGTTGATAGCCCAGTTGCCGCCGGACTCGCACTGTGCAAGCTTGTCCCAGTCGGAATCCGGTGCTGCGGTTGCCTGCGGGGCAACAATGCCAGCCAGTGCAGCTGCTGCTGCAGAACCTGCCAGAGCCTTCTTGCCCATGGAGGTGGTCTTCTTAGAGTGGCGTCCCATTGTTTCGTTTCCTCTCATCGTTGACCGCCAATTTCTCGGGACAGCCTAACGTTGTATAACGATTGTGTCACGTAACGGTGTCGTTTTGGGGCGCAATACTCGAAAAAGCCTCACATTTCCCCAGCTCGAAGGCGCGACATGCAAAATATGTGTTCTGGGTCACACTATCGTGAACTGCTTGATTTTCGGGCGGAAATAGTAAGGTTTTGATTTTGTTTTACTTACTGGCGGTACATCTGCACGAGTGATACTGCATAAGTGATGCGTTACGGAAGGAGAGCGCCATGCCTGTCGGAAAGGTGAAATGGTACGACGCCGAAAAAGGGTTCGGCTTCGCATCCAACCCGGGAGACGAGGATGTCTTCATCGGTAAGTCCGTGCTGCCTGAGGGAGTTGAGGAGCTGGTCGCAGGCCAGCGCATCGAGTTCGACTTCGCCGCAGGCCGTCGCGGCCCGCAGGCGCTGCGCGTGAAGGTGCTGGATACCCCGAAGCGCCGCCCAGTGCACCGCCGTAAGCCGGAGGAGCTGGGAAGCATGCTCGCGGACGTGATGACGCTCATCGAGACCCAGGTCCAGCCTGCTTTGACCAACGGCCGCTACCCGGACCGCAAGGAAGGCCGCCAGGTGGCGGAGATCCTGCGGGCCGTGGCGCGCGAGCTGGATGCGTAATTAGTTAAAGCCCACGGACCATGTGGCGATGACAGGGGTTTCCTCCCCGTCATCGCCCTTTTTAATGTCCAGGGTGGTTACCTCGGCAACGACGAGCTTCGCGCCCGACTCGGTCGTAGCCGGCACGGTCTCCTCGGTTGCCTCGCCGGAGGTGAAGACGCGCTCGGAGTTGGCCTCCGGGTCGTCGTAAATGAGCAGCAGGCGCCAGCTATTCGACGCAATCTCGTCAGGAACCGTAACCACCACATCACCCTCGCCGCGCTGCATGGTGGGGGCGTCGCCGCCGGCACACTCCTCGTCCAACTCACACACGGTGTACACGCCGATGTCCTCGCGCTCACCGTTAGCAGCCACCGACACCGTCAGTTCATCGACCGGAGTGGTGGGGCGGGTGCGCTGGTACTCCATGACGGCGTAGACCACGCCGACGAGTGCCAGGACGCCCACGAGGGCGACCACGATGGTTTTCCACTGCTTGCTGCCTGAACGTTGTGCCATGGCGAGAAATCCTAACTAGTCAGCCTGGGTAAAGCGCACCCGGTACATGTCCGGCCAGCGCTTGCCGGCAAGGAAGAACTCGTCAGTGCCCGGGATGTGGGCGATGCCGTTGAGGACGTGGTTCGGGTCGTCGGTGGCGTTATTAGGCAGGGCGGAGGCGTCGATACGTGCGGTGACCTCGCCCGTTTCCGCGTCAATGCGCACGATGTCGGTGGTGGTGAACACGTTGGCGTAGACATCGTTACCGACGCACTCCAACTCGTTGAGGCCCGCCACCGGCTCGCCATCAAGCGTGACGGCGAAGCGTTCGCGCTCCTCGAGCGTTTCCGGATCCATGCGGCGCAGCTCTTCGGTGCCGTCGGAGAAGATCACCTCGTTCGCTTCCGTACGTGAGCACAGCCCCCAGCCTTCGCCCTGATAGGAGGCGCGGCCGATCTCCTCGAGCGTTTCTGCGTTGCGACGAATCGCTGTCCCGTCGAGCCACGTCAACTGCCACAGGGTGTCGTCGATACGCGTAATGCCCTCGCCGAAAAACTGCGGATCCAAATCCACCGACGCGAGCTCCTCGCCCGCGATAGTGCGGGTGTACAGGCGCGATTCGCCCTCCTGACCAGTGCCAACGTAGAGGTTGCCGTCGGCGGTGACCTCGAGGCCCTGCGTGAAACTGGTCTGGTCGAACGGGAGGCGCTCGATCACCTCGGCGCGAAGGTGCTCGACGCTTGGGGTGGACGACTCCGGCGCGCAGCCAGCAAGCAAACCGCCCGAAAGCGCAGCGATAACAGACAGAGCGGACAAAGCTTCACGATGACCCATGGGTTACATCCTGCACTACATCGCGCATAATGGGTAAGCGTGTCACGATCCAGAAAACGCACTCGCTCCCGCAACCCGTTGCTTGGCAACGATGCAATAGCTATTGCGCTCGAGGCGCTTGAAGAAATCGCAGACGGCGACATCGGCGAACACATCGGTGTTACCGGGCTGACCCGCAATGTTGCCACGCACCGCTTCGAAGCCGACGTGCCCGGATACGCCGGGTGGGAATGGAACGCCGTCATCGCCTGCGCGGACGGCTCCAACGTGGTCACCGTCAACGAGGTCGCGCTCGTACCCTCCCAAGGTGCGCTCGAAGCGCCCGACTGGGTGCCGTACTCCGAGCGGCTACGCCCCGGCGACCTGGGCCCAGGCGATGTGCTGGAGCTCCTGCCTGACGACGAACGCGTCACCGACGATTCCTTTGCCCGCGACGCCATTACCTTCCCGGGCCGCGAAACCAAGCACTACCTGACCAAACAAGGCCTGGAGGACGCGAAGTACCGCTGGCGCACCGGCGACTACGGGCCAAACAGCGAGTTTGCCGAAAAGGCAGCCCTGTCGTGCCGCACCTGCGCCTTCTATATCCCCATGACGGAACCGGTGGGGGAGCACTTCGGTGCTTGTACCAACGAGTACTCCGCCGACGGCCATGTCGTTGCGTCTTCCTACGGTTGCGGCGCACACTCGGACACGGAAGTAGACAACTCCTAAGTAATTCCAATCACTGGGGCAGCAAAATAGTTGCGGTTGCCCAGGGAGAGTGAAAAGCTAAGCCCCCGTGAGTACGACCACGGGAGCAAAAATGAATAAGGACCAGCCGCAGCCGCGCGGCGGGCTGGACGCCTTCTTCCACATCACAGAGCGCGGATCCACGGTGGGCACCGAAGTGCGTGCCGGGGTAGTGACCTTCTTCGCGATGGCATACATCGTGCTACTCAACCCGCTGATCATCGGCACCAGCCCCGACCGCGAGGGCACCGTGCTGGGCATCCCGCAGGTAGCGGCCGCCACCGCTTTGGCTGCTGGCGTGATGTGTATCTTGTTCGGCCTGGTTGCCAAGTACCCCTTCGGCATCGCCGCCGGCTTGGGTATTAACACGCTCGTCGCCGTGACGATGGTGGGCCAGCAGGGGCTGACCTGGGCGGAAGCGATGGGCCTGGTGGTTATCGACGGCATCATTATCGTGCTGCTGGCCATCTCCGGTTTCCGCACCGCCGTGTTTAACGCTATTCCGGATTCGATGAAGGTGGCTATGAGTGTCGGTATCGGCATGTTCATCGCCACCATCGGCCTTGTAGATGCCGGCTTTGTCCGCCGCATCCCGGACGCCGCCATGACCACCGTCCCGGTCCAGCTGGGCACCGGCGGTTCGATCGCGTCCTGGCCGACCTTCGTCTTCATCGTCGGCCTGTTCATCTGTGGCTTCATGGTTGTGCGCAACGTGCGCGGCGGCCTGTTCATCGGCATCATTTTGACCACCATCGTCGCCATGATTGTGGAGGCAATCACGGGTTCCGGTTCTTCCGCAGACAACCCGCAGGGGTGGAGCTTGGCCGTGCCGGAGCTGCCGGATTCCTTCGGCGGCATCCCGGACCTGTCCATCGTGGGCAACATCGACCTGTTTGGTGCGTTCATCAACATCGGCGTCATTTCCGCGTCGCTGCTCGTGTTTACCCTGGTGCTGGCCAACTTCTTCGACGCCATGGGCACCATGACCGCCCTTGGCCGTCAGGCTGGCCTCGCTGCTGAGGACGGCGTCCTGCCCGACATGAAGCGTGCCCTTGTCGTCGAAGGCTTCGGCGCAGTCGTGGGTGGTGGCGCGTCGGCGTCGTCGAACACGGTGTTCGTGGACTCCTCGGCAGGTATCGCCGACGGCGCTCGTACCGGCCTAGCCAACGTGGTCACCGGTGTGCTGTTCCTGCTCGCAATGTTCTTCACCCCGCTCTACGAGGTCGTGCCCATCGAGGCCGCCGCACCGGTACTCGTTGTCGTCGGTGCACTCATGATGATGCAGGTCGGCCAGATCAAGTGGAACGACTTCTCGGTCGCGCTGCCGGCATTCTTGACCATCGTCACCATGCCGCTGACCTACTCCATCGCCAACGGCATCGGCGTCGGCTTCATCTCGTTTGCGCTGCTGTCCCTGTTCGCCGGCAAGGCGAAGGACATCCACTGGATCATGTGGCTCATCTCCGCCCTGTTCGTCGTGTACTTCGCGCAGGGCCCGATCATGGCAGCACTCGGCTAAATGCAATTGCGTATCGACGACCCCCTCGACCCCCGTCTCGACGACATCCGCGACCTGAAGCACTCCGACAAGGAGAAAAACCTTGTCTTCGCCGAGGGGCCGCTGGTGGCTGGCCGGCTGGTCGAGTCGCGCTTTCCGGTGCGCGCCGTGTTCGGCTTCGGGGGACGGCTTGAGTCGTTCATGGCCGACTACGGCGAGGAGTTGTCGCGCCGCGGCATCCCGGTGTACGAGATCACCCGCCAGATCATGGGGGAGGTCGCCGGATACGACATGCACCGCGGCCTGTTGGTCTCCGCCGATAAGCCGGAGCCGCTCACCGTTTCCGAGGTGCTCGACGGGGCGCGCACCTTGGTCATCCTGGAAGGGGTTGGCGACCACGAAAACATCGGGTCCATCTTCCGCAACGCCGCCGGCATGGGGGTCGACGGCGTGCTTTTCGGGGCTGCGACCGCTGACCCGCTCTACCGCCGCAGCGTGCGCGTGTCCATGGGGCACGTGCTGCGCACCCCGTTCGCACACCTGGAGGGCACCCCGACGACGTGGCAGCGCTCGCTCGCCGAACTTCACGACGACGGCTGGTGGCTCATTTCACTGACCCCCGCTGACGACGCCGTCGAACTTAAAGAAGCCATCCAGGGCCACGACAAAGTTGCCTTCCTTGTTGGTGGGGAAGGCCCGGGGCTGACCCCGCACGCCATGCGTGCTACCGACGTGCGCGCCAAGATTCCGATGGCGCCGGGCACCGATTCGCTGAACGTGGCCACCTCGGCCGCGATCGCGTTCTACGAGCGCATGCGCTAACCGGGCTAGCCCGGTTAGCGGGGCGAGCGGGTTAGCGGTCGATGTGGCGGATGCGCTCCTTTAGCGCAGCCGCCCACTCCACAGCGCGACGGCGTACACCCCGACCGACACGCTTCGCGGCGGCGACGGACGCGTCCGCCAGCTCGGCGAACTCGTCGCCCTCTTGTTTCTCTTGCTCGGCCTCGTAGTCGTCGTAAACTTTATCGCGCTCCGCGAACTTCGCGGCGACCTCGTTGACCGACTTGGTGGCCGGCTTCGGCTCCTCAATCTTCGGCTCAGGCCGGCCGTCCACGGCGTAGCCCACCACGTTGATGTCCGGGCCGTTCTGGCCGATCTCCGCACCCAGCCAGGCTTCCTCGGCGGCAAGCGCAAGGTCCTTCGGCTCAAACGGCAGCGCAATCCCGCCTGCTTGTTCCGCCTTCTCGCCCGCCCAGTAGGGGGCCTCAAACGGCTCAGGCAGGCCGATGTCTTCGATAACACTGGTGCGGGTGGCGCAGAAACTGCGCGACACCTTCTCGCCATTGAAGTGGGCGAAGCCGCCAAAGTCGCTATCCGTACCCAGCGCGATAACGAACACGTCCGCCGCCGGAAGCGCGGTGTGCCATTGGGTAGGGGAGGACAACTCGGTGACGTCCACACGCATGCGCACCACCGAAATCCCCGGGAAGCCCGCAATATAAAACTCGTCGCGGCCAGGCACCGACGAGCGGTTCAACGGAAACGACCCAATCGGCGTGATTGGCCACGCCGGATTCACCTGAGCCAGCAGCTTTCGGCCAAACCCGCGGTCGGCCTTCGGCTCGCGGCGCAATACCTCCGCAGGTTCAGCAGTGTTGACAAACCACAACGTGACAACGGCGTTGAAACTCATGGCTTACCGCTTCGGACGCTTCGTGTTGGTCCGTACGCCGAGCAGCACGTCCTCCCAGTGGGGCGTCACCGACTTGCGACGACGCTTCTGCGGCTGCTCCTCCTCATCCGGGTGGCGCAGGAAATCACCCTCGAGCACCTCGCCCTCCTCGGCGGGTACATCCTGAAGGATCTCGACGGGCGCGGCCGGCGCAGCCTCATCCTGCTCGCCGTGCAAGGAACGCACCGCAGACAGCGAGCGCACCGGCTGGGCGAAATCCGGATCGGTCAGATCCGCAGCCATAGCGTTGCGCGCCTCAGTCTGGGCCGCGGCGCCCATGGAGCGCTTAAACGACCACAAGGCCTCATTCTCCGTCAGGCCCGCCTGCCAGGTAACGCGCACAACCCAGGTGTCGCCCTGCTCGCGGGTGGCATCCCACTCCGCATCCGAAATCGAGTGACCACGGGCAGCAAAGGAGGTAGCCAGGATCTCCAACAACGTCTGCTTCGCCGGGCCGTCCTCGCGCACCGGGTGGGACTGCTTCGCAGCCTCCGCAACCTGGGCGCGCTCAAGCAACACCGGGTGGGCATAGGACTCGAGGCGGCTTTCGGCCACACCCATCTCTTCTGCCAACTCCGCGGCGGTCGCGCCGGCGCGGATGCGTGCCTGGATCTCGTTCGGACGCATCGACAACGGGGTGGCGTAGAGCGGATCCGGCTCCGGCAGTGGGCGCGGCTCCGGGGCGGGTGCCACCGGTTGCGCAGGCTGCTCTTCCTCAGTCGCCTCGGTATCGGTGGCTGGTTCTTCCGGGGCGGGGGAGTCGTCGATAAGCAACGGCGCAAGCTCCTCACGGGCAAGCTGATAGCGCACACCCTCCTCGTCGCGGAGCACAAAAAACGTCTCCGTCGACTCGTCTTCCAAGAAAACAAGCTCGCGCATAGGACTCCTTCCGCCTGGCAATACGAAAACTAAGCCTATCGGACGCACGTGCCCACATCAGGCAACCAGCCCCAAGACACCCGACGGCGCAAAGCGATACCATCCCAATACGACCAATGACGCCATAAAAATATGTGGTACATCCAGGACAATCGCAGCATTGTCGGACGCATCACAATATTTGCTAGAGTGCGTTACGTAAAAAGGTTGCCCGAAAAACGAGAGCAACACCCAACGTAGGAAAGGGAAACCAGTGGCTACTGAGAACAAGGACAAGGCCGTACTCCACTACCCGGGCGGCGAGTATGAAATGGACATCATGCGCGCCACCGAAGGCAATGACGGTGTCGTGCTGGGGAACCTCCTCGGTGAAACTGGCCTGGTCACCTTCGACCCGGGCTACGTCTCCACCGGCTCCACCGAGTCCAAGATCACCTACATCGACGGTGCAGAGGGCATCCTGCGCTACCGCGGCTACGACATCGCAGACCTGGCAGAAAACGCCACCTTCAACGAGGTGTCCTACCTGCTGATCAACGGCGAGCTGCCGACCACCGACGAGCTGGACAACTTCAACTCCGACCTGCGCCACCACACGCTGCTCGACGAAGACTTCAAGGCCGCGTTCAACATCTTCCCGCGCAACGCGCACCCGATGGCCGTCCTTGCCTCCTCGGTCAACATTCTCTCCGCCTACTACCAGGACCAGCTCAACCCGCTCGACGAAGAGCAGCTGGACAAGGCAACCGTGCGCCTCATGGCCAAGGTGCCGATGCTGGCTGCATACGCCTACCGCGCATCCCGCGGTAAGCCGTACATGTACCCGGACAACTCCCTGAACCCGCGCGAGAACTTCATGCGCATGATGTTCGGCTACCCGACCGAGGACTACCACGTCGACCCGGTCCTGACGAAGGCCCTGGACAAGCTCCTCATCCTGCACGCCGACCACGAGCAGAACTGTTCCACCTCCACGGTGCGCATGATCGCCTCGGCACAGGCGAACATGTTCGTCTCCATCGCAGGCGGCATCAACGCCCTGGCCGGCCCGCTGCACGGCGGCGCAAACCAGGCCGTGCTCGAGATGCTCGAGGACATCAAGAACAACCACGGTGGCGACGCAACCGACTTCATGAACCGCGTGAAGAACAAGGAAAAGGGCGTCCGCCTCATGGGCTTCGGCCACCGCGTGTACAAGAACTACGACCCGCGCGCGGCTATCGTCAAGGACACCGCACACGAGGTGCTCGAGCACCTGGGTGGCGACGAACTGCTCGACCTGGCGATGAAGCTCGAGGAGATCGCGCTGAACGACGAGTACTTCATCCAGCGCAAGCTCTACCCGAACGTCGACTTCTACACCGGCCTGATCTACCGCGCCATGGGCTTCCCGACGGACTTCTTCACCGTCCTGTTCGCCATCGGCCGCCTGCCGGGCTGGATCGCACAGTACCGCGAGCAGCTTGAAATGAACACCAAGATCAACCGCCCGCGTCAGATCTACACCGGTTACCAGAAGCGCGACTTCGTCCCGCGCGACCAGCGCTAACCAAACGTTTCAACCGCCGAGGAACACGTCCCCTATAATTCGCGGGGGAAGTTCCCGGCGGTTTTTTAATGCCGACCGCACAAACCTCAAGGAGATTCTCACTCATGGAAATGGAAAAGCCATTCATTGAAGCCCCCGAGGGGCCGGCACCAGCTGATCTGGTTATCCAGGACATCACCGTCGGCGAGGGCGAAGAAGCGGTGGCTGGCGGCTTCGTCAAAGTCCACTACTTGGGTGTCGATTACGAAACCGGCGAAGAGTTCGACTCTTCCTGGGACCGCGGAGAAGCAGCCGAGTTCCCGCTCGCGGGCCTCATCGCAGGCTGGCAGGAAGGCATCCCGGGCATGAAGGTTGGCGGCCGCCGTCAGCTCACCATCCCGCCGGAGAAGGCATACGGCCCGGCAGGTGGCGGCCATCCGCTGTCTGGCCGCACCCTGATCTTCATTATCGACCTGCTCGACGCCCGTTAGGGGAAAGCGCATGCGAATCCCGGTAACTACGCTCAACGACGGCTACGATCTCCCGCTGCTTGGCCTGGGCACCTACAAGCTCCAGGGCGAGGACGTGGAGCGGACCGTGCGCACCGCTATCGAATTGGGCTACCGCCACATCGACACCGCGTCGCTCTACGGCAACGAGGTGGAGGTAGGTAAGGCCGTCAACGATGCGATCAAGGCGGGGGATGTCACGCGCGAGGAACTGTTCATCACCACCAAGCTGTGGAACGACGACCAGGAGCGCGCGCTTGAGGCGTACAACGAGTCTCTCGAGCGCCTCGGCCTGGAGTTCATCGACCTCTACCTCGTGCACTGGCCCTGGCCGCAGAACGGCACGTATGTGAAGGCCTTCGAGCAGCTCGCCGAACTGCAGGGCATGGGTCGGCTCCAGTCGGTTGGTGTCGCCAACTTCTACCCAGAGGTTCTCGACGACATCATTAACGCCACCGGTATCACGCCCGTGCTCAACCAGGTGGAGTTGCACGCCGGCTTCACGCAGCCAGAGCTGCGTGCCTACCACGAGGAGCACAACATTCTCACCGAGGCGTGGGCGCCGATTGCTCGCGGCTCCAACTTCGACGACCCCGCGATCCAGGCGGTCGCGCAGGCCCACGAGGCGACGCCCGCGCAGGTGTGCCTGGCGTATCTGATGAAGCTTGGTTGCTCCGTGGTGCCGAAGACGAAGAACCCGCAGCGCCTTGTCGAAAATCTTGGCGCGGTAAATGTGAAGCTCACCGACGAAGATGTTGCCACCCTCGATGCGGTGCAAGGGGAGCGTATGTCAGGGGATCCGCTGACGTTCCCGGGATAAAGGTTTTCCTGGGAGTGGATTTGAGCCCGTTCGGCCGTGGAAGCGGCCGGGCGGGCTTTTCTCGTCGCAACGAAAAGCGTGACTTTTCGGGGGTAGGGGTAGGGGTGAGAGGAGTTAAACAAGTTTCCGTGAGTGTGTGATACGTTACACTCCACATTGTTGAGTCGAGAATCGCGAATTGTCGGCAAGGCAAGACCCAATCCCGTGAACAAGAAAGGATCGAGGCAATGACAGGTTCCCCCGCTGTCCCGCAGCGCCGCGAGCCCACGCCAGACGAGTTTGTGGCAATGCAACAGAGCCCCGAATTCCAAGATCTGCGTGGAACATTCCGTGGCTTCACCTTCCCGGTGATGATTGCGGCGTTCCTCTGGTACGTCTTCTATGTCGTCTTTGCTACCTTCGCGCCCGATGTCATGGCGCGGCCCTTCCTAGGCCTCAACCTTGGACTGTGGCTCGGACTTGCACAGTTCTTGACCACATTCCTGATCACCTGGGTCTACGTGAAGTGGGCAAACAAGAACATCGAACCCCGTGCAGCGCACATTCGCCAGGAAATGGAGGGCTAAGCCATGCAGACGTACATCAACGCCACAGCGGCTGAAAGCACCGCCACCGGCAACCCTCTGCTGAACATCGCCATCTTCGGCGCGTTCATCGTGGTCACCCTCTTCATTGTGACCCGCGCTGGCAAAACCACCAGCGAATCCGCCGACTTCTACACCGGCGGCGCATCCTTCAGCGGCACCCAGAACGGCCTCGCCATCGCCGGCGACTACCTGTCCGCCGCGTCCTTCCTGGGCATCGTCGGCTCCATCGCGCTGAGCGGTTACGACGGCTTCCTTTACTCCATCGGCTTCTTCGTCGCATGGCTGGTCGCCCTGCTGCTGGTCGCCGAGCCGCTGCGAAACGTCGGCCGCTTCACCATGGCGGACGTGCTGTCGTTCCGCCTCCGCCAGAAGCCGGTGCGTGTGGCCGCAGCTTTCGGCACCCTGTTCGTGTCGCTGTTCTACCTCATCGCACAGATGGCCGGCGCCGGCTCGCTGGTGTCCGTGCTGCTGGACCTGCACTCCTTCGCCGCACAGGCAATCTGTGTTGCCATCGTCGGCGTGATCATGATCGCCTACGTCCTCATCGGCGGCATGAAGGGCACCACCTACGTGCAGATGATCAAGGCCGTGTTGCTCATCGCCGGCGTGCTGATCATGTCGATCCTCGCCTTCATCATGGCCAAGGGTGGCATGAATGCGGTGCTCAACCAGGCGATCGACACCCACGCCGCGTCCCAGTACATCGCGGAGAAGGGCTACCAGGCCGAGGATCTCCTCAAGCCGGGCCTGAAGTACGGTGCGACCACCACCTCGAAGCTCGACTTCCTGTCGCTGGGTCTTTCCCTGGTGCTTGGTACCGCGGGTCTGCCGCACGTGCTCATGCGCTTCTACACGGTGCCGACGGCCAAGGAAGCCCGCAAGTCCGTGACCTGGGCAATCGTTCTCATCGGTTCGTTCTACCTGCTGACCCTGGTGCTCGGCTACGCTGCTGCAGCATTCGTCGGCCCGGACCGCATCCTTGCCGCACCTGGTGGCGCGAACGCCGCGGCACCGCTGCTCGCATTCGAGCTCGGTGGCTCCATCTTCATGGCGCTGATCTCCGCGGTCGCCTTCGCAACGGTGCTTGCCGTGGTGGCAGGCCTGGCGATTACCGCCTCCGCATCCATCGCGCACGACGTGTACAACGCGGTGCTTCGAGACGGCCAGGCCACCGAGGATGAGCAGGTCCGCGTCTCCCGCATCACCGTGGTGGTGCTTGGCATCGTCTCCATCGTCCTGGGCATCCTGGCGATGCAGCAGAACGTGGCCTTCCTGGTGTCCCTCGCGTTCGCGATCGCGGCATCCGCAAACCTGCCGACCATCCTGTACTCCCTGTACTGGAAGCGCTTCAACACCACCGGCGCGGTTGCGTCGATCTACACCGGCCTGATCTCCGCGCTGGTGCTGATCGCCCTGTCGCCGGCGGTCTCTGGCAGCCCGACCGCGATGTTCCCGGACGCCGACTGGTCCATCTTCCCGCTGACCAGCCCGGGCCTCGTGTCCATCCCGCTCGGCTTCCTGGGTGGCCTTATCGGCACCTTCCTGGGCAAGCCGGACAACTTCGATGAACTCCAGGCCGAGATGGAGGTTCGTTCCCTCACCGGTGTTGGTGTGGAGGCTCCGGTCGACCACTAATCCTGGTTGAATAACAAGAAACGGGCTCAGCGTGATGCTGAGCCCGTTTTTGCGTTTGCTTTGTTTTAGCCAGCCGCGCAACTCAAGCATGCGCGCACTGAGGAACACCGGGAAGTACCGCGATGACTACATCTGCTCTGCGATTTCCTTCATCGCTTCCCACATGCTGCGCTGCTCGGGTGTACCGCTGTCAGTTTGCAGCAGGGTGACACAAGAATCGTGCACGGCGGAAGCAAACTCCTGGCGGAGAGAATCAGGAACCCCACGAAGGATCAGTGGTGCTGCAAGCACAACCGTATGGGCAAAGCGCGGTACCGTCGCATCGGGACTGTCATACTCTGACACGAGCGCGGTGCAGTACTGGGTCAACACCTGCGACGTTTGAGAAAGCGCCTGCCCATCCTCCGGAAGCTCGGCCAAACCTATGTCCCGTTTGCGCACGGTATCAAGGGTTGCCCTGGCTTTTTCATGACGGCCAACACGTGCGTAGTGCTCGTAGAGCACTGCTGAGTGCGCGTAGTTGGTAGGGGTATTCCG